>JBMFWV010000063.1:0-18498 GCA_049964915.1 Rhizomicrobium sp.
CGAAACAGAGAGCTGCAGTAAATGTCCCCGCCGCCATGGCGAGATCCGCTCGCTGGTCGAGGGCGATGAGAAGCGGACGGGTGAACCACAACAGACTCATGAGAGGCAGGCTGACCAAGAGCACCGCCCAAAGGCCCATTCGTGCAATGTGCCGAACCCCCGCGCGATCTCCAGGGCGGGCGCCAATCAGCTGGGCAATCATGGGCGACACCGCGGACGCCGGACCAAGGCCAAGCAGCCAGGCGAAGAAAAAGACAATATTGCCCAAGGTTGCGGCCGCCAGCGCAGTGCTCGAAAGCCGCCCGAGCATGATGATATCGGTCGTCATGATGGCCATCTGCGCAAGCTGGGTGAAGATCAGCGGCACGGCCAGCTTGAGCAGCGCGCCGGCTTCTTCGATCCAGCCTCTCAGGCCGGTGGCGAGTACAGGCGGGGTGTCGATCGGGCCAAACTCGGCGTCTATGTATTCGGACATGATACGGGCCTTCTGCGGACGAACGGTCCGGACCCAGAGTGCGAAGAGAGAGCTGTTACCCTCCAAAGCGCGGATCCGGGCTCGGGAGGGACAAGGTGTCAGAACGGATGACAGTTCAGGTCACGTTCTCCTCGCGAGCGGAGATGATAGAAAGCGCTTGCCGGTAAGACCTACCGGACTGCACTGGTGCAAAACTGCACTGGTCATCACCACACTCCGCTCAACACGAGATACCCAGCTTCCGCTTGGGCATTTATTTCGCGTACCCCTTGGCCTTAAGGATGTCAATTGTGGGGTGGTCTGCGGATAAACGCGCATGGTTTGGCGTGTCCGATCGGCCACATGCGCGATCGGGTCGGCAGATGCCGACCGGTTTTGGCCCCATCAGACAGAGCTAAGTCCACCCTTGGCCTGGCGCTTGTTCCAAGCCTAGAGTTTTCGCGTACAGCATTGAAAGGCAAGGACCATGGAATTTTCGATCCCTCCTGAGATCACGCAGCTTTTGAGTGAGCTTGACGCGTTCATTGAACGCGAGATCAAGCCCTTGCAGGCGGAAAGCGACAATGAGCGCTTCTTTGATCACCGTCGCGAATGGGCGCGCACTGATTTTGAAAATGGTGGCCTGCCACGCCCGGAGTGGGAAGCGCTGCTCGCTGAAATGCGGCGCAGAGCCGACCGGGCGGGATTTTTGCGCCTGGCACTGCCCACCGAATATGGCGGAAAAAACATCGGCAACCTGGCCATGGCGATCATCCGCGAATATCTGGCGGCCAAAGGGCTTGGCCTGCACAACGATCTGCAGAATGAATCCTCGATTGTCGGCAATTTTCCGCAGATTCTGATGTTCCGCGACTTTGGTACCGAGATGCAGAAGGAGGTTTATCTCAAGGGCTCGCTCGAGGGCAAAGTAAAATGCGCCTTCGGTCTCACCGAGCCAGATCATGGCTCAGATGCCACCTGGCTGGAAACGCGAGCGGTTCGCGATGGCAATGGCTGGCGCATCAATGGCCAGAAGATGTGGAACACAGGCGTGCACGTCGCCAGCCATGACATGGTGTTCGCCCGCACGAGCGGCAAGGATGGTGATGCGCGCGGCATTACCTGCTTCCTCGTCCCGATGGACGCGCCGGGGGTTAAGATCGAGCAATATTACTGGACCTTCAACATGCCGACCGATCATGCCAGGGTCAGTTTCACGAATGTCTGGGTTCCTGATGAGGCCATGTTTGGTCCCGAGGAAGATGGTCTGCGTCTTGCCCGTCACTTCGTGCATGAAAATCGCATCCGCCAGGCGGCGTCGGGCGTGGGTGCGGCGCAATACTGCATCAATGAAAGCATCGATTACGCCAACATGCGCAAACCTTTCGGTAAGCCGTTGTCGCACAACCAGGCAATCCAGTTTCCACTCGTCGAACTCAATACGGAATGTGAAATGTTACGCTGGCTGATCTACCGAACGGCCTGGGAAATGGACCGGATGAGCGGGCCGCAGATCCAGCTTTATCTGTCTGACAAGGTGTCGATGTGCAATTACCGGGCGAACCGGCTGGTGTGCGAGGCCGCCGATCAGGCCATCCAGGTTCATGGTGGTATTGGCTATTCCCGACATAAGCCTTTCGAGCACATTTATCGCCACCATCGGCGTTACCGCATCACCGAAGGGTCCGAAGAGATTCAGATGCGCAATGTCGCCGGGCATATGTTCGGTTTCATCGGCAAGAATCGGCGGCCTGGTTGATGGTGTGGAACATTGCCCATCGTGGTGGTGCCGCCTTGCTGCCCGAAAACACGCTCGCGGCCTTTAAGGCCGCGCGCGCGCAAGGCTGTGACGGCATCGAGCTCGATGTTCAGCTCTCCCGGGACGGAGAGGTCGTGGTGGTACATGATTTTCGACTTAATCCGGCGCTCTGCCGCGACCAGGACGGACAGTGGATCCAGGGGCCACCGCCGCTCGTCAAGGAGCTTACGCTTGCGCAGCTAAAGCGCTACGACATCGGGCGGGCTGCCCCCTCAAGCCGCTACGCGCGCGCCCATCCTCTCGTGCAATGGTGTGATGGCGAGCGCATCCCAACCCTGTCAGAGGTCATTGCCGCTGTTGCGGGAGATAATTTTTGGCTTTTCGTCGAGTTAAAAACGACCGCCATAGAGCCTTCGGTTTCGGGATCCGCCGAAGCCTTGGCCGAGGCAACGCTCGCAGTCCTGCGCCGTCATCATTACCTTGAACGCAGCATTCTTGTCGGCTTCGACTGGCGCGGCCTTAGCTATATCCTGACGCACGCTCCAGAGGTTCGCTGCTGGTTCACGACGGTTGCGGGCGCGGTTGAGGCGGCCACGCTGGCACATATCCGAAAGGCGGGAGCCGACGGCTGGTTTGCGCAATACGGTGATGCCACGGCGGTACACCTGGAGCAGGCGCGCGCTCTGGGGCTTAAGCTGGGTGCCTGGACCGTCAATGAAGCGGCCGACCTGGCTCGTCTGGCTGGGCTTGATGCGCTCTGCACCGACCGACCTGATCGGCTTGCCCGCCTGATCGCGCATCCACAGGGCGTGACGGATCTGCGCTAGGTCGGGCTTATTTGTGCTGGCAGCAAGCCCGCGCACCAGAGGAAGAGGTGAGGTTGGAGGGGCGCGGTAGACGCCAGCCCTGCGACCCCTACGCGCTTTGCTGCAGCGTAGAGTCCGCACGGACCGCGTCACCTCGGCCTCCGTGCTTAAAGTCCCTCGAACAGGGCGGTCGACAGATAACGCTCGGCAAAGGAGGGGATGATCGCAACCACGATCTTTCCTTCCATGCCCGGACGGCTGCCTACTTCGAGGGCGCCGGCGACGGCTGCACCAGAGGAAATCCCCACCGGAATGCCTTCAAGACGGGCGACTTTGCGCGCGGTTTCAAACGCGGTTTCGTTGGAGATCGTGATCACTTCGTCAATCACCTTGCGGTCCAGGATGGCAGGAATGAATCCGGCACCAAGTCCCTGGATCTTGTGCGGGCCGGGCTGCCCACCAGAGAGCACGGCCGAATCTTCAGGTTCGATTGCCACCATGCGCAAGTTCGGCTTCTTGGCCTTGAGAACTTCACCCACGCCGGTAATCGTGCCTCCGGTTCCCACCCCGCTGACCACGGCGTCGACCAGGCCGTTTGTGTCGTTCCAGATTTCAAGGGCGGTGGTGCGCCGATGGATGTCGGGGTTGGCCGGATTTTCGAATTGTTGCGGCATCACGGCACCTGGGGTTGATGCGACAATCTCCTGGGCCTTGGCAATGGCCCCCTTCATCCCCTTGGCAGCCTCGGTCAGCACCAGTTCGGCACCAAGCAGTGCCAGCATCTTGCGCCGCTCGATCGACATCGACTCGGGCATGACGAGTACAAGGCGATAGCCTTTTGCTGCAGCGACAAACGCAAGTGCAATCCCAGTATTGCCGCTCGTCGGCTCGACCAGAGTCGATTTGCCAGGCGTGATTTTGCCTTGCGCTTCCATGGCTTCGATCATGGCGACGCCGATACGGTCCTTGACGCTTGCCAGAGGATTGAAAAATTCGAGCTTGACGAGAATGTCGGCCTTAACGCCGGCCTGTTGCGGCAGCCGCTTCAGGCGCACCAGCGGGGTATTGCCGATGGTGTCGGTGATGCAGTCATAGATGCGCCCGCGGCCCTGCGTGGTAAATTCGCTCATGATGGTCCTCCGTCAAATGGTGAAATCAGTGGTACGTTCCTTAGGCCCATCGAGCAGCGTCTGGTCGACGCCTGCGCCGCTTGCCTGCTGACACAGATCTTCGATGGAGATGGCGTCGAGCCGGGCCATGAGTTCGTCAGTCAAGGATTTGATCAGGGGGGCAACAATGCGTGCCCCAAGTTCGGAGCGCGGTTCGGCGACGTCCTCGCCGCTCGCGTCCTCGAGGCTCTCGGCTACACGCACGACATCGGCGACCGATATCCGCCGTCGTTCCCGCGCCAGACGGTAGCCGCCCTTCGGACCGCGGACACCTTTAAGGACACCGGCACGCACCAGCTGCTGCATGACCTGTTCGAGGTAGCGTTGCGGCACGCCCTGGCGGGCGGTGATTTCACGAGCCTGCACCGGTTCGGGGCGGGCGTTGAAGGCGATATCGATTACCGCTTCAAGAGCAAGCAAGGTTTTGCGAGAGAGCTTCAGCATGTCAGTTTTTCTGCAGGTGGAGGCCAGTGGATCCAAAGCCTTGATGGCCGCGCGCAGTGGCGTCGAGCTCGTGTACTTCCTCAAGGACAACAGTCGCGTGGGCCGCGACAACGAGTTGGGCGATTTTCATGCCGCGCGTGATCGGGAACGCGGTGGTACTGAGATTGACGAGAAGCGCCTTGATTTCACCGCGGTAATCGCTGTCGATCGTGCCGGGAGCATTCAGTACGGTGATGCCGTGATTGAGCGCCAATCCGGAGCGTGGACGCACCTGCGCCTCATAACCCGGCGGCAGGGCGATGGCGATACCGCAAGGAACTGCGCTGCGGGCACCGGGCATAAGGACTTCTTGATCTGCAAGCGCGGCATAAAGGTCAAGGCCCGCGGCACCGAGGCTGGCATAGCTTGGCAGCGGCAGATCCAGTGCGTGGCCCAATCGCTGAATGGCAAGACGCATCAGCTCGCTCCTTGCAGTGCGGTGGCGATGCGCGCCACCAGCCGTGTCGCGACCTCGGCCTTGTCGAGTTCCGGCCACTCCTCGTCACCCTGAGCAGTGATGAGATGAACGCGATTATGAGTGCCGCCCATGACCCCGCTGGATGGCGAGACATCATTGGCTAGGATCCAGTCACAGCCTTTCCGCGCGAGCTTGTCTTTGCCGTGAGCGACAATGGCTTCCGTTTCCGCGGCGAAACCGATCACGAGGCGCGGGCGACGGGGGCCCTTGGAGATGGTGGCAAGAATATCGGGGTTGGCGGCAAAGCGCAGGGTTGGCGGGCCAGGGGTCTTTTTGAGTTTTTGCTCGGCGACGCTTTCCGCACGCCAGTCGGCGACGGCGGCGCAGAAGATTGCGACATCGACGGGCAGGGCCTCCCGGGTGGCCGCCAGCATCTGCTCTGCGGTTTCAACAGAAAGAAGCCTGGCACCGGCAACAGCGGGCAGGTTGACCGGGCCGGAGATCAGGGTGGTTTGGGCTCCCGCGGCAACCAGGGCGCGGGCGATGGCATAGCCCTGACGGCCGGACGAGCGGTTGGCGATATAGCGCACGGGATCCAGTGGCTCATGGGTTGGGCCAGCTGTGACCAGGGCCTTTATCCCCTTCAACTGGCCCTGGGCACCCATGAGGCTGCGGATCGCCTCGAGGATGGCGGGTGGTTCGGCCATGCGCCCGGGGCCAAATTCACCGCAGGCCATGGCGCCGTCTTCTGGTCCGACAAAGCTCACACCGTCCGCTTTGAGGCGGGCCAGATTGCGCTGCGTCGCGGGATGCTGCCACATCCGGACATTCATCGCTGGCGCCATCAGCACCGGTTTGTCGGTGGCAAGCAAGGTGGTGGTGGCAAGGTCATTGGCCTCGCCGCTGGCGGCCTTCGCCATCAAATCGGCCGTGGCAGGGGCGACCACAACAAGATCGGCGGCCCGTGACAACTCGATGTGTCCCATCTGGGCCTCATCGGTAAGACTGAAGAGGTCGCGATGGACAGGTGCCCGTGACAGGGCGGCAAGCGAGAGGGGGGTGACAAACTCCTCGCCGGCCCGGGTCAGGATGGTGCGCACTCCGATCCCGTCGCGGGCGAGGAGGCGAATCAGCTCAAGGGACTTGTAGGCAGCGATCCCTCCGCCGATGATGAGTAAAATTTGCTGGCTGCGCACCTGCCACGTCCTCGTTTGGGTCGGATAATGCGATCCTGATATGGGGATTATAACGAATAACGATGGCAAAGTGTAGATCTAAGTGCGGCGCCAGTTCGGGAGGTTGTTCGGCAGGGCCTTGCCGTAAGGTAAGGCGGTTGGAGGGTGGCAGAGACGATGGCAGCGGCAGGCGAAGAGCTGGGCTGGTTGGTCCCGAACGCCGGAGGCACAGGGCGGCGGAGCTTGTCCGTGGCCGCCCGATCGCAGTGCCGTTCCCCTTCACCTTCGCCCTTGACGGGCCCCGAGCAGGCTTCCTTGTCGACAGCTGATGCTGTGGCGCAGTTGTCGTGCGGCCCTCTTGCGACAAACCCTGAAAACATTTGCGAGGTACCATGAACATGACGGCCCAGGCCGAATTGCCGCCCTTTAAGCCGCTTCCCTTGAAGCCACCGTCGATCGCGGTCATCCGCAAGGACGGCAACATCTATGTGCGGTCGCGCTATCCTCTTGGTGAAATGGCCCGATCAATCGTGCATCTGCTCGAGCTCCGGGCCGCAGCCCACCCTGAGCGACCGTTCATGGCCGAGCGCACGCCGCTGCAAAATGGCAGCACTGGTGATTGGCGCTTTATCACCTATGGTCAGATCAACGCGCGCGCCAATGAAATCGCCCTGGCGCTCTTGGACCGAGGCCTCGGCCCGCATGCCCCATTGATGGTCCTATCCGGCAACTCCATTCGTCACGCCGCGATGATGCTGGGCGCGATGAAAGCACGGGTGCCGATTGCACCGGTGTCGGTGGCCTATTCGCTGGTCAGCAGCGATTACGCCAAGCTGCGCCATGTCGTAGGGCTGTGCAAACCGGCGATGATCTTTGCCGAGCAAGGTCCACTTTTTGCCAGGGCTCTGACGGCGGTCGCTGATTCCACGGTTGAGATCGTCAGTGCTGTGCCAGTCCCGGAGCGAACGGTCACGCTTTACGACGCTCTTAAGAGTGACAAAGAGCCTGCGCGACTCGCCCACGCGCTAACTCAGATTCATCATGGCACCGTTGCCAAATATCTTTTCACCTCGGGCTCAACGGGTATGCCCAAGGGCGTCATTCAGACCCATGGCATGATGTGTGCAGTGGTTGCCGCACAGGAGGCGCTGCGCACCGAACCACCCGATCAAAGCGAGATCCCACAGAGCCTCGAATGGATGCCGTGGAGCCATATCTCTGCAGGCAATATCGGCTTCAACAATAACCTGCAGGTTGGGGGAACGGTTTACCTCGATGCCGGCAAACCCTTGCCCGGCATGTTCGAGGAAACCATCCGCAATTTGCGCGAAATCGCGCCCCTTGTTTTCGGTTCGGCTCCCATTGCCTTTGCCTGGCTTGCAGATGCCATGGAAAAGGACGCCGCGCTCAGGGACAAATTCTTTTCCAAACTGCGGCAGCTCGCGTATGGCGGCGCCACGCTCAGTCAGGACATCTACGAGCGCATTCAGGCTCTGTCGATTGCCGCCACCGGCAAGCGCATTCCCTTCACCACCATGTATGGTGCCACCGAGACCCAGGGGGTCACGGTGGTGCACTGGCTGACAGAACGGGTGGGACTGATCGGCCTACCGCTACCGGGAATGACCCTCAAGCTCGTTCCCAATGGCAACAAGCTGGAAGTACGGGTCAAGGGACCGACCGTCACGCCAGGGTATCTGGCACGGCCTGATCTGACCAAGGCTGCCTTCGATGAGGAGAATTTCTATTGCCTGGGTGATGCCGCCCGCTTTGTGGACGAGGCCGTTCCCGAGCAGGGTCTGGTGTTCGACGGCCGGGTGACCGAGGACTTCAAGCTCGACACCGGCACCTGGGTTTCGGTGGGTACGCTGCGAGCCCAGGCGCTCGCTGCGGCCTCGCCGGCGCTACAGGATTGTGTGGTATGTGGGCACGACAAACCCTTCGTTGCGCTTCTGGCCTGGCCCAATCCGTCCGCTGTCAGAGAGATCGCGGCGGACAGCGCCCGCAGCACCGTTGATGAGCTTCTCTCGGCGCCCAAGCTGCGGGCGTTCATCAAGGAACGCTTTGCAGCCCACAATCAGCGGGGAGGGGGGTCGTCCTTGCGGATCAAGCGGGTATTGCTGATGAGCGAGCCTCCCTCCATCGACGGCCATGAGATCACCGATAAGGGCTACATCAATCAGCGGGCAACGCTGGAGCGCCGGGCCCGTCTCGTGGACCTACTCTATGCCCAGGTGGCCCCAGCGGGTGTGATCGAGATCGACTAGGCTGGACTTGGGCGGCAGGGCCTTAACTCAGGCCCTGCCGCGAGGGGCAGTTCCGTGTCCCCGTGCTCCTGGCAAATTGTTGCGACTTTCTGGAATTTGCGTCGCGCTGTTAACCGCGCGGCAACCTCCAAGGGTGTCTTCTACGCTCGCGCCATGAGGAGGTAGGGATTATGAGCTTGAGGACGGACGATATCTGTCTGCTGGCCGCCGAAATGGCGCAGGAACATGGAGCGGTTGCGCGCGACTATGCCCGCCGCGCGACGCGCGAGTTCGAACATGTGGGGCAATGGGAGCGGGCCCGCTTTTGGAATGCATTGGCGGTTCTGCTCGACGATATCGTCGAACATCGTCTCGACCCCGACGTTCCCATTCGTATGCACTGAGAGTAAGGTTCTGCGCTTGCACCTTTGGCCATGGCATGCATCCTTGCGAACTGACGCGCTTAAGGATGTCTGCCAATGCCACTTGATTCCTCACTGAAAACCCTTCTTGACGCTCTGCAGAGCCAGCCTACGCCGCCGATGTGGCAGATGGATCCGGCGATGGCACGGATCGCCTTTGGTGCGCTGATGCAGGCGGTTGGTCCACGTGACGAACCCATTGGAAGCACCAAGGATGTAGCAATCAGCAATGGGCGGGTAAGACTGCGGGTCTACACACCGCTTAAGGCGCCGCGGGGCGATCTGCCAGCGCTGCTTTTTTTCCATGGCGGCGGGTATGTGATCGGAGACCTTGAGACGCATGACGGTCTCTGCCGCATTCTGGCCAACGAGGCCGGCGCGTGTGTGATCGCGGTGGACTACCGTCTTGCTCCCGAACACAAGTTTCCTGCGGCGGTAGATGATGGTCTGGCCGCGCTGCGTTACGTCCAGGACCACGCAGCAGACCTCGGAATCGATCCTGATCGGCTTGCGGTTGGCGGCGATTCCGCCGGTGGCGGGCTTGCTGCGGTTCTTGCACAAGCGGCAGCGCAGCAAGGGTGGAGGTTGCAGATGCAGATGCTGCTTTTTCCGGTCACCCAGATCGGACAGGATACCCCGTCACTGACAGCCTTTGCTGAAGGCTATTTTCTTGAGCGTGAGGGGCTGCGCTGGTTCTACGCACATTATCTGCCCGACAATGTCGATCGCGATGACCCAAGGATTTCACCTCTGAAGGCGAAGGATGTGCGTGGGCTTGCTCCTGCCTTTGTGATGCTGGCGGGCTTTGATCCCCTGCATGACGAGGGACTGCATTATGCCGATCGGCTGCGTCAGGCGGGCGTGCCGGTGACACTGCGTGATTATCCAGACATGGTGCATGATTTCATTTACATGGTATCTGCACTTCCGGCGGCACGCACTGCGCTGAGTGACGCCGCAGCAGCCCTGAAGACGGCGCTCAGTCGGGAATGAGCTTACCGGGATTGAGGATCCCGTGAGGGTCGAGCGCGGTCTTGACCGCGCGCAAAACCTCGATGCCAAGCAGACCCTTCTCGTCCGCCATGTATTCGCGGTGATCCTCACCCACGCCATGGTGATGACTGATTGTGCCGCCATGCGCGACAATGGCCCTGCTTGCTGCCGTCTTGATGGCTTGCCATTGCTCCAGTTCGTTCTCAAGCATGCGCGGGAAGATAAATGTAAAGTACAGACTGGCGCCGTCGGGATAGGAGTGGCTGAGATGGCACATCACGATGCCACGTGCGCCCTCTCTGGGTACATGGGCACATATCGCCTGGTTGAGTGCGGTTGAAACCGCGCCGTAGATCCGCTCGAGGTTGCTCCAGCTCGTCGCGGTTTCCAGGGTGTCAACGCCTACGCCATGATCAAGCATGGGATCACGCAGGTAGGGGCTGTGAAAACGTCCGGCGAGCCAGGACCTTGCCGGTCCGCGCCCGACATCGACCCCGCCACAGCTGCGGGCAAGCGCCGCCAAGCGCTGGCGCGACCGCTTTCCATCGGGGCCTTCAAAGAGAGCGATGAGGGCACAGCTTTGTGGACCCAATCCGCGCGCTGCGAGATATTTTTCAATCAGCCTGTCCGAGAGCTGTGTGGGCTGCCCGGCTTTGCGAAAGGCACGAAAAAATCGGGTTTCTTCCGTATCGGATAGTCTCAACATGCTGGCTTCAATGCCGCTTTGCACCGCAAGACGGATGGCACCGAGGCCATCGACGAAATTGCGGAACAGAAAACTTGCTGTGCGCTGTTCGCGCGGCTGCGGGCGTATACGCACAGAGGCTTCGGCAATCACGCCAAAAGCGCCTTCGCTGCCAAGGATCAGATCCTTGAGGCGGGGACCTGCGGCGGAGGCTGGGACATCTTCGGTGTGCAGGAGCCCGCGCGGGGTGACTAGGAGCGCTGACTGCAGCCAGTCTTCGGCCCGTCCATAACCGTTGGATTGCTGTCCCGCACCGCGGTGGGCAATCCAGCCACCCAGCGTCGAGTATTCGAAGCTCTGCGGAAAATGGCCGAGGGTCAGTCCGCGCGCAGCAAGTGCCTTTTCAAGGGCAGGTCCACTAATCCCAGCCTGAATGCGGGCAAGCTCGGATACTGAATCGACGTTGAGCACGGCGTCCATCGCGGACAGATCAAGACTGACGATGGCGTGATGACGACCGCGCTGCGCGCTGACGCCGCCCACCACGCTGGTACCCCCGCCAAAGGGCACGATGGCCACATCATGAGCCTCGGCCCATTTGAGAAGGGCTAACACCTCGTCTGTGCTCTTCGGATAGACAACCGCATCCGGAGCACAGGAAAGATCGCCAGCACGCAGATAAAGCAGATCCGGATAGGAGCGGCCACGGGCATGGAGAATGCGCGCCATGTCATCCTGACGCAGTTGATCAGAGGCGAGAATGGTGGCAAGCGCCTTTAGCGCTGCAGCATCCAGGCGCGCCGGTGTCAGCACGACATCACCAAGTTCCCGTGCAGGTGTGGCCAAAAGGCTCGGCATGCCGAGCTCGCGGGCAAGCCAGTTCCACACTGCGTCATTTTCAAGTGCGGGGTCGTGGTGGGAGCTCTTACCCCACCCGTTCCAACGCATCGCCGGGTGTTCCTGGCTCATCTGTCCTCCATGGGGCTCAAATCCGCGCCGATTCGGGCTATGCCGTCAGGCTGTGGTGCGGATGGTTGAAGTTTCAAGCGCGAACCTTAAGCACGCCGGGCAAGATCTCGAAGGTCGCGGGTAACTGGCCTGCAACTTCACCATCCACCTCGATGCGGATGGGCCGTCCTCGGGTTTCGGCCACAGGTGCGGCCAACACCTTGCTGGCGCGCAGCGCCCGCACCGGGGGATTATCAAGATGAGTACCCTTGTAGATCTGGCCCATATCGGCGAGAGCCCTTCGGCCAGATACCGCTTCCATGACGAGCACATCAAAGAGGCCGTCGTCGAGCTCGGCGCGCGGTGCCACATGCATCCCACCGCCGAAAAACTGGCCATTGGCGACGACCAAGGTGGAGATGATGGCCATGGTATCGACCTCGCCATCGATCCGCAGACGGACCTTGCGGCCGCGGTATGTGAGAAACGCGCCGGCCGAACTCAGGGCAAATGCGATGCGCCCGCCGAAGCGGCGCAGGATTAGTGAGCGGTTGACCGTGTCGACGATCTCTCCGGATATGCCAGCTGATGCAATATTGATGAAATGGCGAACAGTGGTGCCGCCTTCGGCCGACACGCAGGTCACCCGTCCGATGTCGATGGTTCTGACGGGGGCATGCTGCAGATGTGCCAGGGCGGAATGAGGTCCGGCTGAAATGCCAAAGCTCTTGCGAAAATCTCCTCCGGTTCCGGAGGTGATGAAGCTGAACACCGCATCAGGAGCGATCGCTTCGCCATGTTCGAAGAATCCGTTCATGGCTTCATTGATCGTACCATCGCCGCCCACGGCGATGATCTCCGCGACGCCTGCGTGGAGGGCCTTGCGCACAAGCCTCGTGGCATCGCCACGGGCACTCGTGGCGATACTGCGCATAGTTGGAAAGATCTCGCGCAGCTGGGTCTCGAGCCGTGGCCAATCTTTGCCCGTGCGACCAGCAGCGGAGCGTGGATTGACAACGGCAAGGGCGCTCATGCGTCGCCTCCGAGCCGGAAATTACGTCCAACGGCGGCGATCTCGGCGCTCTGGCGTTCTTCATCCCACCCAAGTTCTGCCGCCATCAGCCGGGCTACCTCTGGGAGCACGTGTGATGGCGGGGCGCCGAGCTGGCCAATGCCTGTGCGCCGCATCACGACGTCCTCAAGCGTACGGGCCATTTCGTGTTGCACGGCATAGACCACCTGGGCACCAATGTCGCCGCTTGGCGCGATGGGCTCCAGCAGATTTGGAGATGCCGCCGAGGCAGAGAGGACTTCAGGCAGGCGGGTGCCATAGAGGCGCGCGAGATGAGCATGGTTGAGCGCGGGGAGCTCGCGTGCATATTGTCCCAGAAAGGTCTCGATGCGGGCGATTGCGCCACCGGGAAGTGGTGTTCGCGCCGTAGTGCAGGGTCGTAACGGCCGCTCATATCGTGGTGCGAGGTGATCGACGATCTGCTCAGCCAGCCGTCGTGAGGTGGTCCATTTGCCACCTACAGCCGAATAGAGTTCGGCGATTCCGTCTGTCTTGCCGTGATCAATGAGTTCGGAGCGCCGGCTCGCGCCATAGGTGTCTTCCGTACCTTCATCCGCAACGAGGGGGCGCAAGCCGGCGTAAAAATACTCCACGTCGCTGAGCTTGAGATCTGACTGCGGAAGAAATGCATTCACCTGTGCGAACAAGGTTTCGATGTCGCGCGGGGTGACACTGACCTGATCGGGATGTGCATCAAAGGCGGTATCAGTGGTGCCCAAAAGGGTGTGTCCGCGCCAGGGCAGTACAAAAAAGTGGCCATGGGGTGTTGCGACCGTCAGGGCGTCAGTCCTGGTCATTGCCGGAACGACGACATGGATACCCTTCGAACGCAGAAGTCGGGTTGCCGTTTTTTGTCCCAGCGCCTGTTCCAGAAAAAGATCCGACCACGGACCGGCTGCCAAAAGTGTGCGGCTGGCAAGAATGTCAAACTGCGCGCCGCTTTCGCGATCACGAACCTGTGCCCCTTCCACCCGGCCGCTGCGTAAGAGCAGCCCCTCTGCGGCGAGGTAATTGGCGCACGCCGCTCCCTGATCTGCAGCCGCTAGCACACATTCTAGCGCCAGACGTTCGGGGGCATACATCTGCGCGTCGTAGTAAAGGAACGCGCCCTCAAAATCCTTTCCCGCCAGCGACGGTTCGCGCTGTGCGGCGGCGCCGGCGCCAAGCCAGCCATGTGCGGGCAGACGCTGTGCCGGATCAGCTAGCCAGGTACGGTCGAAGGACAGTGCATCGTAGAGCGTGAGGCCAACTGCCAAGGTCATGCGGGCGCCTCGTCCGGTACCATAAAGCGGCACCAGAAAGGGCAGTGCACTGACCATATGCGGAGCAATGCGCTGCCAGATGCGTCGCTCGCGCAGCGATTCTCGCACCAGGCCCAGCTCGAAATTGCGCAGATAGCGTAGCCCGCCATGAATCAACTTGGAGTTGTGCGCGCTCGTGGCATGAGCAAAATCGCCGCCCTCGATCAGCGCAACCTTGAGGCCGCGCAGCGTCGCGTCACGCGCCGTAGCTGCGCCAGTAATGCCCCCACCAATGATCAGGAGATCAAAGGTGGTATCAGCCAGACGGGAAAGATCACGCTTCATCAAATCTCCTGGCACCGGTGTTTCCACGGTTTCGGTGGGTCACGCAGCGCATCCGCGTTGACGTGTCGATTGGCAAGTGGGCGATGATGGCGCTGGCTTGAGCACATAGCCCTGCCACACCGTTGGGCTGTGCCAACAGGGCGCCTGGCTGACGACATCGCTGATCTCGGACATAGACCCGAGCGCCCGAAGAGACGCTTATCGCTTCAAGGTTCCCAGCGGGTCTTTGGGCTAAGACCGGGTGGAGTTCTCTGGCTTGGGGTGATCGGCGTTGCCCACAAACAGCTTGGCCCCGATACCCGTGCATGTTCATCCCTAAGTTCTTGTCACGGCTCTGATCGCCTAGACAGACACAGCCCCCGCCGACAGGTGACGAGGGATGCCGGATGATCTACTCGGGCATCTTCCGTCTGTCGTCGCCGGACCAGTGTCCCGTGCCCGGCATCACAACTCTTCGTACCATCGTACTATGTTGTATCGCGCTGTTCGCGGCAAGCAACCCCGAGCGCGGGCGCAAAGTTGGGTGTTTGAGCGAGCCACCCAATCTTCTACGGGGCTGAGATCTTAACTTGTCAACGGGATGGTCAAGCCTGCTAAGCTCGCCCGGAACCAATATCGGACGGGAATATCAATGCCACAGATCTCCGCCAACGGACTTCGCTTTGAGTACGAGACTTTCGGGCAGGCCACAGATCCGGCCGTGCTGCTCATCATGGGCTTCTCGGCCCAGATGACGATGTGGCCCGAAGCGCTCTGCCGCGGGCTGGCGGGGCGAGGACATTATGTGATCCGCTTCGACAACCGCGATATTGGACTTTCAAGCCACCTGAACGAACTGGGAGTGCCCGATCTGGCCAGTGCCATGGCCAAGGCCATGACAGGAGGCCAAGTCGAGGCTCCCTACAGTCTTGATGACATGGCCGAGGATGCCGTTGAAGTCCTCAAGGCGCTTGGTGTCGCAAGTGCCCATATCGTGGGTGCATCCATGGGGGGCATGATCGCTCAGCTCGTGGCCGTTCGCCATCCCGAGGCAACCCGCAGCCTGATCTCGATCATGTCGACGACGGGGCGGCGCGATCTGCCACCGGCGAACCCCGAGGCGATGGCCGCACTGACGACGCCGCCAGCATCCAATGGGCGACTGGACCGCATTCGCGCTGGTGTGAATGTATGGAAGGTGATCGGCAGCCCTGGATTTGCCGAGCCGGAGGACGTCCTTGAAGCCACCGTGGTTCGTGAAGTGGATCGCTCGCCCTATGACCCCAACGGTATCGGTCGGCAAATGCTCGCCATCTTGGCCGCGCCGCCGCGCAATGAGCTTCTCAGCCAGCTGCGCGTGCCCGCCCGGGTGATCCACGGTGCCGATGATCCATTGATCCCCCTTGCCGCAGGCCATGACACCGCAGCGGCCATCCCGGGGGCTGAACTCGTTGTCGTACCTGGCATGGGACATGGTTTTGAAAGTGGCCTGGTGCCAGTTTATCTCGAACAGATTGGTGATTTCATTGCCAGTGTCGAGCAGCGGGCGCGCTCCTGATGGCAAAGATCCTCGTCGATGGTGTGCAACTCGAATATGATGTGAGCGGCCCTGACAATGGCGCGCCGATCCTGCTCATTATGGGATTTGGGACCCAGATGACCGCGTGGCCGGAAGAATTCCACCAGATGCTGCGTGACGGTGGATTGCGTGTCATCCGCTTCGACAATCGCGACGTTGGCCTCAGTCAGAAGTGGGACGGCGTGATTCCCGATATCAAGGCGGTGCAGAACGCGCGCAGCGCCGGTGCCAAACCGCCAATCCCCTACAGCCTGGACGACATGGCGCGCGACGCGGCGGGTCTGCTCGATGTACTTGGCATTGACAGCGCCCACATCGCCGGTGCCTCGATGGGCGGGATGATCGCCCAGCTCGTGGCGCTCGATCATCCTGAGAAGACGCGCTCGCTGATTTCGATTTTCTCCACCACGGGGGATCGGGCTCTGCCACCCTCATCGCCGGAGGCGCAGGCTGCCCTCACGAGCCGTCCGCCGAGCACCGACCGTGAGGCGATAATCGCCCATGCACTCGCGACGCGAAAGGCCTATGCCTCAACCCGTTTTGCCTATGACGAAGAGCGCATCGCCGCGAGCGTCGGAGCCGGTTATGACCGGTCCTATTATCCGGAAGGTACCTTGCGCCACTGGGCGGCCATCATCGCAGCCCCCGCCCGCAGCGAGCGTCTGAAGGGCCTGCGGCTTCCCAGCCTCGTGCTTCACGGCAGTGCCGATACGCTCATCCGCCCGGAGGCCGGTCGCCACACCGCCGCCTGCATCGAAGGCGCGATGTATCACGAGATCCCCGGCTGGGGTCATGACATGCCGCTGGACGTCATTCCCGAACTCAAGGCGTACATCCTGCCGTTTGTAATCGGCGTCGAGCAGCGCCGTACCGTTTAGGAGATCATCAAAACAAAAACCCCGCCATGGGCGGGGTTGGTGTCCACGAGGCGTGCTAAGATCTATTTGATCTTGCCTTCCTTGAACTCCACGTGTTTGCGCAGCACGGGGTCATATTTCTTGATTGAGAATTTCTCGGTCATGGTGCGGGTGTTCTTCTTGGTGACGTAGAAGAACCCGGTGTCGCCCGAGCTGTTCAATCTGATCTTCGCCGTGGTGGGCTTTGCCATAGGGCCATCTTTCCGAAATAGGTACCGAAGGGCCGGTAAGCTACCCAGGCGCGCCCGCTTGTCAAGCCGAACCTTGCGTCCCATCGTGACGCAGGATCGGCGGGGCACAGCGCATGAGCCCGATATCCCATGCAAAATGCCTTCTTGAGTCGTAGATTTCGCGGCCAATTCGGCCCTCTAACGCGATAGACCTGTGTCCTTTTTTTGGCTTTGGTCCGCCCCGGCAGGACAGCTGGGGCTGATGGGGGGCACGACGGGCGAGATCCGGTGCGCCTGTTTCAGCGAGCACTGGCGCATCAAGGAAATCACGGGGACGCTGTCGCGGGCGACGGTTGGCAAGCCCGCGTGCGGGCACAAGACTGAGTTCAAGTATGGGCGCGAGGTCCAAACCGTCGCCGATGTGCGGCGCCTGGGTCGATGTTCAGAGCGAGGACCTGGAGAAGACTGGGGGCTTACAAGGCGGGAGCACCGCCTGCCCCAGGTCTGTTGGAGGGGGCTCGCTCGGTCGTGGTCATGGCAGCGCTCACAACAGCGTGCATCGGTTCGGTAAGTACTGGCGCTCAGAGTACCCGGTTCCAGACCGGGCTCATTTGGCGATGAGCTTTGCGCCTGGAGAGGTGCAACACATCGGTTCTGGAAGTCATGAGCAACCTGAAGCTCTATGGCAGAGGTAACTTTGACAGCCTCGCCGGCAAGAATCACACCCCTGGTGACGGGATCTATCGATCGGCAGTGTGATCTGGACCCAGCGCACATGCCGGCAGACCGGCTCAATCAGCTCGAACAGGAAAAGACCGCCGGGCGCAGCGGATGGCTGTTGGAAAAGCTGCTGCGCTAGGTCTCACTGCCAACTACGAACTGTGTGACCTGCCGTTCTGCCAGCCGGTGGGCAGCTACTGTTCCACCGGAACTGCCATCTCTACGCGAAGTCCTCACGTCTCATCATCACCAACCTCTTCTTTACTGACTGGCCACAGACTTTTGGCGATCAACCTATGGCGACACTATCCTGGACCTGCTCGCGCATTATTGGGACATCAGCGAGGCTAAAAAAAGAGAGCCGGGTATCAGGAATCGTAACGGACTTACCGTCCACAGGCAGTCTACGGCTCGTCGCCCACGTTCAGCTCTGCTGCGCACTTGGGGCTCGTCATGCTCTCTTCTTGCACTTCCAAAAGGGGAGCGCCATCAGATGCGAAATGGGGGGCGAGATTGGAGGCGTTTTGACTCGGCAGCGAATGGTCGGGCGATTTTTCCAGCCGTGCACCCTTTAAATAGAATCCGACAAGCGGTGCTGCCAGCAAGGACACCACGCCCCACGTGATCAGCAAAACCTTAAGCCATTCCGGGAAATGCAAGATGCCCAATGATCTATTCCAAATGTGCCGCGTTCCAGCAAACCTGGGCACTGTATATTAGCATAGAGTAAATATCCCTATTAGGATAAATTCTAGACGCTGCTCTCCAGTATCAACAGTTTTAGTGTCATCATGGTCTGATGACTGAGATCGCGATCTTGCCCTTTGCAACATTTCCCGACCTAGATGGGGTAACGGGCCCGGCCAGTGCGGGGATGACGAGAAGGGTGGCTGTCCCTCAAACTGATGGTGTCGCGG
>JBMFWV010000064.1:0-18419 GCA_049964915.1 Rhizomicrobium sp.
CCGCTCAAGCCCTTGATCCCTCAGACCCGTCGCGACAAATTGGCAGGCGATTTGGCATCCCAACTGCGCAAGTTGGGCTAGTGCGCACATGACTATGCGAGGGCTACGACCTGGCGTCCGATAAGTGGTCAGGATCCGTGCGCGTGGTGAGGAAGCGTGCTGTGATCTGACTGAAGCGCGGGGGAGAGTTCGGGCCGCGCTGCCACCGCTTTGCCCTCAAACTTGTCGGACAAGCGGCAGGATCTTGCCAATTATGCGGTCACTCAATTCAGCTTGTCTGACAGCTCGGAAAGGCTTCCGGCAATCAGGGCGCGGGCACGGGACTCGTCGATGCGCGCTGCGATGAGCTTTTCAGCTGCTGCAGTAGCAACGTCGGCAGCAAGGCCTCGTATTTCTGCCATTGCCGTTGCTTCGGCCTGGGCGATTTTCTCTTGGGCCTGCAGGGTACGCCGTTCAATCTGTGCTTTGAGCTGTTCGCGGCCTTCCGAGGCGAATCGTGAGGCTTCGGCCCGGGCTTCGGCAAGAATGCTCTCCGCTTCTTTCTCCGCCTGCGCCGCCTTCTTTTTGTAGTCTCCCAGAAGCGCTTCGGCTTCATCGCGCAGCCGGCGCGCCTCATTCAGTTCATTGCTGATCTTGACCGCACGCTCATCCAAGACGCGACCGGCAAAGGCCGGCAGGCGCCGGTAAATGAAAATACCGACGACTGTGACGAAGCCGACTGCTACCCAGAATTCCGCGTCGAGATAGAATGCCATGAACCTGTCTTCCCTCTAGCGCGCGCTGACCTGGTTGACCGCGGCCGCTCGATCCTGCTCCGAAACATCGACGCCAATCAGGCGGGCAACGATCTGGCCAGCCGCTTCACCGGCAACCGTCTTGATGTGTTGAGCAGCATCGGCCTGAAGCTGCGCAACCCGGGCTTTAGCCTGTTCCGTCGCGGTCTTGGCATCCGCATCAGCTTTGGCTTTGGCCGCCTCGATCTCACCTTGGACGAGCTTGCTGCTTTCCTCAGCCATGGCGTGGGCGCGGCTGCGGGCGGCAGCGAGAGCAGCTTCGTATTCAGCTGCCGCCTTTTCGGCATTACGCCGATGGGCTTCGGCTGCGTCCAAATCGGAGGCGATACGCTGTTTACGGGCGATAATATTGCCCCCAACCCGCTTTACCCCGAGCTGCCAAATCACAACGAACAGCACGACGAAGGTAACCGTCAACCAGAAGAACTGCGACGGGTAGGTCGTCGTGTCGAAGGGCGGAAAGGCAACGGGGTGCTTTTGCTCCACCGCCGTCCCGCTGACCTTGGGGCCGGATACCGCCATGCTGTGCGCCGTGTGTCCCGGTGAAGTCATGATGGCTTAGAATGCAAACAGGATGATGAGGGCGATCACCAGCGCGTAGAGGCCGGTGGCCTCGACGAGGGCAAAGCCCAGCAGCAGGTTAGTAAACTGGGAGGCAGCGGCTGACGGGTTGCGCAGTGAACCTTCCAGATATTTGCCCCACAGGTCGCCGATGCCGATACCGGCGCCGCCGATGGCGATACAGGCCAGGCCCGCACCGATCATTTTTGCTGCTGCAAGATCCATTTCAGAAACTCCTTTGATAGGTTCAGTGATGACCGTGAAGATGCAAGGACTCGTTCAGATAAATGCAGGTGAGCATGGCGAACACATAAGCCTGCAGGAACGCGACCAGGAATTCGAGAGCCATGATGGCGATGATCATGAACATGGGGCCAACGGCTATTAGCGACAGGATGCCACCGGCGGTGCCGAGCAGAATGACAAAGCCGCCAAACACTTTCAGCATCGTGTGACCTGCCAGCATATTGGCGAAGAGACGAACCGAGAGGCTGATGGGACGGAAGAAGAAGGAGATGATCTCGATCGGAATGAGGAGCGGCAACAGGATCCACGGAGCGTCCGGTACGAACAGTTTGAGAAAGCCTGCGCCATGGAACACGAAGCCGAAGAAGATGACGACGACCATCACCAGACATGCCAGCGCGAAATTGACTGCGATCTGGCTCGTAACTGTGAACACTCCAGGGATAAGGCCAAAATAGTTCGAGCACAGCACGAACATGAAGATGGCGAAGACAAAGGGGAAAAACCGCAACCCGTCCTTGCCTGCAGTCGATTCGATCATGTTGGCCACAAATTCGTAGCCTAGTTCGGCGATCGACTGGCCGCGCGTTGGGACCAATCTTCCTTTGCGCACCGCAAGAAACAAGAACAGCGACAGCACGGCCACAATCACGCACATGATGGCGGCCTGATTGGTGAAAGCAATGTTGTAGCCAGCCAGATGCAGGGGTAAGAGCGGTTCGACCCGGAACTGCTCCAGCGGTGTCATATGCACGTGCACGGGCCTAACGCTCCTCGTTATTCGCATCGGTGGGCGGCGCTTGCACGCCGGCCGCCTTATTCAGTTTTTTCGCCGCGAGCACCACATTACGGATGCCCGCAGCGGCACCCAGCAAAACAAAAACAATCAAGAGGAAGGGCCTTGTTCCAAGGACGCGGTCCAATCCCCAGCCAATCGCCCCACCGACAAGCAGCGCCACCACGAGTTCAGTCATGAACCGGTAGGCAATCCCCAATGCCGAGGGAGACGCTATTCGGTTCTGGGCACCCTCGCGCTGGCGCATATCGTCGAGCCTGGCACCGAGTGCGCGCAGGTCGTCTGGCTCTGGAGGATGATTGCTCACAGGCTTACCCCCGGATACCTACATTGCGCGCGTCAGCGGGCCCCCGTCGGCTCGTCGGAAGGCCCGCGGAACATATGGACGGCCTGCGACGCTGTCAAGAACATGAATTTTTGTACAACCAGTTGATTTTACTAGAAAAAATTAGCCGCGGCGAAATGTGCTCGTACACCTGTGCGGGGCCCTGCGCTATTCGGCGGCGATAACACGCTCAGCGTCGGCGAGACTCACCGATACCAGCTGGCTGACGCCGCGCTCGGCCATCGTCACTCCGAAGAGGCGGTGCATGCGTGACATCGTCAGCGCATGATGGGTAATGACCAGGAAACGAGTGTCAGTTCGCCGCGTCATCTCGTCGAGCATGTTACAGAAGCGTTCAACGTTGGCGTCATCAAGTGGGGCATCGACTTCGTCGAGCACACACACTGGCGCGGGATTGACCAAAAATACCGCGAAGATTAGGGCCATGGCCGTCAGGGCCTGTTCCCCGCCCGACAACAGGCCCAGCGACTGGAGTTTTTTGCCCGGCGGACGGGCATAGATCTCAAGACCGGCCTGCAGCGGGTCGTCCGATTCGGTGAAGGTTAGCTTGGCTTCCCCGCCTTCGAACAGTTTGGTGAAGAGCTCCTGAAAATTGTTGTTGACCTTGTCGAACGATTCCAGCAGTCGCTCGCGACCTTCCTTGTTAAGGCTCTGAATACCACGCCGGAGTTTGGTGATGGCTCCGTCTAGATCGTCGCGATCCGCCTGAAGTGTGGTCAAACGCTGCTCGTGTTCAGCCGCTTCTTCTTCGGCCCTCAGGTTGACCCCTCCCAATTGTTCGCGCTCGCGCTTGAGCTTTTCGACCTTGGCGTCGGCGCTCTCCAGATCGGGCAGCTCCTGGCCTTCCTTCAGCTCGGCTCTAGCTGGCAACTCTGCTGGATCGGCATCAAGTTCATCTCGAATGCGCTGGGCCAGCTCGGTCAGCCGGGTTTGGGCTGACTCATAAAGTGCTTGTAGGCGTGCCCGTTCTTCGCGTGCGGCCGCCAGAGCCGCGTCACAGGCCTTGGCAGTCCGATCGGCTTCCGCGAGATGATCCTCTGCCTTTTGCCGTGCGTCCGCGGCTTCGTTGCGCAGCGCTTCGGACTGGCTGAGAGCGTTGAGCAGGCTAGAGCGCTGTTCTGCGATGCGCTCAGGAACCTGTTCCGCCAGGGCCAGTTCCTCGCCCAGCTGTTCGCGCCGGGTCGAATGCTCTGCCATCTGCCGCCGCGCTGCCTCGCGCCGGCTCTGCCAACGGGATCTGTCTTCAGCTATCACCAGCAGACGGGAGGCGCGTTGGCGAGCATCGCGCAGCTGACTGTCTACGGCCCCTCGCGCTTCGCTGTCGGCATTGCGGGCCTCGGCGCTGGCGGTACGTGCGCTGCCAAGTGCGGCGCTGAGTGCAGCACCGTCTCCCAATTCGGCAAGTGCGGCTTCTGCCTGCGACTGGTTGGCGAAGGCGGCCTCGCGCGCATCGGTCAGGCGTCGGATCTCTGCTTCCAGATTGGCGAGGCGAGAGGCGCGTTCGGCCGCTGCACGCTGGGCTTTGGCGGCCTCCGCCTGAGCTGCGATCAGACCTTGGTCAGCACGGCGCTGCTGTGCCTCGGCCTGGCGTAGATGTTCCTCTGATTCGGCGAGCTGCCGTTTGGCCTCGGCGGTTCTGCTCTTGGCGTCAGCGTAAATCTCGAACAGGTGCGCGCGTGTCGCTTTTGCTCCTTCGCTCTCGCGTTCCAGAGCCTCCAGGCGATTGCGCTGGGCAAGACGCACTGCTGCCGCTGAGGGGGCATCAGCACTGGCCTGATACCCGTCCCACCGCCACAAGTCTCCGCGCTGGGATACGAGGCGCTGCCCGGGCTTTAGGTCCAGCTGCAGTTGCTGTCCGCGGTCCGGATCGGTGAGCCCGGTCATGCTTAGGCGCGGGGCAAGAGCGGCTGGTGCAGTAACAAAGCGAGACAAGGGCTCGGCCTCGGCTGGCAATGGCGCCAGCTCATGATGCACACCCAACTCCCGCCAGTGATGAGGAGCGGAGGCATCCAGAGGCGCCTCCAGATCATCTCCAAGTGCAACCGCCAAGGCGGTTTCGTAGCCCGGGACGACTTTGACCGCATCGATCATCGGCGGCCACAGATCATGGCCTTCGGGACGCAGCAGGTCCGAGAGTGCCTTGGCCTCGGCTGAAATCCGCTGCAAATCGCGCTCGGCATCTTCCAATGGCCGTCGTGCGGCTGCCTCGATCCGTTCAGCTTCTTCGAAACTTTGCCGCTGGGCAGGCAGCTCGGCCCGCAGCCGCTCGGCTACAGCCCGCGCCTCTTCAGCCTGTTGGCGGGCCTCCTCCACTGTCTCCTCAGCAGCGCGCACATCTGGTGCCGCCGCGGCATCCTGCAAGGCCCTGTCCAGGCGTGCTTGAGCAGCCCCAAGCTGTTCGGTTGAAGTGGTGACCTGAGCGCTGGCCAATTGACGGGCGCGGTCATGGCCATTTTTCTGTGCGTTAAAGTCGGCAAAATCTGCCGTAAGACGTTCCAGTGTCCGGGTACACTCGGCCAGCGCCTCCGCGGCCTGGCTGGCGCGATCCTGCGCCTGCAGAAGGTCGGCCTTCGCGGCGTCCTCGCGTGCGCTGAGGCCGGTGGCCTCTGCCTCGAGCTGCTCAAGCGCAGCGGAGGCATCGTTGTCGAGCGACTGTTCGCGAGCATAGTCCTGCTCGCTCTGGTGTATGCGCGCCCGCAGCCGCTGCGTTTCCTCGCGCGCCCTTTGCTCTTCTGCGTCGAGATGATCGCGTTCTACCGTAAGTCGATGCAGCGCCGCTGAACGCTCGGCCTCTAGTTGGCGCAGTGCCGGAAGGCCTGCTGCCGCTTCGGCCTGTAATGTCGCCGCGATAGCAGCGTTCTGCGTGCACTCCTCAACTGATTCGTTGATCGCAACGAGTGCCGCCTGAGCTTCTCGCGCCTGGCTTTCTGCATGGTTCCAGCGCAGATGCAACGAGAGCGCCTCGGCACGAACGATCAGGCCTGAAAGATTGCGGTATCTTGAGGCCTGCCGGGCCTGTCGGCGCAGGCTGGCCAATTGTCCATCAACTTCACGAATGACATCGTCCAGGCGTCCCATGTTGGTTTCGGCCGCCTTCAGGCGCAATTCGGCCTCGTGACGGCGCTGGTGCAGACCACCAATTCCCGCCGCCTCCTCGAGAATGGCGCGCCGCGCCAGAGGTTTCTGGCTGATCAGAAGCCCGATTTGCCCCTGGCGCACGAACGCCGTCGAGCCGGCACCGGAGGACGCATCGGCAAAGAAGATCTGAACGTCGCGTTGGCGCACGTCGCGGCCATTGATGCGGTAAACACTTCCTGCCTCGCGCTCTATCCGCCGCGAGATCTCGAGTGTGTCATATTCGTTCCACGCCGGCGGGGCAGACCGATCGGCATTATCGACATAGAGAAGGACTTCAGCGGTATTGCGCGCCGGACGGGCGGCGCTACCGGCGAAGATGACATCGTCCATCTCCCCGCCGCGCAAAGAGGTAGGTCTGGTCTCGCCCATCACCCAGCGCAGCGCGTCAAAAAGGTTGGACTTGCCGCAGCCATTGGGACCGACGACCGCCGTCAGCCCCGGTTCGATGAACAGCTCGGTGGGTTCAACGAAGGACTTGAAACCCGAAATCCTGAGCCTGGTGAACTTCACAGCAACCTGCCTGATATCTGCCGGCACTCTGTTTGCCGGCCCCTGATACGATCGGCCCCACACCTGGTCACCAGGTCTTGGCCCATGATTGGGTATTTGGCCAGATCTATGCGCCCACGGTCAATCAGTGGGGGCTCAAAGGGCAGAGTTATCCAGAGCTTGGGCTCAGTGCCGCGCTTGGGCCTTGAGGAGCCGGTTTAGGGTATCCTGGACGCTTTGCCAGGTGGTCATGTCAGGCTCGAGCTGGCCATTGACGATAAAGGTCGGCGTCGCATTGATGCCGTAGGCCTTTTCCGCATGCTCTCCGATTGCGGAGGCCTTCTGCAGTTGCTGCTGGTTACTGATGCAGGCCTGAGTCTGCTGGGGGGTCATCCCGGCGATCACTCCCATGTGCAAGAGCGCGGCGTGCGGATCCGCAATGTCATGGCCGTCCGGATCCCACATCGACTGGTTGCGCCACATCATGTGTATGAACGAAAAATAGGCATCCCGAGGCAGGCAATGCGCCATAGCAGCCACGGCGAGATCCAAGGAGCGCAACGGAAAGATCCGAAACACATAGAACACCTTGCCTGTATCGATGTATTGCGCCTTGAACTGCGGAAAATTGGCTTCGTTCCAATGTGCGCAAATCGGACATGAGGGAGCGCCGTACTCGACCACTTTCAGCGGTGCATTGGGGTTGCCCAACGTATGGTCGGCTGCAGTGATGTCCATCCTGAGGCTGCCATTGTCGACGCTGGTCACGGCACTGGAGCTGCCGTTCGTGTAAACCAGGTAGCTGGCGACGATCAGCGCCAGCGCAGCAAGAAGCACGATGGTGTAAAGTATGGACTTCCGGCTCACGTTGGACACTCCCGAGTAGTGAGATACCTATTTGGCAGAGAGGCGCGCCATGTTCAATCTGTCCGACGCCATCCGGCCAATGCCAGCAATGCAGCCCTAAGATCCGCCTTGCCGGAAAAGTGCCATGCCGGATCAGTTGGCGACGGAGCCGTCGGGCTGCGTACAGCAGGTCCGTCTGGGCGCTCTTCGAGCTGACCCTGTATGAATCGTAGCCGACTGACCAGCGGTCGGCCAGCCCAGGCATTGATGCGCGCGCACAATTGGCGGCTTTCATGCTGGAGAAAGAGTGCGGCGCCTGGCTCCGCCTTGAGCGTCAACGTGGCGCCAGACGGGCCCTCGCTCAGCCTGACCGGTATCGCAAGATCGGCGACCTGGGCCCCGACAATATCGCGCCAGCGCAGGACCAGTGTAGGATCGGCGAAGCCCCGGCGCGCGAATGCTCCAGCGGCCAGCGTACTGGCATCGGCAGCGACCGCAGCACTGCGCCCACGGCGGGCATCAATCGCCTCGGTAGGGTCGGGTACGCCACGCTTTGTGCGTTTCGGAGCTTGGGCCATGGTGATAGCGAACGATTCGCGAAGTCTTGAAATATGCCTGTATTGCGGGGGCATCAAGGTCCCAGAGTTGAAGCGCTCCTGGCTTGGTACGACATCCATCGGCGCGTGCTGCCTTGGCGAGCTCAGGCCGGTATGCGTGCCGACCCCTACCACGTCTGGCTGAGCGAGATCATGCTGCAGCAGACGACCGTGCAGGCGGTAGACAGATATTACCGGGCTTTTTTGTCGCGCTGGCCGACAGTGGCGCAACTGGCTGCGGCTTCACTTGACGAGGTCCTGGCTGCGTGGGCGGGTCTCGGCTATTACGCCCGCGCCCGCAATTTACACCGTACCGCCAAGATCGTTGCAGGGCAGATGGCAGGCCGGTTTCCTGAGACGGCCGCTGGGTTGCGCGCCTTACCCGGGATCGGGCCCTATACTGCAGGTGCGATTGCCGCGATTGCCTTCGACGAGCCGCAGGCGGCGGTGGATGCCAATGCTGAGCGGGTTATTGCCAGGCTGTTTTTTATCAAAACGCCCCTGCCGGCCGCCAAGGCCGAATTGCGGGCACGAACCCAGGCTTTGGTGCCACAACGGCGGGCCGGCGATTTTGCCCAGGCCGTGATGGATCTGGGTGCGATGATATGTACCCCAAAGGCTCCGCAGTGCCCACGCTGTCCCTGGCAAGATGCCTGTATCGGGCGCATGCGAGGTCTCGTCGAGACGCTGCCGCGTAAGGCGCCGAAGCCTGACAGGCCTTTGAAGCGTGGGGTCGCGTTCGTTGTGGTGGACGCAAAGGGCGCCGTACTGCTCCAGCGGCGGGCCGAGAAGGGCTTGCTCGGCGGGATGATGCAGCCGCCTTTGGGCCCGTGGGGGGCAGATTTTCCCTCGGAGTATGACGCTCTGGCGCAGGCACCGTTTGCCGCCTCGTGGAAAAAGCGGCCGGGGCTCGTGCGCCACCAGTTCACCCATTTCGAGCTGGAAATCGAAGTCTATGTTGCCAAACTCACGCGTCGACCACGCATCCAGGGCCTATGGGTGCAAGCCCATGCCTTGGCTGAAGTGGCTCTACCTACGGTGATGCGGAAGATCCTCGTGCACGGCTTGGGGACCACAACCTTCGCGCCGGCCTAGAGCGCCTCGGCCCGCAGTTCCTGACGGAAAATGTCAATTGGCACCAGCTTGCCGTTCTTCTCACAATGCCAGAAGGTCCAGCCATTGCAGGCTTCCAGCCCCTGCACATGCGCTGCGATACGATGGATCGAGCCGCTGGCATCGCCGGTCACCAGTGTGCCGTCGGCCCGCACCTTGGCAGCGAAGCGTCGCGCAGGATCGACCAGAAGCGTGCCGGGCGCGACCAGCCCCCGTTCCACCAAAGTGCCGAAGGGTATACGCGGTTCGCTGCGCTTGGATTTGCTGATCGAAATCGCATCCTGGGGTATCGGCGAGACAGCCTCAATGCGCCGCTTGGCGACTTCAACATAGCGCGGGTCACGCTCCAATCCGATGAAGTGACGACCAAGCCGTTTTGCCACAGCTCCCGTCGTGCCGGAACCAAAGAAGGGGTCCAGCACGATGTCGCCCTCGCGGCTTGCGGAGAGTATGACGCGATGCAGGAGTGCTTCAGGTTTTTGTGTGGAGTGGGCTTTGGCGCCGTCGTCATCCTTAAGCCGCTCGCCTCCGGAACAGATCGGCAAGGTCCAGTCTGAACGCATCTGTAGGTCGTCGTTGAGGGCCTTCATCGCCTCGTAATTGAAAGTGTATCCCTTCTGCTTGCGCTCGCGAGCGGCCCAGATCAGGGTCTCATGGGCGTTGGTAAAGCGACGTCCCCGAAAATTGGGCATGGGATTGGTCTTGCGCCAGATTACGTCGTTCAGAATCCAGAAGCCCAAGTCCTGCAGCGTCGTCCCAACGCGAAAGATGTTGTGGTATGAGCCGATCACCCACAGCGTGCCGCTTGGTTTGAGCACGCGGCGAGCGGCGCCCAGCCACTCCCGCGTGAAGCGATCGTAATCAGCAAAGCTGCCGATCTGGTCCCAGCCATCGTCGACCGCGTCGACCCGCGAATTGTCCGGGCGTCGCAGTTCGCCATCGAGCATCAGATTGTAGGGGGGGTCGGCGAAGATCAGGTCAACGCAAGCTTCCGGCAGTGCGTTCATGAGCGCCACGCAGTCGCCTTTGAGGACGCTGTCGCGTGTTTGGGGGACGCTCAACTGCATTTCCTGTGCCCGGCTGCGCCGAGGTTTTAGTTCGATGATACTGGCCATGTTCCCGCCCGTTTGTGCATAAGCGGGAGAGCCTGATTCGTCGCGGAGTCCGCGTCAAGAGTCTTGAGAATCAAAAGCTTAGTTGCTTGAGTCCGAGCTGGGTCGTGACCCCAACATCTGGTAGGCAAGGCGTACCGGAGCGAACGATCGACGATGATGCACGGTCGGTCCGAGGCCCTTCAAGGCGCTTAAATGGCTCGGCGTTGAGTAGCCCATATTGCGGTTCCAACCGTAGTGAGGATGGTCCCGGTGCAGGCGCAGCATGGTACGATCGCGCGTCACTTTGGCAATGATCGAGGCCGCCGCGATCGAGAGCGAACGGCCATCCCCTCCGATCAGGGTCTGGCACGGGCAGATAAGGGCCGGGGCATCATTGCCGTCCACCAGCGCAAACGCAGGGGTAACCGAAAGTGCCCGTACCGCTCGGGCCATCGCCAGATGGGTTGCCTTGCGTATATTCAGAAGATCGATTTCATCGACGCTCGCCTCACCAACCCCGATGATCCCCTCGTGTACGATCTGGGTATACAGCTGTTCGCGCCGTTCGGAGCTGAGCTTCTTTGAATCATCGAGGCCTGTGGGGATCCGCATTTGGTCGAGGAATATGACCGCGGCGGCGACGACCGGACCTGCGAGCGGGCCGCGTCCGGCTTCATCCACGCCGCAGACAGGGCCGGGTCCCTGGGCGAGATAATGGCTCTCGGCGGAATAATCGGGCATGGCACCACATTGCACGAGGCGCCTATTGCCGTAACCGTCGCAAGGGATAATCCGGCGCACTATCCACAGCCAAGCGCGAGGCGGTTGCCGCGCCGCCCGCCGTCTGTCGACATAAAGCTTGCCGTCCTTGGCGACACTTGTCCTTTTCCAGACATAGGCATCACAGCAGGCTGAGCTGCTCGCCACGGATGGGCGGCCGCGTAAATTTGCCAAGATCAAGCGTGACCGGGCTTTGATTGAGACCCAGGCGGCGCGCGGTCAGATGGAACCGTTGGGCTATCATGCGGGCATAGGGGCCCGTTCCGCTCATGCGCGCATGCCAGTTTGCATCATAATCCCTGCCTTGCCGCATCGCCCGAATGAGCGACATAACGTGTCCGGCGCGGTGCGGCGCATGCTGTTCGAGCCACTCGCGAAACAGCTGCTTGACCTCTAGGGGCAAGCGAAGCAGCACGTAGCCCGCAGATCGCGCTCCTGCCTTGGCTGCGGCCCCGAGTATGTTCTCAAGCTCATTGTCGTTGAGGCCAGGTATCACGGGGGCGAACATAACTGCTGCAGGAATGCCCGCCGCGCTTAAGCCACTGAGCGCGGCGAGACGCCGTATCGGACTGGCAGCACGGGGTTCTAGGCTGCGCGCCAGAGATGGGTCCAAAGTGGTGATGGAGAGGGCCACCTTCGCCAGACCCTCCCGGGCCATTGCTTCCAGGATGTCGCGGTCGCGCAGCACGAGGGCAGACTTGGTCACTAGGGCAACTGGATGCCTAAATTCTGCTAACACTTCAAGTAGTTGGCGCATAATCTTCAAATTACGCTCGATGGGCTGGTAGGGGTCGGTGTTGGTACCGATGGCAATCACTTTGGGCACGTAACCAGGTGCTGAGAGCTCTTTGCGCAGCAGGCGGGCGGCGTCTGGCTTGACCAGGATGCGGCTCTCAAAGTCCGTGCCTGGTGACAGACCAAGATAGGCATGGCTAGGGCGTGCAAAGCAGTAAACGCAGCCATGCTCGCAACCCCGGTAGGGGTTGACTGACTGATCGAAGGAGATGTCTGGCGAACTGTTGCGACTGATAATGGTGCGGCTCGCATCGTGCAGGATCTGGGTCTTGAGCTGGCGCGTTGGCTCCTCGGCAGGTCTCTGCCAACCGTCGTCTAGGAGCCATCGCCGTTCGCGCTCAAACCGTCCGCTGTCATTGGATTTTGCGCCTCGGCCTCTCAGTTGGCGTGGGTCTGCGGTGAGGGTGAGAACGCTTGCCATTTTGCACGAATAGAACAAAATAAGAACAAATACAACCGCCAAATATGCGGCTTGCAGCGTCGGGTCTGCTGGAGGTGCAGGCTCAGCGTTCGGTTAGTCGCGGCAATATCTCAATGAGGTTGCATGGACGGTGCCGAATATCGAGCTGGAAGCGCAAGATGCCATCCCAGCCGTCCTTGACCGCGCCTGTGGAGCCAGGCAGGGCGAACAGGTAGGTCGCATTGGCCAAGCCAGCGCAGGCCCGAGATTGAATGGTCGATGTGCCAACGCTCTTGAAGCTGATGTGGTGAAACAGCGCCGAGAAGCCCTCTATGCCCTTCTCGAAGAGAGGGGTCATGGCCTCGACTGTGACGTCGCGGCCGGTCAGCCCGGTTCCGCCGGTTGTGATCACGCAATCGATGTCCGGGTCTGCGATCCACGCGGCCAATTGACCACGGATCTGCGCGATGTCATCCCGCAAAAGCTTACGGGCAGCCAGAACATGGCCTGCTTCGGTGATGCGGGCAGCCAGCGTGTCACCAGAGGTATCGTTTTGAGCCGTGCGGGTATCGGAAACCGTCAGCACGGCAATCCGTACTGGAACAAAAGCAATGGTCTCGTCAATCACTGGTTGTGGCATTGGGGCCCGGACTGGTTGTAGGTGGCAAGCAGGACCAGCTCTGCCGTTCTGCCCTGAGGCAGCGAGTCAGGACAGAGCAAGGCCTGAAGTTTACTTGCCTTATATATAATGCTGTGCCCGCGTCGCCACAAAGCGCTCAGTCGTCTCAGTCTTCGCTGCCGCGTCCGTCAAGCCCGAGGGTCCGAATGCGGTTGTGAATTTCCTGCAGATCGCGCCAGGCGAGGCGCTTTTGTGCGGGCTGGCGCAGCAGATAGGCTGGATGCAAGGTCGGTATCATTGGCACCATTTTGCCGGCAGCAAAATAGTCAAGCCAAGTTCCGCGCAAACTTAAGATTCCCTCTGCGCGTCCGCTGACGTAGTGCATTGCAGTTCCCCCCAACAGAATGATCAGCTCCGGGGCGACGAGTTCGATATGGCGACGCAGAAATGGCAGGCAGATCGCTGCTTCCTGTGGGCTGGGCACCCGGTTACCTGGCGGACGCCAGTTCACTACGTTGGTGATGTAAACATTGCGCTGACGGGAGAGACCGATAGCGCCAAGCATGCGATCGAGCAATTGACCTGCGCGGCCAACGAAAGGTTTGCCAGCTCTGTCTTCCTCGGCGCCAGGCGCTTCACCAATGCACAGAATCTTGGCGCCAACGGTACCATCGGCGAACACGGTGGAATTGGCAGTTTCTCTAAGAGCGCAGCCCTCGAAGGCTTCGAGGGCCGCTCTCAGAGCCTCCAGGTCAGTACAACGGGCGGCAGCCTCATTGGCTCGGCTGATGGGATCAGAGGCGGTGAGCGCCGGGAGGCTCAAGGAAGGAGCGGCGAGGGGATGTGGAGCTGATGGAGTGCGGGGTGGCGCAGCTTCCTTAGCGGAATGAGCGATGAGGCGGTTGACCGGGGCCTCGAGCACGGCCTCGTCGGCTCCAGCCGCGACGAGCCAGGCGAGCTGAAACAGGGCATCGTGATCGTCTACCATGACCCTAGCATAATCGTGGGCGAGGGCCTTGCGCTACCGTTGACCCCGATCACCTAAGCGCCCCATAAACGCCTAAATGACAAGCGATCCATTTACCGGGGCATAAGACGATGAGTGAGGCGGCCGAGCGCGAAAGCATGGACTATGATGTCGTGATCGTCGGTGCTGGTCCGGCGGGACTGTCGGCGGCGATCCGCCTGAAGCAGCTGGCCGCCGAGAAGGGCCAGGACCTGAGTGTCTGTATCCTTGAAAAGGGCTCGGAAGTTGGAGCCCATATTCTCTCGGGGGCGGTCATTGATCCTTCGGCCCTCAATATGCTTCTGCCCAACTGGAAGGAGCTGGATGCCCCGATTGACACGCAGGTGCGCGAAGACCGCTTCTACTATCTTGGGCCCGCTGGTGGCGTCCGCATTCCCACCATGCTGTTGCCACCTTTGATGAGTAACCACGGGAATTACATCGTCAGTCTGGGCAATCTGTGCCGCTGGTTGGCGACGCAGGCGGAAGCAGTTGGTGTTGAGATCTATCCCGGCTTTGCCGCGGCGGAGGTAGCTTATGGCGCCGATGGTGAGGTGCTGGGGGTTATCACCGGTGATATGGGCGTAGCCCGGGATGGACATCACAAGGACAGCTATACCCCGGGAATGCTGCTTAAGGGCAAGTACACACTATTCGCAGAAGGGGCGCGCGGCTCATTGACGAAATCGCTCCGCCAGCGGTTCGAATTGGAAAAGGACTGTGATGTCCAGAAATTCGGCATCGGGTTGAAGGAGCTTTGGGAACTGGCCCCAGACAAGCATCGCAAAGGCCTTGTGTTGCATTCGATGGGCTGGCCACTCGACGGTCGCACTGGTGGCGGCCTTTTCATGTACCATTTTGGTGACAATTTGTGTGCCGTCGGTTTCGTCGTGCACCTGAACTACACCAACCCTTATCTGTCACCGTTCGACGAATTTCAGCGGGTCAAACAACACCCGCTGATCAAGCCCTATCTCGAAGGCGGCAAACGTCTGTCCTATGGCGCGCGCGCGATCACCGAAGGTGGCTTTCAATCGGTACCAAAACTCAGTTTTCCCGGCGGTGCCCTCATCGGTTGTGCAGCAGGTTTGGTCAATGTGCCCCGCATCAAGGGTACGCACAATGCTATGGCAAGTGGCATGATGGCAGCTGAGGCGGCATTTGCCGCACTTGCACAGGGTCGTGCTCACGATTCGTTGAACGAATATGAGCACGCCTACCGCCACAGTGCAGTTTACAAGGATTTGAAGCGCGTGCGGAACGTCAAGCCGCTATGGTCGCGCTTTGGCACTCTGGCGGGTGTCGTTTTGGGCGGCTTTGACATGTGGACCAACCAGCTCTTGGGATTTTCGCTGATGGGAACGCTCAGTCACCGCAAGGCGGACTACGCGACCCTGAAGTTGGCCCGCCGGGCGAAGAAGATCGAATATCCCAAACCAGACGGCGTCATCAGCTTCGACAAGCTGTCGAGCGTGTTCCTGTCAAATACCAATCACGAAGAAGACCAGCCGATCCATCTGCAGCTGAAAGATCCAACCATCCCTATCCGTGTGAACTTGCCCGAATACGCAGAGCCGGCGCAGCGTTACTGTCCAGCTGGCGTGTATGAAGTTGTCAGCGAGCCCTCCGGACCCAGATTTCAAATCAACGCGCAAAACTGCGTGCACTGCAAGACCTGCGATATCAAGGATCCATCGCAAAATATAAACTGGGTTCCTCCCGAGGGCGGGGGTGGGCCGAACTATCCCAACATGTGATGTTCAGAAACGAGACCCTATGACCCTCCGTCAACGGCCATTCGCCTTTGCTACCATCGCCTGCATGGTGGCTATGCTGGGAGCTTGCGGCCACATCAACTCAGTATATGGCGCAGGTAAGCAGCGCCCGGCGCAGAGTGCGTCACAATCTCTCCAGGCGAAGGCTTTTGGCCAATACCTGTCGGGCCATCTGGCTGCCAGCAATCATGATCTGGCAGCAGCCGCCATGTTCTACCGTGATGCCCTGGCTCATGCGCCCCAGAATTCTGAAATCCTGGCCCGCGCCTTCTTGTTCACCGCGGCAGCGGGAGACATTGCGCAGGCGGCCAAACTGGCAACCCGGGTGATCGCCCGCGATCCTAATGATCGTACGGCTAGACTAGCTCTTGCGGTCAATGATCTCGCGCATGGCAACTATGCCGGCGCCCGCACCCAGATCGCTCAGTCGGCGCGTGGTCCATTTACCTCTCTCACCCTGACACTCCTCGACGCGTGGGCCGCCCAGGGTCTTGGTAAGACAGATGTGGCCCTCAAAGATCTCGCACAGGTAACCAATCAAGGCGGCACCGAGGCACTCGCTCTTTATCACAGCGCGCTTATTCTTGCTGTGGCAGGCAAAGCTCAGCAGGCAGACAAGGATTTTTCCGCGGCACTGTTAGCCTCGGGCCCAACGCCGCGTCAGATTGAGGCCTATGGTAGATTTCTCGAGCGAGAGGAACCTTCAGCAAAGGCCGCGGCGTTCTACGCCAAGCTTGCCAAGGTGCCGAGCCTTGCAGTCATTGTGCGGCAGGCACAAGCCCGCATTGCTGCAGGCAAAAAACCCCAACTTCTGATTCAGACGCCCCAAGAGGGCGCTGCCGAGGCGCTTTTTGGTATCGCGGCCTCTCTGACGGATCGCTCCAGCGCCGATGTGGCAATTCTTTACCTAAGGTTGGCGCTTTTCCTCTCCCCACATCTTGATCTCGCCAAGATCGTATTGGCGGACCGCTTCGAGGCGCTGCACAAATGGCAGCTCGCCATCGATACCTATCACGGTGTATCTGCGGATTCGCCCTACAAGACTGCCGCGTCGATTGAGGCCGCGATCGATCGTACCCGCATTGGCGAAAACGATCAGGCTGTCGCTGATCTCACGGCGATTACCAAGGTCGACGCCCAGAGCGTAACTGCCTGGACCGCACTTGGGGACGCACTGCGCAACGAGGAAAAATATGCACAGGCAACAGTGGCCTATACGCGGGCGCTTGCTGCCATCGCCGTGCCCACCGTAAATGAATGGCCGCTTTACTATGCACGGGCGATCTGCGAGCAGCAGACAAAGAATTGGCCTGCCGCCCAATCGGACTTGAAACGTGCTCTAGCTCTTTCTCCCAACCAGCCAGATGTCCTTAACTTCCTTGGCTATAGCTGGGTGGATCGAGGCGAGCGGTTACCCAAAGCACTGGCGCTTTTGGAGAAGGCACGGGCGTTAAGCCCGCTTGACGGATATATTGTCGACAGCGTGGGCTGGGCCTATTATCGCCTTGGACGCTACAAAGACGCAGCCGCAGCTTTAGCCCAGGCGGTGCAATTGCAGCCCGGCGATGCTACGATTAACGATCATTATGGCGACGCGTTATGGCGAGTTGGCCGACAGCTGCAGGCGCGCTTCCAGTGGAACCATGCTCTGGCGTTCGGTGCCCGAGGTAAAGAGAGGCAGCTTTTAGAAAGCAAGCTGCTGTATGGGCTGCCCAGCAAAGCAATGACGTTACGTACGCAAAAACGTTGATGTTGCACGAACGGGCGCACGCCAAGGTCAATCTATATCTGCATGTCGGTGGTCGCCGTGCTGACGGCTATCATACGCTTCAAAGCCTCGTGTGCTTTACCGATGCCGGGGATGAACTCGACTTTGAGCCCTCCTCCGAAATACGCCTTGAGCTTGACGGGCCTTTCGGCGCTGCTCTGGATGACACTGAAGACAATCTTGTCCTGCGAGCAGCCCGGGCGCTCGCGCCAGCCGCGGGACGTTCCCTGGGCGCGCGCATTCGGTTGTTCAAGGCCTTGCCAGTAGCCTCTGGTATTGGCGGGGGGTCTGCAGATGCAGCCGCTGCGCTGCGCGGACTTTCACGTCTATGGAGTCTCACCTTGGAGCCGGCGCAACTTGATCGCGTTGCTCTCGAACTCGGCTCGGACGTTCCGGTTTGCCTGTTAAGTGAGACCTCTCAGATGTCTGGTCGCGGCGAGCAGGTGGCTAAAGTCGAGGGATTGCCGGAATTGCCGATGCTACTTGTCAATCCCAGGGTCGCGGTTTCGACGGCCGCGGTATTTCGTCAGCTAGGACGAAGTACGGATGAGCCTCCTCCTGATTCACCACACTGGCCAGGGGCCATGCCGGCGGGCGAACTGGTGAGATGGCTAAAAGGCACACGCAATGACTTGCAGGATGCTGCCTGCGCGATTGCGCCGGCGATCGGGGAAGTGCTCGCGAGTCTGGAAGATGCCGGTGCGCTGCTCGCAAGAATGTGCGGTAGCGGCGCAACTTGTTACGGCATTTTCGGTGACGCGGCCACGTGTGCACGAGCTGCGCAGGAGATAGCGTCCGTGCAGCCGGGATGGTGGGTATGTCCTACGCAGGTTAGATGACAGCGATCCGCCTCATATTTTAGCGGCATGTCAGATATCCTAAAGCAGTTATAGGGCAGGCGGCCCTACCAAAGCCGTCTTCGCATGAGGACAAGGTGTGCACTGACCTCGTGCGCGGCTACAGTCTTCGAATGATGCGAGCACAGAGATTGAGGGTGCCACGACACAATATCGAATCTATTGTATCTGGCACATGACTATCTGCAGATGCGGCCTTAATTTAGTCATTTCCTGCATAGCGTTATCTTTGTCTATATCGATGGGGACCTGGATAAAGAAGGTATATCGACACGGCGAAGAGTCTACAGCCTGACGTATGGCTTCATCCGGTTACTTGCGAAAAGCTCTCATGTTCGCGGTCAATAGGATAGTCCATGCATGATGGCTCTGGCTAAGCCCAGACGCTGGACGTGTACGG
>JBMFWV010000065.1:0-18192 GCA_049964915.1 Rhizomicrobium sp.
CTTGCCTTCGTGCTGTGGAAGAGCCTCGAGATGTGGCAACAGCGCGCCGGCCTGGGGAATTCCCCGCGCACCGTCCTCGAAGAACTCGCGCGCATTCAATCGCACGACGTCACCTTACTCACGCCAACCCATGGCCTTATCCGCCTGCGGTGCGTCACCCAGCCTGATCCCGCTCAGGCCGCTCTTCTCGACCGTCTCGGCATCGTCCTACCCAAGCGAATGCGGCTTATCGAGCCTTTGCCCGCGCTCCAAGCAAGGGCCTGACCCAACCCCCAAAACCAAAATGTAGTGCCAACTTTTTGGCTAAGGCATTGACTTGCCTAACCCCAGACCCCGATTCTGCGCAAGTCGGGCTAGGTTTGCCTCAGAAGGCGCCAACTCCTTCACAGTAGCAAAATAGTTCTATCATTCGCCGAGCGCCTTGATCAGCTTACGCTCGAGGACCCGCAGTACCAGACCCAGCTCGTGTCCGCGCTTGAGTATCTGCCCACCAGCCGCCACCACCGCATACATACCTTGACGCGTGCGCAGCTTGGGTTGTTTTTCGATGCGGTAAAGCGGCATTTCACTGCTGCGCCGGAACACCGAGAACACCGCCCGGTCCTCCCCAAAATCCAGTGCGTAATCCCGCCACTCCCCAGCTGCAACCATGCGACCGTAAAGTGACAGAATGCGGTTCAGTTCTGGGCGATCAAAGCGCACCTCGCAGGTGCTGCGTCCGCCACCGCCTCCGCTCTGACTATCGTTCCGCGAGGCAGAGCGGTTCGCCTCGCGGAACAGAGCTATGGGTTCTTCCATCATTTGTTGAACTGTGAACCTTCGACGAAACCACCGCAAGAGCCCAGACAAGGACCGCGTGGTGGGGACCCGCTAAGACTATGGTCGACGCCCCGCACCTGCCCCCGCAGCTTGCGGTAGCAAATACCCCGTCACGGATTGAGCTGGTGTGAGTTCACTTGCGGCGACCTGCTCGACCTCGCGGGCAGTCACCCTTTTGATCCGGACAGGCCAATCCCGTACATCCTGCACTGTCAGGCCAATTGAAAGAGCCTGCCCATAGGCATTGGCCTGGGCAAGATCGCTGCTCCGCCGCGTGGCGGCTTCTGCGACAAGCGCAGTCTTGGCCCGCTTCAGAGCGCGCGGGCTGACGAGGTCGTGCCGCAGCCGGGCGATCACAGCTGTGACCGCGTTGTTCAATCGCCGCAGTGATACCCCCGGCCGCGGCACGGCATAGATGCTGAACGTGCCTGCATCGCGGCACATTCCGTGATAGGAGGCAGCTGCATCTTTGGCGAATCGGCCCCTGGTCACGAGCTCCTGGTAGAGTTCTCCCGCGTCGCCGCCGCCCAGAATCTGCGCCAGCACATCGAGAGCTTCAGCCTGCCCGGGACGGGCATCCGGATAGGACACCACCCGGTATTCGCGAGCGAACACCCGATGATGCGTATAGCGGGTGTGGAGCCAAAGCTGTGTCGGCCCAAGGCGGGGCGGCTGGGCATGTTCGGCGCGGGGACGCAACTCACGGGCGGTCAACTTGCCAAAGCTGGCCTCCGCGTTGGCACGCACGGCATCAGCCGTGACATTTCCTGCCACCACCAAAATGGCATTATTGGGCGCATAATGGCGAGCATAGAAGGTCGCCACGGTATGCCGATCGATATGCCGGATTCCTGCAGACCAGCCGATGACGGGCTTACCATAAGGGTGTGATAGGAACAGGGCCGCGTCCATCTGCTCCTTGAGGAGCGCCTGGGCATTATGATCGATATCGTTCCTGCGATCCTGCAAGAGCAGCCTGCGTTCGCGTCCCACGCTGGCATCGGTCGGATTCAGATCGGACATGCGATCAGCTTCAAGCCCCATGACGAGCTTTAGCCGTCCCAGTGGAACCTGCTCATAAAACGTCGTGTAATCATGAGTGGTAAATCCTCCGACGATGCCACCATTACTGGCAATCGTGCGGGCAAACCCGTTTCCTGGCAGTGCCCGGGTGCCCCGAAACATCATCTTCTCTACGAAATTCGCGAGACCAGAATACCCAGACGGATCATCATCTGCGCCAACGCGATACCATAACATTTGGGTGACGCGCGGCGAGCGCAGATCAGGCACCACCACCACCTCAAGCCCGTTTTGCAGAACGAACTGATAGATCCGCGAGCGCGCCGATGTTGTCGTCTCATCAAGTCGCCCGAGCTTGCCGTTGGCACGGGCGGCCGCACGCTGCGGCTCGGACAGGGTCGGCATGCTGCGACTGGGCGTGACCGCGGACTGCGCAGGCGCGGCGCCACAGACAAGGGCCAGCAGAATCAAGGTGCGCGCGATTGTCCTAGAAAAGGCCATCGAACAAATTAGAAAACCAGCCCTGATCCTGGCTCTGGGGTTGGGCCCGATGGATGCGATCTTGAGGCGTCGGTGCTGTTGCCCCGGTCATCTTGGCGTCGAGCCGTGCCGCCTCTGCAGAGGCGTTCACCTCTTTGTCGGCATTGTTCGATGGGCCATAGATGCCGAATAGAAGCTGGTTGGTAAAGCTGTGATCGGCAGTCTGCATATTGCGGTTATCTGCAGTGATCTGCTGGCGGATGGAGTCTCTCGCCGACGCCGCACCGGACTTGGCCAACAGATCCTGTTCCACCATGCTGAAATGCCCTGGCGGAGGCGCGCTGGAGGGCATGCCAACCACCGCCGCTTCCGCAGCTTCGGCCGGGTCCAGGGTATTGGTCGGCGGCGCCCCCGGTGCCGGCGGACGCAGATTGTAGTCCGGAGGAATCACCAGTGGCGGTTTGGGAGAGATCGCAAAGGCATCGGGCTCGATTCGCTCCATGCCGGCAGCGTCCCTAAGGCTCTGACACCCGGCCAGACTAAGGGCCAGCGTCGCCAGCAACGCTCCAAATGCAATATGACGCGTCGGCATTCTACCTTCCTTCATGCTTGGCACCGGCTTCACTCCGGCTGCGCCGATCCTCTGCCTCAGCTGCGGGGGCGCGCAGCAGGGAATCATAGAGGATCACAATGACACCGACCACGATCGCCGCATCGGCCACGTTGAACACATACCAGTCGTAGCCGAATGCGTAAAAATGAAAAAAGTCGGCTACCCGGCCATAGACCAGCCGGTCAATCAAATTATTGCCAATCGCCCCGCCGATAATGAGCCCAAGCCCCGCCGCCAGCAGGGGGCGGGCGGCGGTCCAGAGCCAGAGCGACAGGCCGACAATGGCAAGGAGCGCGAGGCCGACCAAAAGTTCCCGGCCAAGGGCTGAGTGGGCCGGGAACAGGCCATACGAAACCCCGGGATTCCACACCATCACCAGGTCAAAGAAGGGAAGCACCGGAACCCGTGCTCCCGGTGGCATGTTTATGAAGCCAGCCCCATAGAGCAGGATCAGCTTGCTCGCCTGATCGAGAAAAAGGGCCACCGCGGCGCAGATTACGCCGATCTTGCGCGCGGCGAGAGCCGGCTTGAGGCTCATGCGCTGGTCTCCAGCTGCGCCACCACCTGCGCACACCGCGGGCACAGCTCCGGCGCATCGCTGACTTGGCCGACTTCGGGCAGGATCATCCAACAGCGGGCACATTTATGGCCCTCAGCCCGGGCAAATTCCACGGCCACGCCCGGAACCTCGGCAAGACGGAAGGCCTGCGCAGAGGCAGGTGCGGTAGTGACTTGCGCCTGTGAGGTGATGGCGATTTCAGCAAGATCGGCGGTCTCGAACAGCGCCAGATCCGCCGCGGACTCAACATGAAGGATCGGGGCAGCCTCAAGACTTGCGCCGATCACCTTGTCACGGCGCGCCAGCTCCAGAGCGCCGGTGACCACCCGCCGAAGCTGGCGGATGCGATGCCATTTGGCCACCATGGCGGGATTGTTCCAGTCCTGCGGTACCGCAAGGAAATCCTGCAGATGAACGCTCTGCGCGGTATTACCAAAGCGGGCCAGCCAAGCTTCTTCCATGGTGAAGACCAGGATCGGCGCAAGCCAGGTTACGACGCGGCGGAAGATCTCGTCTGTCACCGTCCTTGCAGCACGGCGACGCACAGAGCTTCGATCGTCGCAGTAAAGCGCGTCCTTGCGCACATCAAAGTAAAATGCCGACAGATCATTGGTGCAGAAATTGAAAAGCACCGAAAAGGCACGGTTGAAATCGAATGCGCTATAGGCAGAACGTACCTCGAAGTCGATTTCTGCAATGCGCGCGAGCATATACTGCTCAAGCTCCGGCATCTGCGCCTTCTCCAGCTGCTCATGCGCGTCATAGCCGGCAAGATTGGCGAGCATGAAACGGATGGTATTGCGCAGGCGACGGTAGGCCTCAACATTGGCCTTGATGATATCCTGACCGATGCGCAGATCCTGGGTGAAATCGGACGATGCTGCCCACAGTCGCAGAATGTCAGCGCCATTTTTGTCCGCGATCACTTGTGGCGCCAGGGTGTTGCCCAGCGACTTGGACATCTTGTGTCCCTTTTCGTCCAGCACGAAGCCGTGGGTCAGTACCGCCTTATAGGGAGCCTGACCGCGCGTCGCACAAGCTTCGAGCAGCGAGGATTGGAACCAGCCACGATGCTGATCCGAGCCTTCAAGATAGAGATCTGCCTGGGTCGCGCGCGGCCAGGATGGATCGATCGGCTGCTCCACCGCAAACACATGCGTGGAACCAGAGTCAAACCAGACATCCAGGATATCACGAACCTGTTCGAAGTCGTCCGCCACATAGCTGGCACCAAGAAAATCCGACGCCGGACGGGTAAACCAGGCATCTGCACCTTCCTTGCGGAAGACGTCGAGGATGCGGGCATTGACCTCCGCATCGTGGAGAATTTGGCCGTCTGCCTTGCGCACGAAGATGGCCAGAGGCACCCCCCAGGCTCGTTGCCGCGACAAAACCCAGTCCGGTCGTCCCTCGACCATGGCTCCAATGCGATTTTGACCTTGAGGCGGAAACCACTTGGTTTGCGCAATCGCCGTCAGGGCCATCTCGCGCAACGTGCGCCCACCAAACGGCTCAAGCTTCTTATCGAGACTGGCAAACCATTGTGGGGTAGCGCGGAAGATCACCGGTGCTTTGGAACGCCAACTGTGCGGATAGGAATGGCGCAAGCTCCCCTTCGCGAGGAGCCGGTCGGCCTCAATCAATTCACGTATCACCGCGCCATTGGCATCGCCGTCCTTGCCATCAGCCGTCAGAATGCGTTTGCCTGCGAAAAGCGGAACCTCGGGATCAAATGTGCCGTCCTCGGTGACCACGTGGAACGGATCCGGGGACTGCGCAAATGCTGCCCTGTTGGCGACATAGACCTCGTAGTCTTCCTCACCATGGCCAGGCGCAGTATGCACGAATCCGGTGCCGGCGTCGGCCGTGACGTGCCCGGCAGGTAGCAACGGCACTGCAAAATCATAGCCGCTACCGTGCAAGGGGTGGCTGCACACAAGGCCATGCGGATCGACATCGCCCAGACGTCGCAGCACAAGTTTGGCATGCTGCGCGGTCTGAAGGGCGAGCGCGTCGGCGAGGACGATCCGTTCACCGAGATGTGCGAAGCCGCCTTCCTCTATCTCACTGACTTCATAAAGCCCGTAAGAAACGGCTTCCGAAAAGGCGATCGCGCGATTGGCCGGAATGGTCCATGGAGTAGTGGTCCAGATCACCACGCTGGCGTCTCGATGCGCAGATCCGCGCAGAGGAAACTTCACATAGATCGTTGGGCTGGTTTTTTCATGATATTCGATTTCAGCCTCGGCCAAAGCCGTTTTTTCGACCGGCGACCACATGACCGGACGGAAGCCTCGATAAACAAGACCGTGCTCGACGAATTTGTGCAATTCCCCCGCAATCAATGCCTCGGCCCGAAAATCCATGGTGGTGTAAGGCTGATCCCAGGCACCAATGCAGCCAAGACGCTTGATCTGCTCACGCTGGATACCAAGCCAGTATTGGGCAAATGCACGGCAATCCCTGCGTAACTGCTCGGTAGGAACACTGTCCTTGGCGATCCCCTTGGAGCGGTACTGCTCTTCTACCTTCCATTCGATGGGCAAGCCATGGCAGTCCCAGCCCGGAACATAGGGCGCATTCTTGCCCAACATGCCCTGCGAACGGACCACAAAATCCTTGAGGATATGATTGAGGCCGGTGCCCGAGTGAATGTCGCCATTGGCATAGATCGGACCATCATGGAGCACAAAGACCTCTCGGCCCTGGGCCCGCTGACGCATCTGCGCGTAAAGGTCCATCTTTGCCCAACGCTCAAGCCACTGGGGTTCCGCAGCAGGTAGCCCCGCCTTCATCGGAAAATCCGTCGTCGGCAGGAACAGGGTGGAACGAAAATCGCGCGTCGGCGTGTCAGACATGTGCACTTCGTCTCAGATCGTCAGTTATGGCCAGCAAGCCGGTATCCGGCCGGCCCAGCGTGGCGTCAATCCGGTGCCCGGGTGCAGCGGCAAAGGGCGCATTCGAGGCCCGTGCGCCAAAAGCAGCAAATCCCTTGCCGGATCAGGAAATTGGGCCGGCCACGCTTCTAGCAGCGCCGGCCTCAGTGGTCCAGCGGCGGAGGAACCTGGCCGCTCTGGCTGAGGGCCAGCCGCGCCGCGGCAAGATCGTGGTCGATCTGGGCCTTGAGCGCCTCAAGCGAATCGAACTTGGCCTCGGGCCTCAGATAGGCGATGAGTTCGACCGACATGTGGCGGCCATAAAGATCACCGTCAAAATCCAGCAGATAGGTCTCCAGCAGCGGGTGGGGCAAGGCATACATGGGACGGATGCCGAAATTTGCTACCCCATCATAGCGCTGGCCACCATGCGCACCATCCAGGTCGCGTGCCCTGACCGCATAGACGCCGTAGGCAGGGGCCAATGAGCCCTCCCAGCGCATATTGATGGTGGGAAAGCCTATCACCCGCCCCCGCTTGTCTCCATGCTCGACGTGGCTTTCAATCGTCCACCAATGGCCGAGGAGCCGGGCCGCTTCCTCGGGCCGACCGGCTTTGAGTGTTTCGCGAATGAGGGTTGAGGAAATCTTGACCCCGCTTGGACCAGCTCCGACCGGCGCGTGAAGGTGAACGGCAAAACCGTGTTCCTTGCCCAGGGCCGCGAGCATCGCGCCATCACCGGCCCGCCCCTTGCCGAAGCGGAAGTCCCGGCCCACCACCACACCTTTGACCCCAAGCCCCCGCACCAGGACCGTGTGGACAAACTCCGCCGCGGTCATTTGCGACATCGCAAGATCAAAGGACAATGCGAAGAGGACATCAGCGCCCAATTCGGCAATCAGCCGCGCCTTGATCCGGAATGGCGTCAAGCGAAAGGCAGCTTCGTTGGGCTTGAAGAATTCCTGGGGATGCGGCTCAAAGGCGACCACGCCCACCGCCGCCGAGCAGCTCCCAGCCATCCGCTGCGCCTGCGCGATCAGCGCCTGGTGACCGCGATGTACGCCATCAAAATTGCCTAGGGCCACAACGGCTCCGCGCAACTGCGCGGGAACATCGTCATAGTGGCGAAGGATGTGCATGCCGGCTCTCACATCTGGGGCCGTGCCGGGGGCATGACGACCGCCTCGGCTTCGATGACCACTGTGTCGCCAACCTTGCAGTCACAATCAAATACGACGCGCCGCTTCTGCGCTATAACCTCGCGCACGCGGACCTCGGCCACGACCATATCGCCAATCCGTACCGGCGCCTTGAAGCGGCAGGAGAAGCTGAGGAAGATGGTGCCAGGCCCCGGCATTTTCAGACCCAAAATGGTAGAGATGTAGCTTGCGCTCAACATGCCGTGCGCAATCCGGGTCTTGAACGGCGTCGACGCAGCGAAAGCTTCGTCGAAATGCATAGGATTGGTGTCGCCGGAAACCTCGCCAAACAACGCGATGTCATGCTCCGTCACGGTGTGTGTGTACCGCTCCGACATGCCGGGCTCTAACTGGTCTACATAGTAGGTCATGGGCTGCTCGTTTCTGCTCGCTTGCGCTCTCTACCACATAAGGGCGGCCATAGCGCCGACCGCGTGCGCCTTGGCGTCGGCGAACAGGCGCGCCAGATTGCGTTCATTCAGCACGCCAAGGTCCTCGCCATGAACCCCGTCGGCGATGAACAGGACGTCAAGGCCTGCCCGATTAGCACCCGCCACATCGGTCTTCAGTCCATCGCCTATCGCCAGGGGGCGCAGGATGGTGTGGTCGCCAAGGTCGGCCGCCAGGGCAAGTGCGGCATCGTAGATCGGCCGGTGTGGCTTGCCGTAATACGTGACCTCCCCCCCCAATTCCTCATAGAGAGCCGCCAGCGCCCCGGCGCAATAGACGAGTTGGGCACCCCGCTGTACCTTGAGATCGGGATTGGCACAGATGAAACCCAGGCCTGCCTCAGCCGCCAGACTTAGCAGCGCGCGGTAGTCCTCCGGCGTTTCATGTTCGTCGTCGTAAAGACCAGTGCAAAGAATAACGTCCGCCTCGCGCACATCGCAGAGCGTGACATCAAGTCCCGCGAATACGCCCTGATCACGCTCGGGACCAAGATGGAAGAGCCGCACGGGGCCCCCGCTCTGCCAACGCTCCAGCGCCTGACGGGCTGCCATGCCGGAGGTCAAAATCGCATCATAGCAATCGGCAGGAACGCCAACCCGAGCGAACTGCTGCCGGAGGTCCGACGCTGGCCGCGGCGCATTGGAGAGCAGGATGACGGGGCCTTTCGCACGGAACCGCCGCAAGGCCTCGACTGCAGGACGGCGGGCGCTCACGCCATTGTGGAGCACGCCCCAGACATCGCAGAGCAGGCAATCATAGCTCTCGGCAATCTGACCGAGACCGGCAAGTATTGGAATATTATCCATCCCATGCGCTTGGCACGTAGGGGCCGCGACGTCAACCGGCGCGGCGGAAGGGTATGACCGGGGCCGCAGACGGCGCCTGAGACGGCTTGGTCCCATCTTCGCGCACCGCCCGCGGTTCGCCAAAGAGGTAGCCCTGGGCAAAATCGACGCTGAAATCCAAGAGCTGCACCACAGTCTTCTCGTCTTCGACGTGTTCGGCAATGAGATTGAGGCCATGACGGGCCAGGAGCTTCTTGAAATCTTCCGCCGCTACCGCAGCCTGAGCATCCTGCATGCCCCGGATCAGCGTCGCCGCACGCACCTTGATGAAACGAAAGCCTATCGTCTTCAGGCGCATGAGATCCAGGTCAAGCGCATTGGTGTGATCCATGGAAAGGCTAAACCCCAGGCCGGCGAGATAAGAGAGATTTTCCTCTCCCTTCAACCCCGCTTTGACGACCGCATCCTGCGCGAATTCAAAAACAATGCGCCCCGCGAGATCTCGGTTGTGATGCATGTATTCCAGGAATTGGGGAAAGAACTCCGCGTCCGTGAGTGTATCTCCCGAAATATTGCAGAACACCGCGATATCACGCTGCCGCTGTATCAGCTTGCGCACGATCTGCACGCAACGAAACAGCAGCAGATTGTCGACGACACTCATCAACCCCACTGGCTCTGCAATCCGGATGTACTGCTCGGGCATGATCAGCGTCCCGTCCTCGGCTCTTAACCGCGACAGGGCTTCGTAGTAACGCAGCTTGCGTTGAGGCAGACTGACGATAGGCTGGAGATAGAGATCGACGCGATTTTCCTCCAGGCTTGCCCGGATGGTCTCAAGCAGGTCGTCTTCACCGAGTGTCTCGAGGTAGGCTGGACTCTTTTGGCGCGGCGCATCGAGTTGAGGCGTCACATCCTCGGGCGCCACGGCTTTGGCCCGTTCGGAAATCCTGCCAGCGAACTCGCGCATCAGGCCTTCAAGCATTTTCAGCTCTGAAACGATCTTCTTGTTCTGCGCACTGGCGCGGTTTTCAAAGCTGTCGCGCATCGACTGCATCTGGTCACGCTGCTGCGCGAGTTCGGCCCTGGTTTCGCTGCTTGCCTCTTTTAGCGCCTGCAATTCCGCGGCTAGACGCTGCGACGCCCGCCGTCGGATCACGAGCAGGTGCAACTGTAGCGACAGCAGGATCTGAGAAAATGCCGCCATGGCGGCGATCGGGGCTGACACCGCACCCAGCATATGCAGAGCGATGCCGGTGACCGCGGCCGCGACGGCATAGGCAAGGGCAATCAGGGGGTTGGTCAAGGGGACCTCGCGCGCAGTCTGACGACCCCCATAATGACTGTCTTATGGTTGCCCATCCGTTAACCTTAAGGACCTGCCAATTGCTCCTGGCTGGAATATTGCCCCCATGTGACCAGCAGCGACACAGTGCTGCACCTTGGATGCCCCCGGCTCCCGCACCCTCCCGAACGCCCTCGGGGTCTGGATTTTGCCAATCTGGCCGAACGGCTGCACCCGCCATGACCTTGTCTTGTCGGAACGATCGCGGTGCCAGGGAGCATCCTGCGGCGATGGGGACCTTGGCCCGGCCAGAGTACTGCCGGCACGCCCAAACAAAAAACGGTCTCATGGCACCCGACAGTGCCTGCCCACTTGTGGTTCGGGCACACACGGCTAACATCGCCGCCATCGCAAATTTGGAAACTGGGAGCCTTCATGAACCTCTTCGACCTGAGCGGCAAGGTTGCACTCGTGACCGGGTCGACCAAGGGCATTGGCGAGGCCATCGTACATCGCCTTGCCGAACATGGTGCCAAGGTGGTGGTGTCGAGCCGCAAGGAGGATGCCTGCATCAAAGTCGCCGAGGCCATTAATCGGGAGCGTGGCGCCGAGGTCGCAATCCCAATCGCCGCCAACATCAATTACAAGGAACAGCTTGAGGCTCTGGTTGCCAAGACCCGCGCGCAGTGGGGCAAGATCGACGTCCTCGTATGCAACGCAGCTCTGAACCCCTATTATGGGTCGAGCCTCGATATTCCTGACGAGGCCTTTGACAAGATCATGGGGGCCAATATCCGGTCCAATCACTGGCTTTGTCAGATGGTCATACCGGAGATGATGGAGCGAAAGGACGGCTCGATCATCATCGTATCCTCCATAGGAGGGCTGCGGGGCTCGCCGGTGATCGGCGCCTATTGCATTTCCAAGGCAGCAGACATGCAGCTGGCCCGCAACATCGCCGTCGAGTACGGTGCGCACAATATTCGTGCCAATTGCATCGCACCTGGCCTGATCAAGACCGATTTCGCCCGCGCTCTTTGGGAAAACCCTGACACGCTCAAGCGAGCCACTTCTGGAGCCCCGCTGCGCCGCATCGGCGAACCGGACGAGATCGCCGGCGCCGCCGTTTTTCTGGCGTCGCGGGCCGGATCATTCACCACCGGTCAGGTTATTGTCTGCGATGGCGGAGCAACCATCTGAAGACTGCATGACAATCGCTTCACTGCGCGGCCCCGCCGAGATCGGCTAGGCTGGCGCAGTCGGCCGGGGAGCTGGGGTGTGCGTTCTGGTATAAAGTGGGCCACAGGGTTGGCCGTATTGGGTTTGATTGCGCTTGGGGTCTGGCGCATTGAAGTCGCGTCGCAGTCCGTGCTGACACATGTATACGAGCGACCACGCCACCCCTTGGCGATTGCGCCCAATGCGCAGATGGTCAGCGCGGGTCAACGCCTGGTTCGTATCAATGGCTGCTCAGACTGTCACGGAGCTGGCGAAACTGGCCATGTGGTTCTGACGGGCTGGCTTGGCACACGCCTGGTCGCGCCCAATCTGACGGTCCTAGCCCACCGGCTATCGACGCAGCAGCTAGCCGCCGCCATCCGCTATGGCGTCAAACCCGATGGCACGGCCGTGATCTCCATGCCGGTTGTGCGTTTTCTGCGCGAATCGGACGCTGATGTCGCCGCCATGATCGCCTATCTGCAATCCCGGCCACCAAGGGCGAACACCGCTGGTGCCACCCGATGGGGTCTGATCGGAAGAGCCATGCTGGCCACAGGTCTCATTCCGGTTGCGGCCCAGCATCTGCGCACCAGCGAACGCGGGCCCTTAAAGACCCCCGTGGCACCACTGGCACTTGGCCGCTACCTCACGCACACGCAATGTTCGGCCTGTCATGGGCAACACCTTTCGGGTGAGGCAGATGTGGACTCGCCGGATCTGCGCTTTGCCATCAAGCACTACTCACTGAAGGCATTTGAGTCCTTCTTCCATACCGGCATAGGCCAATTGGGGCACGGCACCTCCACCATGACCCCATTGATCCGCAGGCGCTTTCATCTGCTTACGATCGCCGAGGTGCGAGCCATCTACCTCTATCTCAATCACTCGACGGCTTAGAGCTGCGCAAAGCTCTCTCTCCACGGCCGCCGCGCCTTTCAGAAACGTCGCGGCGGAACGAGCTTAAATCCCGAGAATTTTTTCCGCCGACTCGAAGGGTAGCTTCTGTGCTTCGGCCACGGCACCATAGGTCAGCGTGCCATGATACACATTGAGCCCGGCGCGCAGGTGTGGGTTCTTCTTCATTGCCGCCTCAGGCCCCAGCTGCGCCAGCGCCAAGATGAACGGCAGGGTTGCATTGTTAAGTGCGAATGTTGACGTGCGGGCCACACCACCGGGCATGTTTGCCACGCAATAATGCACAACATCATGGAGGATATAGGTTGGATCGGCATGGGTCGTGGCATGGCTGGTTTCTGCACAGCCGCCCTGATCGATTGCCACGTCTACGATCACAGAACCCTTCTTCATCTGCCTGACCATGGATTCCCTGATCAGCTTGGGTGCTGCGGCTCCCGGCAGCAATACACCACCAATCACGAGATCCGCGCTGACCACCTGCTCCTCGATGGCATCAATGGTGGAGAACAAGGTCTGCATGCGCGAACCAAACTGTTCATCGAGCTCTTTGAGCCTGCCAAGCGAGACGTCGAGTACAACGGCATGTGCTTCAAGTCCCATCGCCATGCGAGCAGCATTTGTACCAACCACGCCTCCCCCCAGAACGACAACTTTCGCTGCCGGCACTCCCGGTACTCCGCCCAGAAGCTGGCCGCGCCCGCCTTGCGCGATTTCAAGACAATGTGCGCCGGCCTGTATCGACATGCGTCCGGCCACTTCGCTCATTGGCGCGAGCAGAGGAAGCCCGCCACGTCCATCCGTCACCGTTTCGTAAGCGATGCAGGTGGCACCAGACTTTAGCAGGCCCTGCGTTTGCTCAGGGTCAGGCGCAAGATGCAGATAGGTGAACAGCGTTTGCCCCTTGCGCAGACGCTTGATTTCTGCGGCCTGCGGCTCCTTGACCTTCACGATCATGTCGGCCTGCGCAAATACCTCATCAGCGGAGGGCAATATCTTGGCACCCGCCTTCACATAGAGCTCATCATGCAACCCGATAGCCTCTCCTGCCATGGTCTGGATCACCACCTCATGGCCATGGGCCGTCACTTCACGCACCGCTGCTGGCGTCATTCCAACCCGGTATTCGTGGTTCTTGATCTCTTTGGGCACTCCAATACGCATGACAGTCCTCTTGTTGAAGTATCAGTTCAGATGGTGAGGCAAGGCTGGGAACCCGCCGACACACAGAATTCGATCATAAGGGTGATAAGGGCGCGGCATGAGCTGATCACCGCCGCGTAGGCCCCACAGCTATAACGCGCGAGGCCACACCAGAGGCGGGAACTCAGGATCAGATGGTTCGACGAACGGCGCTTGAGGGCCATGCCCAATGTCTTGAAGAAATCGGGCGGAAGCTAACAAAGAACCCAAGGTGATCAAAGATGCGTGCGACGCATAGCTCCATTGCGACATCTTTGTTCAGAAACGCTACCCGTTCCGACAACTAAAGCACAGCCGGAGTGCATCAGACTTTGCTGTCGTGGCACCGGCATACGAAAGGGCCAGTCGCGCATGATCCAGAGTGAGCAGCGAGGCTACGCGGCGAGGTGCCTCGCCTGCCTCGCTGCTCCAGCATGCCAGGCTCTAGTGATGATGCCCATGATCCCCGTGATCGCCGTGATCACCGTGCCAGTCTTCATGGCCACGGTGCCAATCCTCGTGGCCACCGCGCCACTCACCACGGTCACCGTGCCAATCACCACGGTCACCGTGCCAATCACCACGGTCACCGTGCCATTCACCATGGTCACCGTGCCAGTCGCCGCCCAAACGGATCCAGTCGTGGAAGTGTTCCCCGTCCCAGCCTGACCAGCGTGCATGATCCCAGTCATGCCATTCGCCATCAAGCCAGAACAGGCGCCTGCCGCCATACCAACGGTAATAGATTGGTCCCTGATACCAATATCCGTTCCAATATACCGGCCCCTTGTAGACATCGTAACCACAATACGGTTCACCATAATAATAGGAACCGTAATAGCCCCCGCAGGCGGGTGGGCCGTAAGCGTAACCGGGACCGTAGGCATAGCCATAGGCAGGTTGGCCCACACCAATCGAAACACCCCAGCCAGCGGCGGCCGGTGCGACCGCGGCCAATGAAAGCGCTCCAGCCATCGCAGCACCGCAGACAAACCTGGTCAACTTCTTCATAGGTTCCTCCTACCCCAACCCATCGGCGGCAATTTTTGTCCTGTCACCTGAACCCGAAATGAACGAGGGTCCACCGTCAAGACGGAACCAACCTTTGTCACGATGCTCGAAATTTAGGCAGAGCGCCCACGCCCCTCGATGCGCCAGATCGCTTCCAGCGTATCTCCACGAACCGCGTGAAGGCAGTCGTATAGGTTCACGGTCGGATCGCAATGCGGCACAATACAGCCCACAGCCTGACCGGGAACGAGCTTCATAGCACCTGAATAAAGTATGCCACCTTGCTCATCGCCAAAAAAGAAATAACTGGCTCCATCGGGTGCACCTGCGATGATCTGAGGTGCGTCCGCATCGGTGGCAAATGACTTATATCCCGCATCAGTTGTTGCAAGGCCGTCGCGATTGGCACTGATCACGGTTGCCTGCACAAAGAGCGAGGTTGCAAAGGGGACGTGACCTCCTGATTTTTCCCACACCTCATTGTACTGTCGATCCATGAAAACATAGGATCCCACCTGCAATTCGGTGAGCGTTCTGGCGTCCGGATCGATGTCAAACGTCCCGGTACCACCACCGGAGACAATTTTGGGCATCAGACCCAGGTCATCCAGTCCGTCGCAAAATCGTCTGAGTTCGGCCAAGACGGCAAGCGACGCCGTGCGTCGCTCGTTGGCCGATTCAAGATGTTGAACCTGACCCGCATAGCACTGCAGGCCAACATATTCGAGACCAGGAGCTGCGGCCACACGACGAACCAGGCCGTAGGCTTGTTCGCCGGGCCGTACCCCGGTGCGCCCGAGGCCCGGATCAATATCAACCAGCACCTTCAACCGCTTTCCCATGGCTTGCGCCGCAGCGGACAACCGCAAGCTAACTTCCGCGTTGTCACAGACTGTGATCAACTCACCCAGCCGTCCGTTGAGCGTCACAAGCCGGCGGATGCCGGCCTCACTGACTACCGGCGAGGTGATGAGTACCGAATCGATTCCACCATCCGCCTGCGCCTCAGCCTCCCCAAGTTTGGCAACGCAGATCCCAAGTGCCCCCGCTGCGATCTGGCGCTTTGAAATCTCGACGCATTTATGGGTCTTGGCATGGGGGCGCAGGCCGACGCCGCACTGGCTGGCATACGCGGCCATCGCGGCAATATTGGTATCAAGTATATCAAGATCGACGACCAGAGCCGGGGTCTGCAGCCGCGCCGCGCCACCTTGTACCCCGATCAGGTCCGCGTTGAGAAATTCCGCCATCGTCTTTGCGCCCACTTCATGCTTGGCTTCTCCCTGGAGACTTTCCGAGACGGGCGGCAAATTCAAGCATGTCGGCACTGCTTCTCATCCTGATATCGGCCTTCCTTCATGCCGTCATCAACCTCATGACCAAGCAGGCAGAAGACAAATTTGCGGTCCGGCTTCTGATCGGCGCGAGTTCTGCGGTGGTGATGATCCCAGCTCTCGTCCTGTTGCCAGAACCCCAAGGCCTCGCAGTCAAGCTGCTGCTGGCGACGGCCGTGGTTCACGCGGTATACGAATATCTTCTGGTTCGCGCCTATGAGAGTGCCGCCTTTTCAGTGGCTTATCCGGTAGCCAGGGGTAGCGGACCACTCTTTGCCGCGCTCGGCGTCGTGCTTGTCCTTCACCAATCGGTGGGTGGGCTTGAAATATTGGGTATTGTCTTTGTCTGTGGTGGCGTGGTGGGCCTTGGCTGGTCACATCGTAAGACCGCAGGCGCAGGTACAGGCATGGCCTATGCTCTGGCAACGGGGTGCACCATCGGAACCTACACGCTGATCGATGCGACAGGTATACGCGCTGTGGCTGATCCATACGTCTATATTGCCTGGTTCTTCATCGCCTATGGCGCAGCGGTTGCTGTGGTGGCGCCTGCCGCACGGGGATGGGCGGTTCTGGTTGCAGCCCGTCACCAGATAGGCAAGGCACCACTGCTCGGGACGCTCGCGATAGCGAGTTATGGCGCAGCCCTCCTGGCTTATCGCTGGGGCGCTACTGCGCGCCTGGCGGCCTTGCGTGAAACAAGCGTGCTCTTTGGAACAGCGCTCGCCGTGATTTTTCTGCAGGAACGGATGGGACCGAGGCGATGGCTCGCAGCAGCGGCCATCGCTATCGGGGCCGTGGTTCTGGCGGGCGCTTGAGTTCCTGGCAGCGTTGGCGGCATGCTGCGGCATAGCTACCACCCTCCAACTGCGACCTGCGAACGTCCTTAAGAGGGTCGTTGTCTTATCGGGGGGCGGATTTAAGGCCATGTCGAAGCCATGGCCTCCAGCCACCTCAGGCGTGGAAGGTGTGACGACGTGGAATGAGGCTACACTGTGTGCGCTGCAAAATGAGTGAATGACTGACGCGTTATCGAACCGAATATTCGAGAAGAGACATTAAAGGGGGGATCCGTCGCGTCCACAAAATTCAGAGTGGAGCATAGCGGTGAGGCAAAGCGATGAAGACCTTCTATACTGCACAGCACAGTGCCCACGCCCCCCTGCAGGAATTCGAAGCTGGTCGCATGACGCCCGCAGTGGAAATCCCTGAACGGGTTGAAGCCGTTCGCAGCCGTATTGTCAGCCGCGGCCTGGGACCAATCCTCGCTCCCTCTGAATTTACCTCTGCGCCGGCTCTCAGAGTTCATGATCCGGCGTTTGTCGCCTTTCTGAAAAGCGCATACGCGCGATGGGCCGACATGCACCCAAACATCGATGCCATACCTTCGGTATTTTCTCCGCAGGTCCTCGGCTTTCGCCACTCCGATGGCCTGTTGCGGGAAGATGTTTTAGCTCAGCTTGGCCGCTACTGTTTCGACACTGGAACCCCCCTCACCAAGGGTTCATGGAGCGCGGCATTAGCTGCCGTCAACACGGCATTGTCAGCGGCTCGTGCGGTAGGTAACGGAGAAGGAGCAGCTTTTGCCCTCACCCGCCCCCCGGGTCACCATGCGAGCACGACACTGTTTGGTGGCTATTGTTATCTGAATAATGTGGCCATCGCAGCGCAGTTCCTCGTCGATCATGGCGCCCGCTGCGCCATCATCGATGTTGATTATCATCATGGCAATGGGACACAGGACATATTCTACGCGCGCAACGACGTTCTGTTCGTTTCGCTCCATGCCGACCCGGCATTTGCCTATCCGGTGTATTGGGGCTTTGCCGAGGAAACAGGTCAGGAACTGGGTGAGGGTTTCAACCTCAACCTGCCACTGCCGGTTGGGACGGATTGGCAGGGCTACAGCGAGGCTCTGGGCACGGCCATAACGCGTATCAGTGCTTTTTCCCCGGACGTTTTGCTGGTGTCGCTGGGGCTTGATACCTTCGCCCTTGATCCCATTTGCCGCTTTCAGCTTCAAACTGCAGACTATCTCAGGCTGGGAGAGGCCATCGCGCAGCTTAACACACCGACGGTGTTCGTGTTTGAAGGCGGCTATGACCTTGCCCATCTCGCCGAAAACACCGTCAACGTGCTCGAAGGCTTCATCGGGGCCTAGCTGGGGCTAGCCAGCGCGGCTGGCCCCGTCAGGCGTCCACACTCGCAACGCCCCACGCCCTGTCGCAGAGCCTCATTCGCCCTTGAGCATGCTGTAAAGATTGGTCATTCGCTGACATTTCTGACTCCAGCGCAAGACCGCATAGAATCTCTTCCCGTCCGCTGCGTCTTTGCTTGCCAGATCGAGGATCACGGCAATAAGTGACAAGGCTATACCCCGATTCATTGATGACACGAAAAACGGCTTGCGATGGGGCGAGTTTTGGATTCGTCTGGGGGC
>JBMFWV010000066.1:0-18186 GCA_049964915.1 Rhizomicrobium sp.
TCTCCCTCAAATGAATCTCCCAACCCTACCTGAATCGCTCGCCAATACCGCCGCGGCTTTCTGACTCAGTAGAACTAGGACTGGGCGCGCGACGTACCCCGTCGCCCCTCAGTTCACGCCAGTGATTTGACGATTTCCTCGGTCATCTTCTTGGCGTCACCAAAGAGCATCATGGTGTTGTCGCGGAAGAACAGCTCGTTTTCGATGCCGGCATAGCCCGAACCCATGCCGCGCTTGACGAAGAGAACAGTCTTGGCCTTTTCGACATCGAGGATCGGCATGCCAAAAATCGGCGACTGCGGGTTGGATTTGGCGGCTGGATTGGTGACGTCATTGGCACCGATCACATAGGCAACATCCGCCTGGGAGAACTGGCTGTTGATGTCCTCAAGCTCGAACACTTCGTCATAGGGCACGTTCGCTTCCGCGAGGAGCACGTTCATATGACCCGGCATGCGCCCGGCCACGGGGTGAATGGCGTAGGAAACTTTCACCCCTTCTTTTTTGAGCACGTCGGCCATCTCACGCACGGCATGCTGGGCCTGGGCGACCGCCATGCCGTAGCCCGGCACGATAATGACGCTGCCGGCGTTTTTCATGATGAAGGCCGCATCCTCGGCCGAGCCCTGCTTGACCGGACGGGCCTCGGTCTTGCCCGCTGCACTCCCCACTTCACCGCCAAAGCCGCCCAGGATGACCGAGATGAAGCTGCGGTTCATGCCCTTGCACATGATGTAGGAGAGAATCGCGCCCGAAGAGCCGACCAAGGCCCCCGTGATGATGAGGGCCGTATTTTCGAGGGTGAAGCCGATCCCCGCTGCAGCCCAGCCCGAATAGGAATTGAGCATCGACACCACCACCGGCATGTCAGCGCCGCCGATGGGAATGATGAGCGTGATGCCAAAGATGAACGACAGAGCGCTGATCGCCCAGAACGCCCAGTGCGGCTGGGCCACGATGAAGTAGCCTATCAAGCCGACAATGACGACGAAGATCAGCAGGTTGAGCGCATGGCGGGCCGGCAACAGGATCGGTGCCCCCGACATGTTGCCATTGAGCTTGGCAAACGCAATCAGCGAACCGGCAAAGGTCACCGCACCGATCGCCACACCCAGGCTCATCTCGATCAGGCTCTGGGCCCGGATCGCACCCTCAAAGCCGATACCATAGGCCTGCGGTGAATAAAGCGCAGCCGCAGCCACAAGAACCGCAGCCAGGCCAACGAGCGAATGAAAGGCCGCAACGAGTTGGGGCATCGCGGTCATGGCAATGCGCCGGGCAACCACCGCACCGATCAGCCCACCAATCGCGATGCCGCCGCAGATCATGGCCCAGGTGAGCATGTCCTTGACGCCCGTCACCCATAACGTGGTGATGATCGCCACCGCCATGCCGATCATGCCATTGCGGTTACCGGTGCGACTGGTTGCAGGCGACGACAATCCGCGCAGCGCCTGAATGAACATCACGCCAGAGAACAGGTAGGCCAGCGCGGCCACATTCGCATTCATCTAGATTTCGCCCCCGAATTTCCTCAGCCGCCCTGGAGACAATGGTCTTTCTCCCTCCTCCACGGGCGGCACAAACCAGCTATCATCACCCGACCACAGCAATGCGGCCCCGAACAGAACAAGGATGCCGCCTGCGACCTCAACCCACGATCCGTAGCCAAAGAGAAACGCCGCAGGGCTCCAGGCCGCGGCGATGCCCCAATAAAGGCCCAGGAACACAAGGCCGAGCCCAGCGGTACGCATCCGCCAAATCCGTTGCAGCCGCATGTACTGCAGAACCAGCATCAACCCGGCAAGGATCTGACTGCCCGCCGCAAGTGTGCCAAGAGATGTGTTCTCGCCCAGAAGAACGATGCCGGATGCGATCAGCATGGCCGCCGTCGTCCAGGCAAAGCCGCGCTGCAGCTGCGGACGGGCTTGAGGATAAAGCGCCAGATAAAGCCCAAGGCCGCAGGCCACGGCCGCAAAAAATAGCAGGACAGCGCACAACGCACCCAGGAGCAGATGGTGGACGAGGAAGGCTTCAGCGCCCGTCATGCCCGGCTCCCGCGCCACTGACGCCAGCTCGCCGCCGCGCCGAAGAGGATGCTTCCGCCGGCCCCAAGAACAAGCACACCCTTAAGCCATCCCCCGGCGAAGGACGACACTGCAAGTAAACCCGTGGCCAACAAAACGCCGCCGCTTAGCCCGATGCTCGACCACCTCAGATCTCGCCGCGGGGTCAGCATGCCTCCCAAAAGGCTCAGGGCTGCGCCGCAGGCAATGATGGCATAGCAACCAAGCACCCAGCTCTGCAGATGGGCCTGGTGCCACATCGCGTTCTGGCTCGCCTCCCACACGCCCAGCACAGCAAGGCCGAGACCGCTCGTGCAGGTCAGACCCGCGCCGAGAAGCATCAGCCCGCGACCGCGGCGGTGCTGGACCACGGAGCTATTTCTCCTTCTTCTTGTACATCGCCAGCATGCGCTGGGTGACGAGAAAGCCCCCGAATATGTTGACCGAGGCAAGAATGAGGGCGAAGAAGCCAAGCAGCTTGGAGGCCCAGCTGTAGCCGCGCGACACCGGCACCACACCGAACAATGTGTGGGCGACATGGGCCGCCATCGCCCCGGCGGCTCCACCCACCACCACGATGTGATGCTGCAGGCCAAGGTTCACCACCACGTGGGTGGACGGATGCGTACTTACTCCCACGGCAATCAGGGCGCCCACCACGATCACCGAGGAGATGGCATTGGTGACGCTCATCAGCGGGGTATGCAGCGCCGGCGTGACACTCCACACCACAAAATACCCAACGAAGATCGCCAGGACGAAGATGGAAAGACGAAAGACAAAGGGATCAATGAGACCGGCGGTGTGCATGGCTTCACCCTTTCAGGCTCGGATGGACAATGACGCCATCACGCGTCAGCGCCGCACCCTTGATGATGTCGTCATCCCAGTCGAGCGCGAGGTGACCGCTCTTGCGGTCGACCATGAGGGTGACGAGATTGAGCAGATTGCGCGCGTAAAGGCTTGAGGCATCGACTGCCAGCTGGGCCGGAAGATTGGTCGGCCCCATGATGGTCACACCACGGACATCGACGACCTCGTCCGCGCGCGTCAGCGGACAGTTGCCACCCTGCTCCGCCGCCAGATCGACGATGATCGAGCCCGGCTTCATGGTGCGCACCATCTCTTCACTGACCAGAACCGGCGCCTTGCGCCCAGGAATCAGCGCCGTGGTGATGACGATGTCCTGCTTCTTGATGGTCTCGGCGATGAGCGCAGCCTGCTTGGCCTGATACTCCGCGCTCATCGGCTTGGCATAACCGCTCGCGGTTTCAGCCTGCTTGAATTCCTCGTCGATCACCGCAACGAAGGTGGCTCCCAGACTTTCCACCTGCTCCTTGGTAGCCGGACGCACATCGGTGGCCGAGACAATGGCCCCTAGCCGGCGCGCGGTGGCAATGGCCTGCAGACCAGCCACGCCTACGCCCATGATGAACACCCGTGCCGGAGCAATGGTGCCGGCCGCCGTCATCATCATCGGCATCGCGCGGCCGAACGCCGCGGCCGCATCGATTACGGCTTTGTAGCCTGCAAGATTGGCCTGCGACGATAGCACGTCCATCGCCTGGGCCCGGCTGATGCGCGGTACGAATTCCATCGCCAGCGCAATCACACCCTGGGCAGCCAGCTGCGCGATCGCCTCTTTTTCCGTGTACGGAGCAAGAAGGCAGGCCAGTACCGCACCCGGCTTCAGCTGCGCGATCTGCTCGGCCAAAGGTGTCCGCACCGCCAAGACGAGATCGGCTTCGCCAAGCATACGTGCCGTGTCCGGAGTGATCACCGCACCTGCAGCTTCGAAGTCATTGTCGCTGATGTGCGCGAAGCTTCCCGCACCAGCCTCGACCAATACCTCGATGCCAAGGGCCTTATATTTCTTGACGGTATCCGCAGAGACCGCGACGCGCCGCTCGCCGGAACGGCGTTCCTTGAGTACTGCGAGTTTCATATCCCCCCTCGCCTCGCCTAACCGTGGGTGCGGAAGATGGCGAGAAAGACGAGCAGCAGGACATTGGCAGCGATGCCCCAGCGGATCAGCCGGGTAAATCTCTTCCAGGTCTTGACGTGCTCGGACATATCCATATGGCCATGCTCGGACAGCGCCTGTCCTGTCGCGTGAGCAGGCTGGGGGAAGGCGGAATGAGCGTCATTCATGGCTGGGATCCTGAATCACATGCGGGGCAATTTTCGGCTCGACTATAGCAAAGCGACTCGCCAGGGCAAACTTGCCCCCTCCTCAGCGCCGCCGCCGCGGGATCGAGTGGTTCCAGTCGGCCAAAAGCGCACGCAGGGCAGCGACAAGAGCCAGAGGCTGGTCCAGCATCACATGATGGCGGGCCAGCGGGATTTCCACCACCGGCGAGGCCCGGCCAAGGAGGTTGAACATATATTCCCCAATCTCCGGTGGCATCAGGACCGAATTCTCGCCACGGAAGATAGCGATCCGGCAGCTGTCGGCCTTGAGCCTTTCCGCCGTGTCGCCGATGGAGAAATCCGTCCAGATCGCCGGGTCGAACTTCCAGGTGAAGCCGCTTTCGGCTTCGCGGGTGATCGCCTTCAGGGAATGACGCGCCACCCAGTCAACGAGGAAGAGATTGTCGCAGTCTTGCGGCGGCATCAAACGAAAGCGGGCCAGTGCCGAAGCCAGATCCGGATAGATCCGGTTCGGTTTGATCTGCTCGCGCCGCCTCGGACCTCCACGTTCACGGTCAGGCGGATTGACGGGTGAATCGACAATCACCGCCCCCGACAGGCGCGCGCCATAGAGTGCCCGGGTCAGCATGGTGACAAAGCCGCCAAAACTGTGGGCGACGATGACAGGCTTGATTGCGTGATTGAACATGCCGGCAGCTGCACATACTGCCAGCTGTTCATTGGCAAAAGTCTCCATCGCATAGCTGCGGCGCCAGCCTGAATCGCCCATGCCCGAAAGGTCCATGGCCGCAACATTGAAATCGCGCGCCAGATAGGGGGCAATAAAGCTCCACCAATAGGCGTGTGCGGCATTGCCATGGACAAGCAGCAGCCCAGGATTGCCCGCATCACCCCAACGCAGATAGTGAATGGGAGCACCCTCCACCTCGGTAAAGGCACTCTCCGGCTCAACCAGAACCGCCTCTTCAAACCATGCTGGCGCCGCTGGCCGGGCACCGTGCAGCGCCGCGAGCGGCCCCTCACCGCTTGGGACGCCAGGCTTTTCAGGGGTGACGGGACGGTTCATTGCACTCTCCTCGCGCGCCCAGGCTCAGCCTCTAGAGCACGGATGGGACGGTTTAGCCTCAAAGGTTGTGATTTCTACAGGGGACGATGCAGCTGGCCTAGCCTCCCCAGACAGCGCAACCACACGGCAAGCACGCAGTGAACAGGCCTCCCTGTCAAGCATATGGCAGGGCCCTCCCTGGCACGTCGCTGAGGAACCAGGACCCGCACGCTCTGGCCGGCATTGCCCTTTGGTCCGCGCCCCATGACACGTCAGCCATCAGCTGCGTGGCGCCCGGCGGCTCAGCGTCTTGAAGATGCCGGTACCGGTCATAAGGATCCGCGTTCCGCTCCAGATCCGCCCTTTGACCGTGAAGAGGTCGTCGTCCACGCCGACGATCTCGCCGGAGCCCTCCACCCAGTCACCAAGATGGGCCGCGGCCAGAAAGTCGGTCATCAGCCGCGCCGTCACCCAGTAATGATCAGGTTTGGCGAGCGACACGGCATGGCCGAATGCGGTGTCGGCGAAGGCCATCAGCATGCCACCATGGCAGTTGTTCATGCCATTGGTGTGGTGCTCGCAAACCAGAAAGGCGCGCCGGTAGTCCCCCGCTGGCCCCTTCCACTCGTAAAGCGGACCAATCTGGCGACCAAACCCCCGAAACCAGTCCATGCGCCGGTAGCCGGCAGGAATGGCAATGCTGTCCTCGTCAAGCAGATCATCGGTCATGACAACTCCTTGCGCCCGAGCCCTTCTGCGCCCCCCCGCGAAGGACCTCCGTTGGGCGGTATACTCAATCACGCGGTCCTCCCAGGCCTTATGCCAGCCACTGCATCCAGGCACCATGTGGCTGCCCTTCGGCCAGGATCCGCTCCTCGCAGACCCCATCATGATAGCAGCGCAGGCCAAGAAGTTGGCGCATGTCCGCGGCAAGTTCAAAGCCGAGACGAAACACCTGCCGCCGCAGCCCCGCGACCGTCAGAAGATCCTCAAGGCTCTGCTTCATGGCACTGCTGAACTGATAAAGCGCCACGGTATGATAGATGCACACCGTGCTCTTGGGTGGTGTCGCCGCGATCGCTGCCATCAAGGTCTCAAGAGCATCACCGCTCACGATCTTGAGGTTCATCTTGCGTCGCACGCGGATCGCGGTCCTGAGCCGGGAGAGGCGCTCGACATGCTCGGGCCACACCAGGGCACAGAGCCAGTCACGGTTGCCCGCATCCTCAAGATCGTTGGGATTGAGTTCGAGACCGAGACGCTGCGCCACTGCGGGCGTGGGTCCCGAAACTGGCAGCTGCGGGCCACGCAATTCACAGTCGATGACAAGCTCGGTCTGCGGTCCAAGCGCCAGGACCTCCTTACCCTCACGCCAGTAGCGCACGCCATACTGATCCCACAGCATGTTAAGCCCGGCCGAAGGGCCGATCTCGATGAGGGCCAGGGGAGCTGGGGCCTGCGCATGAAGAAAACGAAATCCCGGATGCAGCAGGGCCGAACGCCCCACTTCGTTGGTATTGGTGGTGCGGCTCTCGATGAGCGTGGCAAGCTCGGCCTCGTTTTCACCGACAAAATCGACGAAGAGCGCAAAGGGCTCGCCCTCAGCCACCGTCTTGCTGCCATCAAGGCTCGGATAATAGTCGGCGAGCGGGTGCGGGAACCCCTTCAGGAGCAGATAATGTACCGCACCCAGAAGCATATTGGCTCGCGGCTGACCAGGACGGGCGCGCGCGGCCAGGGTTTTCAGCCTCTCATCCCCTCCGATCCGCTCGGCGAGGAAACCATAGAGCGGTGAGCCAGACTTGCGCGCCTCACCTGCAAAATAGCTCCAATAGTCCTCCACACCCATCATTCTGCCTCTGGCAAGGGCACACCGGCGGCGCTGAAGGCATCGGCCTGACGCTGCGCCAGCAAGGCCTGATCAAAATCGGCAATTTCCTCTTCAAAGAGGCGGTGAAAGTTGAGTTCCGCGCGTAGCCGGATCAGCGCCCCACCGAGCCCGATCGCCGCCCGGTCCATGAAGACGAACTGACGCGGCGGGCGGATGCCGCCGAGCGCCTTCAGCCTGGCATGCACCTCATTGGCCTGTTTCAGCCCGTATTCGGCGGCAGAGACACCATTGTCGACCACCCGTACCCGATCATCGAGCAACGGCTCGAAGATGAACCCCGCCCACAGATTGAGTACACGGACCAGTTCAGGCGTCACCTTGGCAAAGCCCCAGGCCTTGTAAGCCTTCGCCGCCAGAGCGTCGTCCTTCCGCTTCAGCGCGCGATAGAGGGCCACTACACCGGCCACAAAGTCCGGCGCGAAGGTGCGCACGCAGCCATAATCGAGCAGATTGATGCCGTGATCCGGGCGCACCGTGTAATTGCCAAGGTGCGGATCACCATGAATGACGCCGTACCGTGCAAAAGGGCGCCACCACGCCTTGAACAAGGCCGTCGCAATGGCATTGCGCGTGGCAAGCGTCGCGGTCTCGAATTCGAGCACCGGCCGGCCTTCGAGCCAGCTCATGGTCAAGAGCCGTTTGCTCGAGAGCGGGACAAAAGGCGCCGGTACCGAGATATCCGCGCGGTCGCAAAGCATTTGCCCATAAAGGCGCATATGTGCCGCCTCGCGCTCATAGTCGAGCTCTTCGCTTAGCCGAGCCTCGATCTCGCGGCCAAATTCGCGCGTATCGATCGTGCTATCAAAATTGCGCTGCAACATCAGCGCCGCCTTGAACTGGCGGATATCGGCCTCCACCGCCGCACCCATATTGGGATATTGGAGCTTGCAGGCGAGCGTGCTGCCATCGCGCGCCACCGCACGATGCACCTGTCCAAGGCTGGCGGCGTGGGCCGCCTCCTTCTCGAAACTGCGAAACTTTCGTTCCCAGTTCGGACCCAATTCCGCCGCCATCCGCCGGCGCACAAAACCCGCACCCATCGGCGGGGCATTGGTTTGCAGTGACAGCAGAGGGCGGGCCACCTCCGCCGGCAACACCCCCGGCACGGTGGCCACGAACTGGGCCACCTTCATGACCGGCCCGCGCAACTGCCCGAGGACCGCAGTCAGATCGGCGGCATTGGCAGCGCTAACCGCCTTGCCTCCGGCCAAAGCCCGCCCCGCGCCCCGCACCGCGACGCCAGAAAGTCCAGCCGACACCCTCGCGAAGCGGGAAATACGGCGCCCAAGCCCGTCTTCATCATCTCGTTTGCTCATGGCCGCCTTCTAGCAGATTTGGGCGCGGAACGGGCGCGCGTGCTCCCGACTCCCGATCTCTTCGGCCGCGCGAAGCCAATTCTTAAGCGCGTCTTTACCGCTTCCGCCCCACATTGGCACGGCAGCGATCTTGAGCCCCCAATGGCGCAGACCATACTTATCGTCGATGACGACCCGGTGCAGCGACGCCTCCTGGAGGCCACCATTCGCCGCAGCGACCTTGAGGTCTTGACCGCACCAGGCGGACGGCCAGCGCTCGAGCTCATCCAGGGGCCCCATGGCGAACGCATCCATCTGGTGCTCCTCGACCTTGTCATGCCCGACCTGGACGGGCTCAGCGTACTGGCGCAGCTGCGTGTCAGCCATCCGGAACTCCCGGTGATTGTGCTCACCGCGAGGGGGGGCATCGATTCGGCGGTTGAAGCCATGCGGGCCGGCGCCAATGATTTCCTCGTCAAACCAGCAAGTCCCGAACGGATCGCCGTCTCGATCCGCAATGCCCTCAAGATCGGCACATTGTCCGGGGAAGTCTGTCGTCTGAAAAAGAAAAAGGACAACCGCCTCGCTTTTGCCGATCTCGTCGGCTCCAGCGCCCATATGCGCCACGTGGTGCGGCTCGGCCAGCGGGCCGCCCAGTCGTCCATCCCCATCCTGATCGAAGGCGAAAGCGGCGTCGGCAAAGAACTGATCGCGCGGGCCATCCAGGGCACGTCTGCCCGTGCCGGAAAACCCTTCGTCACGATCAATTGCGGTGCCCTGCCCGAGAATCTGATCGAGAGTATTCTGTTCGGTCATGAAAAGGGCGCCTTCACGGGCGCCAACGACCGCCATCTCGGCAAATTCCAGGAAGCCGACGGCGGCACGCTGTTTCTCGATGAGATCGGCGAGCTGCGCCTCGACATGCAGGTCAAGCTTTTGCGCGTGCTGCAGGAAAACGAGGTTGATCCGATCGGCGCCAAACGTCCGGTAAAGATCGACGTTCGGATCATTTCTGCCACCAATCGCGATCTTGCACAGATGACGCGTGAGGGTAGGTTTCGCGAGGATCTCTTTTATCGCCTCAACGTCTTTCCCATCTGTGTACCGCCCTTGCGCGAGCGCGATGAGGATATCTTGAGCCTAGCCCGTCATTTCATCGCCCGCTTCAATGCCGAAGAAAATCGCAGCGTGATCGGCCTCAGTCCCGAGGCAGAGAGTCTGCTGCGAAGCTTTTCCTGGCCTGGCAATGTACGCCAGCTCGAGAACACCATCTTTCGCGCCGTGGTTTTGTGCGACAGCGACGTGCTCGATATTCACGACTTTCCGCAGATTGCCGCCGCCATGGGTGTGGAGCTCCGCGGACGCTTGCCTCTGGCGGGCAGCCCTTCGGACTGCGAAGCTGATGCAGCTGCGAGGCAAGGGCCACGACCAGATGCACGGCCGGAGCCCTTTGCCCTGCCGGCGCTCGATGCCTCTGGTCACATGCGCAAACTCGAAGAACTCGAAGCCGAAATGATCCGCCTCGCCATTGCGCGTTATGATGGTCACATGACCGAGGTTGCACGCAGGCTGGGTATCGGCCGATCGACGCTCTATCGCAAGCTGAAAGACCTCGGACTGGAGGGCGCTGCCCCCGACAGCGATAGCGTACCCCAGGCACAGGCAGGCTGAGGCCGTTCAGCCACGCATGCCAAGGGCCGTCAGATACAGATCAAGCACCGCTTCCTGTTCCTGCCGGTCGGCGGTATCGAGTTTACGCATGCGGATCACCTGACGCATGATCTTGGTGTCGAAACCCTGGCCCTTGGCTTCGGCGTAGACCTCGCGAATGTCGGCAGTCAGCGCCGCCTTCTCTTCTTCCAAACGCTCAACGCGTTCGATAAAGGAACGCAGCTGGTCGGCAGCAAATCCGGCCTTGGTCATCACTATCCCGATTGCATAAAGGCCAGCCGCCTGACGCGCGGCAACATTCAGCCTCTTCAGGCTCCGAGCTTTAAGGGGCACGGCGCCGATAGGCAACGAGGGCCGTGCGGACTAGCTGTGAATCATTTCCAGTCTGCGCTCAATGCGAGCCTCCGCCAGGAGTGTTGGCAGCGGCAAATTTCGCTACGGCCTCCGGCGACGCTTCTTTCTGATGGCGCCGTTTCCATTCCGCCGGATCCATGCCGTAAACCAGCCCGCGTGCCTCATCCTTCGCCAGCACGATGCCTTTCTGCGCCGCCGCCTCGCGATACCAGTCGCCCAGGCAGTTGCGACAGAACCCAGCGAGGTTCATGAGATCGATATTCTGAACATCGGTGCGGGACTGAAGATGGGCAACCAGGCGGCGAAACACCGCGGCCTCAATCTCGTTTGTCGTAGTCTGATCCATGGTTTTGACCTCCTGCGTGGCCGGGCCGCTCGTGCTGCACCTTACCTGGGGCGGGCCCATCGCCTTCAGCGCGCCATCAAGTGCAGGTTTGAGTGAAAGCGCAAACGCCCGCGCCGCCTCAGGGCTTGCAACCAGATCCTGGCGCATCTCGATGAGAACATGGGGCAGCCCACGCCTGGTGCCGTGCTGCCACATGGTGTCACCATGCAGCGCCCCTGAATAGGGCTCGTTGTCGCCCGTCACAAGGCCCTGCGCCCGGAACGCCGCTAGCAGTGGACGGGCCAGGCGCTCATCCTTGTCCCACAGCACACCAACCTGCCATGGCCGGCTCTGGCCCTTCCATGACGGGGTGAAACTGTGCACCGAGATCAACACCGGCACCACAGCCTGCGCGATCAAGCCATCAATCCTCTCGGCGATCGCGGCATGATAGGGCCGGTAGACCTCGCGGATGCGCCGCCCTATTTCGGCGTCATCGATCGCGGCATTGGCAGGAATGATCCGCCCATCGGAAAGCCGCATGACAAGCGTGGGGTCGTCCGCGCTTCGGTTCAGATCGATGTAGAGGCGCGAATAACGTGCGAGCACGGCCGCGGCCCCATAGGCCTCGGCGAGGGTCAGTGTGACCTCTCTGGCACCAATATCGTAGGCAATATGTTCATGAAGCCACGCTGTCTCCAGGCCGAGGGTTCCCGCGCTCTCGGGCAGCGCATTGCCCGCATGATCACAGACGAAAAGCAGCGCCGCTTTCGTCCGCGCCGGGAGAATCGTGTAAGGCACATCACGCATGGCCGCTATTTTGAAAGGTTAGGGCAGGCCCGACAAGCAGGCACTGCAAGAGACGGGCGCCAAGCACGTCTGCATGCGCGGAGCCCGGTGCCACGTGTTAACTGTGGACGCTGGCAAGATTCGGTCCTCAGGAGATGGGGTCAAGCCGCATCCCCAAACCCGCACAAAGCCGCTATGGTGGGCTCATGCCAGCGATGAGGACCCCGGGAGCGGGGGTGGACGCAGACGTGCCGTCCGGTCAGTCAATCGCTTTCCTAAATGCACTTTCACATTGAAATGGATCCTGTCATGCGCCGCACCCGAAAGACCAAGATCGTCGCCACCCTCGGCCCTGCCTGTCTGGAGCCGAAGCAGATGGAGGCGCTGCTCGAAGCGGGCGTCGATGTCTTTCGCATCAACATGAGCCATACGAACCATGAGCTCTTGGCCAAGCTCTACGGCCAGGTGCGCGCGCTCGAACAGGCCCTGGGGCGTCCCGTCGGCATTCTCGCCGACCTGCAGGGGCCAAAGATCCGGCTGGGAACGCTACCGGGGGGACAAGTCACTCTCCACGAGGGCCAACGTCTGAAGCTAAAATGCATCGCGTCCAGCGACGATCCCGAGATCCTGCCGATACCCCATCCCGAAGTTTTCGCCTCGCTCAAGCAGAAGCACTGTCTTCTGATCGACGACGGAAAAATGCGCCTGCGCACCTTTGCCGCCAAGGCCGACAGCGCCGAAGCCTTCGTCGAAATCGGGGGTGTGCTCAAGGACCGCAAGGGCATCAATCTGCCCGACACCCTGATGCCGATCTCAGCCATGACCGACAAGGATCGCAGCGACCTTTCTGCTGCACTCGCGCTTGGCGTGGACTGGGTTGCACTGTCTTTTGTCCAGCGTCCCGAGGATGTTGCCGAACTGCGCAAGCTGGTCCAGGGCCGGGCGGCGATCATGTCCAAGATTGAAAAGCCCAAGGCCCTTGAGCGCCTCGATGAGATCATCGAGTTGTCCGATGGCCTGATGGTGGCGCGCGGCGATCTGGGCGTCGAACTGCCGCTGGAGACGGTGCCGGGCATTCAAAAGCGTATCACCCGAGCCTGCCGCATGGCCGGCAAACCGGTCGTGGTCGCAACCCAGATGCTCGAATCGATGATCCAGTTCGCAGCTCCAACGCGCGCCGAGGTGTCCGACGTGGCCCAAGCCGTGTTCGAGGGCGCCGATGCGGTCATGCTGTCCGCCGAAACCGCCTCTGGCCAGCATCCGCTTGACGCCGTGTCGATGATGAACAAGATCGCCTATGAAGTCGAAGGTGATCCGCTCTATCGGCAGATCCTCGATGCCCAGAGCAACGCTCCGGAAGAAACCACCCCCGATGCGATCATGGCGGCAGTGGCGCAGGTCACCCATACCATCCATGCCAAGGCGATCGTATGCTGGACCAAATCCGGCTCCACGGGCCTGCGCGCAGCGCGTGAGCGCCCTGAAGCCCCCATCCTGGCGCTCACGCCCCTGGAACAGACGGCCCGGCGGCTGTGCCTCGCCTGGGGACTTTACTGTGTGATGACCGAAGACGCTCATGATCTGGATGATGTCGTCGGGCGGGCGGCGCAGATCGCCTATGAGGAAGGCTTCGCCGGCAGCGGCGAGCGCATCGTCATCACGGCCGGGGTTCCCCTGGGAACACCGGGCGCGACCAACCTCTTGCGCGTGGCCTTTGCCGGCAGCCGCTGAGCGTCACGTTCAAATCAGATGCTTTGGCCTTCAACCTTGCGTACCAAGGCCCGCAGCGCCGAGCGGACGTCGTCGTAGTAGGGGTCGAGCGCTGCAGCCTTGCGGTACATGGCAAGCGCGCCTTTGTCATCGCCATAGGCGCGCAACAGGCTGCCGAGTTCGGCATAGGCCTCGAACTGGCGCGGATTGAGGATGATCGTCCGCTCGAGGAACAGGATCGCGGTGCGATCCTCACCCTTGAGGGCAGCAAGGCGGGCGCGCTGATGCCAGCCCTCGGCATAATGGGGCGCGATCTCAGTCACCGCGCGCAGCAGCGCGCGCGCCGGATCGAGTTTGCCAATCGCAAGCAAGCGGGCGCTGCGGCTCATCAGCAGATTGACGCTCGGGCTGCCGGAATTCAGAAACAGCATCTGAACGCGCAGTTCGAGCGGCGCCGCCGCTTCCTTGGAGGACGCCGAGGAGAGCGCCCGCAACAGCGGCTGGAGCGGTGCCTCTGGCGCGGCCGCAAGCGCCGGCTGAGTGAGCCACAGCGCCATCCATATAATACCGAGAGTCTTACCCATGCATCACATCCTCGCACGGCCTGACGCTGCATGACAGTGCAGCCGCAATTCGCAGCAAAGACAAAACCTCGCAAACACCGTTCCCTCGTCGCAGCACGCCGGCACTAGGAGCGACGCCCCGAGAAGGCCTTGAGCTGGTCTGCCACCGGCAGGTTGCGCAAACGTCTGCCGGTCGCCGCAAAGATCGCATTGAGAAGCGCCGGCGCTACCGGCGGCAGGCCCGGTTCGCCGATCCCACCCATGGGAACGTCGGCATCGGGTGCGACCAGATGCACGCGGATCTCAGCGGGCGCTTCAGCCATGCGCAGAAGAGTGTAGGTGTCGAAGTTCGCCTGCTCTGGCCGGCCACTCTTGAAGCTGATCTCGCCACTGAGGGCGAGGCTCAAGCCCATGATCACTGCCCCTTCGATCTGAGCCCGGACGCGATCGGGATTGACGGCAAAACCACAGTCGATCGCGGCATCAACACGCGGAATGCTGAGCGCGCCATCCTGGTTGACGGCCACCTCGATGGCACAGGCCGCGTAGCTGGCAAAACTGTGATGACCGGCCAAGCCAAGACCATGTCCATCCTTGGTCCTGCGCCCCCAGCCAATGCCATTGGCAGCGCGCGTGATGACACGTTTCAGCCGTCCCGTATCGATCGGATAGAGCGTGGGAGATTCGCCGTAATTAAAGTTGTCACCCAGACTGCGCGGATCGATCTGACGCGAAGGCCCGATCAACTCCAGAAGATAATCGAGATGATCGCGACCGGCCGCATGGGCCAGCTCTGAAACAAAGCACTGCACGGCGAAGGCATGGGGGATATTCGACACCGAGCGAAACCAGCCGATGCGCGTATGGGCGGTGGCCGCCGGATTTTCCAATCGCATCGCCTTGATGTCGAAAGGCAGATCCGAGGCCCCCATGCCCAGTTCACCGGCGCCTTCGTGGCGGGGATCAGGCCCGAAGATCGAGGAGATCGAAGGCGCTGCTGTGCGATAGAGCAAACCCGTTACGCGGCCCTTGGCATCCAGTCCGGCTTGAAGCCGCTCCATGGAAACAGTGTGATAAAAGTCATGGCCGATATCGTCTTCGCGCGTCCATAGCACTTTGACAGGCCGCCCTCCCATCGCCCGCGATATGAGACCTGCTTCAACGACAAAATCCGGCTGGGACTTGCGACCAAAGCCACCCCCCAGAAGCGTGACATGCACGCGGACCTGGTCGGAAGAGATTCCAAGCGCGCTTGCGAGCGCATCGCGGGCGCCTTGCGGATCTTGCACGCAGGCCCAGGCCTCGCACTGGCCGTTGGCAAACTGAACCGTAGCCACCGGCGGCTCCATCGAGGCATGGGCGAGATGGGGAAGATAGTATTCGGCCTCAACAGTCTGAGCCGCCTCTTTCAGGGCGGCATCGACATCGCCTGTAGCATGCACCAGCTTTCCAGGCTTGCTCACCGCCACGCGCAAAGTTTCGCGGTAGCGCTCTGAATCATAGCTCTGGTTGGGACCATCCTCCCACTCGATCTGCAGCGCCGCCCGGCCCTTTATGGCGGCCCAGCTGTTTTGTGCCACCACCGCAACCCCGCCGGTTGCCTGTATCGGATAACCGGATTTGGGCTGAGCGATGGTCAGCACTCTGACGACGCCTGGCACGTTTTGGGCCTGGCTCCCATCATAACGGATCAACCGGCCACCAAGGACCGGGGGCCGGGCCACGACGGCATACAGCAGGCCGTCCTTGCGCACATCGATGCCGTATTGGGCGCGCCCTGTGGTGATGTCGAAAAGATCAACGCCCGTCACCTTGTCCTTGCCGATGTAGCGGAACTGCGCCGGAGATTTCAGCTTGATCGCCTGTCGCGGGGGCACCGGAAGGGTTGCTGCCTGTGCCGCAACCGCACCAAAACTGAGGCGCCGTCCGCTCGGGACATGGATGAGCATGTTGTTATCGGCGCGCACGTCAGCAACGGCAACACCCCACGTCTGTGCCGCCGCCTGTTCGAGCATGAGACGCGCCGCTGCCCCGGCCAGGCGCATGGGGAGAAAGAAATGGCGCATGCTGCGCGAGCCGTCTGTGTCCTGATTGCCCCATTTGGCTTCATCGCCATCGGCCTGCACCACCGTCACGCGCGCAAGATCGGCTTCAAGTTCGTCGGCTAGCGCCAAAGCGAGGCTGGTACGAATGCCCTGGCCCATTTCCTGCCGTGTGCAGAAAAAACGGACATCGCTATTGGGATAAATGAGGACAAAGAGCTTGGGATTGTCACGCCAGCCATTGCGTTCGCCATCTGCGCCATATTTGGGTGCCACCGCTTTTGCCATCGCCCCGGGCGAGAAAGAGACCGAAAGAATGAGACCTGCGCCCATGCCCTTCATCAGGGAGCGTCGACTGACATTTGCGAGCCGCAGTGGACTGGGTGTTGTCATTACACCGGACCTCCAGCCCTGCTGACCGCCAGGATCGCGGCGCGAATGCGCGGATAAGTCCCGCAGCGGCAGAGATTTCCGTCCATCGTGGCGCGGATCTGCGCGTCACTGGGATGGGGCGTATGATGCAGCAATGCCGCCGCCTGCATCAGCTGCCCGCTCTGGCAGTAGCCGCATTGCGGAACACCAAGTGTCCTCCAGGCCACCTGCAAAGGATGATCGCCCGTGGCCGACAGTCCCTCAATCGTGGTCACCTGGCGGCCGGCAACCGCCGCCATTGGCGTCTGACAGGAGCGCACCGCAGCGCCATCCAGATGCACCGTGCAGGCTCCGCACAACCCCGCGCCGCAGCCAAATTTGGTCCCGGTCAGTCCGATCTCGTCACGCAGCCACCACAACAACGGCATGTCCAAGGCGCCGGTGAAGCTGCGCTCCTGCCCATTGAGGGTGAGTTTCACCATGTTTTGCTCCTACCTGTGCGATCCGCCACCGTCCATCGTCAGGCGTCCGATGAGTGGACTTGAGCCTAGCCCACATCGCTCCCAAGCTGAAGGCCGTGACGCAACACCCCTGCGACGGCGGACGCGGGAGCAAAATCCGCCACCGAGCTCTGAGCGCACCCCTCAGTGCGCCCGCAAGGCGCATTCCCTTCACTCTTTAGCAAAAATCATCACATTCCTGGCGCCACGGTAGGGATTGAAGCCGACACAGGGCTGTGTGTTCATGTAATGAATGTAGGGGAATTTTCGTTGCAGGCTTTTGACGGCATCAAATGCACAGTAACTGAAATAGATTCCGTCACCTTCGCTGAATTTATACATTCGGCCCTTGGTCTGGATCCAGACGACCGCCTGCCACAAACCCATGGCCTTGATCAGATATTTTAGCAGACGCGACGTGGCGTTTCCCTGTCCGATATTGTTCGAATCCGAAATCATCACCCCCTTCTTCGCCACCCGCACCATTTCGCGCACGGCTCGGTCCGGATCTGGTATGTGATGAAGGACCCCGGTGGCGACGACGTAATCGAACGACCCATCGGCAAAGGCCAGCGAGAGCGCATCTCCGTCCCGGATCTCACCATTGGAAAGGCCGCGCTTGAGTGCTTCCAGGCGAAGCGCCGCAACCGGTTCCACCCCAACGATGGTGGCAGCGGGCCACGCGTTCTTCAGGAGCCTAACCGCCCGCCCGGTACCGGCCCCAACATCGAGTACGCTGGTGACCGGACCCGCCAATTCCGCCAGCGCCATGAACGCATGCAGTGCCGTGGCATGCTCGTCCGTCGGACCGACATGCCTCGCATCGTAGGATGCTGCGGTCTTCTCGTAATAGTCACGCTGGGCGTGGATCGGAGACGACATGGGCGTCTTCGGCATGGCAATCACTCATCCATCGCTTGACTGATAGACATTTGGACACATCTGCGGTCGGGTCTTATGGCACAGGGGCTGGCATTGCGCCTACTGGTCTCGTACCGCGGGTGACGGCGCCCCCTTGAGGCCTCGGATCGCGCAGCGCCAAGCATGCTGGATGCTGCGGCGCAAACAAGATCAGCCGAGGAGAGGAGCCGGGCCGGCGCAATGATAGGCTCGCCCGGGGACGCAGCGAACGTCTCGAACGGCACCTTGGGGCAGATCAAAACCTTAGTGTCTGTCCGTGGACTTTAAGAGTCGGGAGAGTCGCTTAGGGGGTGGCGGCTTGAAAGGTAGGAATCCGGTGTGATTCTCTATGAGGCACCGAGTCGTTTTGGAGGTGCCCGATGTGGACGGTCGAAAATCGCCCCCGCTACAATCGCGACAAGCTGCGTTACCCGCGCGATCTGACCGACGAGGAATGGGCGCTGGTCGAGCCGCTCATTGCGCCCGGCAAGCGCGGCGGCGGCAAGCGAACC
>JBMFWV010000067.1:0-5810 GCA_049964915.1 Rhizomicrobium sp.
CGGTGACGAGTTCCCAGCGGTATGAATGTTGACTGTCCAGCCTCAAGATCGACCACTTCCTCGTTTCGGGTAACCCGTGCACGGCCCTTTAGAATGACCCAATGCTCGGATCTTTTGTGATGCAGCTGTAGGGAGATGGCCGCGCCAGGGGCGACCATCAAATGCTTGACTTGAAAGCCAGTGTCCCGCCAGAGCCCATCGTACCAGCCCCAAGGTCGCTGGACCTTTGTGTGGGTCTGGATTTCAGCGCGCCCCTTCTGTTTAAGGGCGTCAACCAAGCGGCCAATTTCCTGGGCCCGGTCCAGAGGTGCAACAAGCGTCGCGTCACGGGTTTGTACGACCATCATCCGCTCAAGACCAAGTGCAACCACCAGGCGCCCATCACTTTCGAGATGGTTATCGCGGCAGTCTTGGGCGTGGACATCCCCAGTAATCGTGTTGCCGGCCTCGTCCTTATCGAGAACCTCCCACAGCGCCGACCAACTTCCGACATCGGTCCAACCAATATCAGCCGGAACAACAGCTGCACGCGCCGTCTTTTCCATGACAGCATAGTCAAACGAGATTGAAGGGGCGCGGACCAGACTTTGACGATCAAGCGTCGTGACACCATTTGTGACACTTGCTGCCTGAACTGCGGCGCGTACCGCAGACACGATCTCCGGACACCTCTCCTCCATCTCCGCGATGAGTGTATCAGCCCGAGCCACAAACATGCCCGCGTTCCAGAGGTAGTTTCCCGCTGCAAGATAGGATTCTGCCGTACCGCTGTCGGGCTTCTCGACAAAGCGCAAAACCTTCTGAACTCCTTCGTGACCCTCGAGTGGAGCGCCAACCTCAATGTAACCATAGCCGGTTGCAGGTTCGCTTGGCGTAATGCCAATCGTTACAATCCTGCCATCGGCTGCAGCACCTGCAGCCGCTACCAGTGCGGAACGAAGTCCCGAGGGATCGCGCACGATATGATCTGCCGGCATGATTGCAAGAATTGCGGCCGGACCCTCATTGGCCCGGACAAATTCAGCTACCGCCGCAATCGCAGGAGCGGTGTTACGCTTTTCGGGTTCGGCCAAGATCGCAAGAGGCTTGATGCCTGCGCCTTCAAGCTCGCGCGCCACCATAAATCCGTGCTCGGCCGCGCCCGCGACGAGCGGTGCCGTGAATCTATTATCTCCTTCAAACCGGGATACGGTTTCGACCAGAAGGGAACGATCGCCAATCAGGTTGAGAAACTGCTTCGGCAAAGCTGTACGAGACCGTGGCCACAGCCGGGTGCCCGTCCCTCCTGCCAGGATGACTGGGACAATGTTCATTTTGAACAACTCGCGCAGATTGGCCTGCACACTCTAGCCAAATTGAACGACGGGTAAAGGTTAGGCATCAATCGACCTTTCGTGCTCGATATAGCAAGCAGGCATCGCCATACGAATAGAAGCGGTAATCTTCCCGTACAGCTTCGGCATAGGCCCGTTTCATAGTTTCAGTACCGGCAAAGGCGCAGACCAGCATGAACAAGGTCGAACGCGGCAGATGAAAATTCGTCAGAAGCATGTCCGCCGCCCGGAACTGAAACCCGGGGGTGATGAAGAGCCGGGTTTCGCTGTCGAAGGGCTCGATCCGCCCCCCCGGGCTCACGGCGCTTTCCAGGGTGCGCAGCGACGTAGTCCCCACGGCGATGACCCTCCTCTCGGAGGCATGGACCTCACTGAGGCGCCCTGCAACCTCTGGGCTCAGGATCGCCCGTTCGGCATGCATGCGGTGCTCACGCGTATCGGTCGCAGTGATGGGAAGGAAGGTCCCTGCCCCCACATGGAGGGTGAGCCGCTCGATACCCACGCCTCCACTCGCCAGTTCCGCTAGCAGCTCAGGAGTAAAGTGGAGACCTGCCGTTGGCGCCGCGACCGAGCCTGGCTCGTGGGCAAACATGGTCTGATAGTCTGTCTCGTCACGCGCGTCGGCTGCGCGCTTGCCTGCTGTCTCGTCACGCGCGTCGGCTGCGCGCTTGCCTGCTATGTAGGGTGGGAGTGGGATCTCGCCGGCACGGGCGATCGCAGCATCAAGGAGCGCCCCACCCACGGAAAATTCCAGCTCAGCTTCTCCGCCCTCACCCCGCCTCAGAACCGCGGCGGAGAGCTCGGCATGGAACACGATCCTGTCGCCGGACGCGAGCTTTCGGGCCGGACGGGTAAAGGCAAGGAAACGGTTATCACTCTCCCGCTTGTGGAGCAGCACCTCGATCTTGGGACCATCGGTTGCCTCAGTGCGCATCCTTCGACCGCGGAGCCGGGCTTTGATCACCGCAGTGTCATTGACAACGAGACAGTCACCGGACCGCAGATAGCCAGGCAGATCGCGCACCCTGGCATGCTCGAGTGTCCCGTCTTGCCGAACGACGAGCATGCGGGCGCTGTCGCGGGGCACGGCCGGGCGGACGGCAATAAGTTCGTCGGGAAGCTCAAACTCGAATTGGGCGACATCCATGGGCCCGGGGTTCTAGCGGTCCAGAGCCCAATCTACAACGCCCTCACTCCGTCTCTGCCGCCCGGGCGCGCCAAGAGGTATCCGATCCCTATAAATGTCGACCTTCTGGTCCTGGCGGCTTCAGCTATGAGGGGACCAAGAGCCCCACGATCACGGGCGGGCAGCAAGGATATGCAGCAGCCAGGCCTCAGACCCCTTAAAGCCAGCTTGCAGACTTGGTGCTAACGCCCATTCCCATTTTTGCGAGCCCCGTACATTCGAACACCTCGTCCGGCGCGAGGGGTATCCTTGTGCGAGCCTGGTAGCTCAAACTGAAGGGCATGTGGCGATAGACCTGCTCAGGGGGGCGATCAAAATCTGGCCGTCCTCTCAGGCCCGCTCGGCGCAGCGCGAACGCACACGAGGATTTCGCCTCACCCGCGGGTCCCGCGCACTCCAAGCACGCCAAGCCAACACACGCGACGAGAACTCGAGTAAGCCAGGCGGCAACAGAGCAATCCCGAACCGCCTCTAAACGACTTCGTACTGAAGTTACTGCCATGGCCACTGCGTCTGCCAGTCTGAGTTGCGTGCATGCCCGATCTGGAACGTCAGACACTCTTGCTACGCATATAACCACCAACCAGCCCAAAAGGCCTGGGTTAACCAACAGCAAAGCGGATCAGAGGCACGTTCCCAAGCCCCTCCTAATTATTACTGGACAGCATCTCAGCCAGCGCTTTTCAGGACGGCTTCGATGACGCGCTCCTGGGTGCTGGCATCAAGATCCGGATGCATGGGAAGACTGACCACCGTCTTCGAAATCCGTTCGCTGACCGGAGTTGGCGCGCTAGGGAAGGCCTGGTAGCCCTCCTGTTTGGAAAGCGGAATCGGGTAATAGACCGCGGTCGGAATACCCGCCTCCTTTAGATCCGCTTGCAGCTGGTCACGGGCATCCACCTGGATGGTGTACTGCGCCCAGCTCGATTGGGCCCCTTCAATCACCCGCGGTATCCGGATCCGGTTCGAGTTTGCAAAGGCCTTCTGATACCCTTGCGCCACCCTCTCACGCATTTCAATTTCTTCGGGAAAGACCTTGAGCTTTTCAAGGAGGATCGCAGCCTGAATGGTATCAAGCCGAGAGTTCACACCGATCCGCACATTCTCGTAGCGATCGGCGCCCTGGCCATGCATGCGTATAGACCGCAGGAGCTCTGCGAGCCCGTCATCATTGGTAAAGCTGGCCCCGCCATCGCCGTAACAACCGAGGGGCTTTGCCGGAAAAAATGACGTCGCAGCAGCGTCCCCGATGCCTCCCGCCACGCGACCATCGATACGGCCACCAAATCCTTGCGCCGCGTCGCAGAGCATCAGAAGCTTCTCGCGCTTTACGATTGGCTCGAGGGTCCGATAGTCCGCCGGCTGCCCAAAAAGATCGACCGGCATCACCGCGCGCGGGGTGAGCTTTCCGATGCGACGTACCATCTGAATGGCCGCATCAAGGCTTTCGGGATCCATGTTGTAGGTGTCCTCGCAGACATCGACGAACACCGGGCTTGCCCCGACCAGGGCCACGACTTCTGCAGAGGCCGCAAAGGTAAAGGCCGGAACAAACACCGCATCACCAGGCCCGATGTTCCAGGCCCGCAAGACGATCATGAGCGCGTCCGTCCCGTTGGCGCAGGTAATCGTGTGTTTCACGCCGGCAAATTCGCTCAATGCCTCCTCAAGCCTGGCGACCTGCGGACCCAGGATCCACTGCCCGCCTTCAACCGCATCCATGATTGCATTGGTCAAACTTGGACCCAGGCGGCGACGTTGGGCCTGAAGATCGATAAAAGGAATAGACGCCATCAGTTTGCCTCGGTTGCGGTGGGAGGCCGCTTTTACCAATCGCGCGAGTCCCCAACAATCTCCAACTCGCACACGTAATGTTGCCATTTATGGCCACAGACCGGCCTGTCAAAATCCCAGTTGTGAAACGGACAAATTCCCACCAAATTCCCCCAGTTTCCTGAATCGGTAGAAATCAGTCATGGAAGATTTGGATTGCTTGGTCATTGGAGCCGGCGTAGCAGGTTTGGCGGTGGCCCGCGCCCTGGCTGAGGCCGGTCGCGAAGTCGTTATAGTCGAAAAAGAGAATTTGATCGGTTCGGGAATATCCTCGCGCAATAGCGAAGTCATTCATGCAGGAATGTACTACGCCCAGGGTAGCCTCAAAGCACGGTATTGCGTCGCGGGGAACCGAATGCTGCGTGAATACGCCCAGAGCCATGGCGTTCCCTTCCGAATGGTCGGCAAGCTCATCGTCGCCACCAATGATGCCGAAGAGCAAGTGCTCGCTCGAATTTATAATGCCGGGCAAGTGAACGGGGTCACGGGTCTACGCGCGATCCCAGCCGCAGACGCGGTGTCCATGGAGCCCGAACTATATTGCACAGCGGCTCTTTGGTCGCCAAATACTGGCATCATCGATACACACGGCTTAATGCTGTCACTCCTTGGCAAGGCCGAGGACAAGGGTGCATCTATCGCCTATCAAACCCCCGTCCTTGGCGGACGCCCTGCCCCGAACGGCGGAGCAATTGTCGAGCTTGGGGGCACATCTCCCATGACGCTTCGGGCCCGTCATGTCGTCATTGCCGCTGGCCTTTCTACATCCCGTGTCGCCCGATCGCTTGAATTGTCCAACGTGCCGGCAACCTTCTTGTGCAAGGGGAACTATTTTACGCTTTCCGGGCGATCCCCCTTCAGCAGACTAGTTTATCCCCTCCCATCCTCGGCAGGCCTTGGGGTACACTACACCCTTGACCTCGGAGGACAGGGACGATTCGGTCCAGACGTCGAATGGACAGAACTGGAGCACTATGAGGTCGACGCGCGACGCGCAGATTCATTTTACGATGCAATTCGTCGCTACTGGCCGGGCCTACGCGACGCCTCACTACAACCGGGCTATTCAGGAATTCGTCCTAAGCTCGCTCGCGAGGGTGAACCTGCGAGGGATTTTCTTGTTGCAGGACCGGAGCAACATGGCTGCGAAGGGGTGATCGCCCTTTATGGCATCGAATCTCCGGGAATAACCTCTTCGCTAGCAATTGCTGCCGACGTGTCGGAAAGGCTCCTGAATCTAGATAGGACTAAGTAAAGCCCCTGCTCTTGGGCCAGACAAACGCTCGGGAAGGCGGCCGAAGCCTCCATACGGAACGGTCCGCAGCCAAGCGAGTTGCTTTCGGATAAGCAAGCCACACGCATTGACTGCCCACTACAATCCGTCACCTGCGTATGACAGGCTACCAACGGCTATTACTCATCAACCTGGCCCGCACTTCTCTAAGCGGCATCGCCTG
>JBMFWV010000067.1:5820-18038 GCA_049964915.1 Rhizomicrobium sp.
CGCCTGATCCGAAATTTAGCTGTTTGTTGGAGACGAGAACGCGGTTCGCCAATATTTCGAGCCAATCGAGGCGTGCGGCTGGCGCGATCAGGGCCTCAAAATCACGAGCAACCCCCTTTCCACGTATGCGTTTCTCGCGATGCGTTTGCCCATCGCCTGCCGGTTTCCCCGCCGGGCGCCCATTTTCGAGCCTCCCCGGTCCTCAACCCAAAGCTCTCCCTAAGAAAACCTGCTTTGCAATCAACCACTTACACATTGAGGAGAAGACGAGCCACCGTTGCCGGCGACGATTGAGAGGAGCCAAATTATGATATTAGATGGCCGAATATTGAGAGGGTGTGCATAGCCAATAGAGGCAGGGTAATTCATGAATCCAAATATTCGTGGGGACAATAACACTCTTGTCGTCGATCTCGACGGGACTTTACTGCGCTCAGACATGCTCTTCGAGACCTTCTGGTCTGCCCTTTCCCGGACGCGTTTTCTCACGTTCTTTTGTGCCTTAGGTCAGTCGCGCAGCCGAGCCGCGCTCAAGGCCCGCCTGGCGCAACTGGCCGAGGTCAGCCTTGCGACGCTTCCCTACAATTCCGCCGTACTCGCCTATCTCAGAACCTGGCGGGCCCATGGCGGCAGAACCGTCCTTGTTTCCGGCAGCGACGGGGCGATCGCGCAGGCAATCGCCGCCCATACCGGGCTCTTTGACGAGGCTCACGGCTCTGACGGACGTCAAAATCTGAAGGGACCAAGGAAGGCCGCCTTTCTGCGTGCAAGGTTCCCAGAGGGCTTCGTCTACATGGGCGATTCCAGGGCCGATCTCTCGGTATGGCAGAGCGCGCGCAAGGCCATCACCGTAAACGCGAGCGCGGCGGTGCGGACGGGAGCGGAAAGGCTTGGACTAGAGGTCGAACATCTCAATGACGGCACGAAACCATCCCTCGCGACCTACCTGCAGGTACTTCGCCCCCATCAATGGCTGAAAAACGCTCTCGTGTTCCTGCCAATGCTCCTCGCCCATACCTTCACCCTGACGGCTGCTGCGAAAAGTGTTGGAGCTCTGGTAGCCTTCAGTCTCGTGGCATCGAGCACCTACACCTTGAACGATCTTCTGGATCTGTCGGCTGATCGCGCCCATCCGCGAAAGCGCTTGAGACCCTTTGCCTCCGGTGAGCTGCCGCTCGCCCATGGCAGCTGGATCGCGGCAGGCTGCATCCTTTTGGGGCTCGTCACCGCACTCCTGACGGGCTGGCTCCTCCTTTTCGTGGTGCTTGGGTACTTCACACTGGCGACCGCCTATTCCCTCTATTTCAAGCGCCGGGCCGTAATCGATATCGTTGTACTGGCTGTTCTATACACCCTGCGCATCCTGGGCGGCGCCGCGGCAGCATCGGTCCCTCCCTCGTTCTGGCTGCTTGCTTTTTCGACCTTCATCTTCCTTTCTCTTGCAGCGGTAAAACGGCAGGCAGAACTGGTTGACACTGCCGCCCGAGGCAAACTTGATGCGAGCGGTCGAGGCTACACCGTCGAAGACCAGCCCATCATCTCCATGATCGCTTTGGCGGCAGGATACGTCGCCGTCCTGGTGATGGCACTTTATGTCAATTCGCCGGCGGTAGCCCTGCTCTACAAGCAACCACAGATGCTATGGGGTATCTGCCCGGTTCTCCTCTTATGGGTAACCCGCACCGTGATGCTGGCACATCGCGGACGCATGCATGATGACCCCCTGGTGTTCGCACTTAAGGACCGCGTTAGCCAGGTTTGCGGAATACTGGTGTTTGCATTCGCCCTCGGAGGTACCTTACTGTGAGAGACTGCTTAGTCCCAGGGCTCATGAGGCACTTCACCTACAATTGGTGCGTCAGCTGCATGCCGTCCTCCGTGATGCAACACTGAGTCGGGACCATGGGACTGACGGGCTGGGGCAGACATCCTATACTAGACGCGCAGGTCTTTACGCCGCGCACCAAAGAGGCTTTGGCCGAGCGCGTTCGCGCCGGGCGGGCCATCGCCCGCGGCAATGGCCGCGCTTACGGCGACGCCGCGATCAGCACAGCCAACACGATCGATATGCGCCATTTCAACCGCATGCTCGCCTTTGATGTAAACACAGGCGTTCTCGACGCGGAGGCTGGCGTCTTGCTGTCAGACGTCATTGAAGCCTTCCTGCCACGCGGGCTTTTCCCTGTCGTCATCCCCGGCACCAAGTTCATCACATTGGGCGGGGCCATTGCCGCAGATGTGCACGGCAAGAACCACCACAAAGACGGAAGTTTCCGCGCCGGCGTGGAGTGGATCGATGTGATGGACGGGACGGGCACCGTGCAGCGCTGTTCACGTAACTCCAACCATGAACTCTTTGACCATACCCTAGGGGGCATGGGGTTAACCGGGATTGTTCTGCGCACGGCAATCCGCCTGCGCCAAGTCGAGACCGGGTGGATCAGGCAGCGTGTCATTCCCGCAACCAACCTTGCTGCTGCGATGGCCATCTTCGAGGAATTCCACCACGTAACCTACTCCGTGGCCTGGATCGACTGCCTGAGCGCGGGACGGCATCGCGGCCGCTCCCTGGTCATGCTGGGTGAGCATGCAAGACTACATGAGCTTCAGGAGGAGCAACGTAACGCCCCCTTCGACGCCGGGCACAGGCAGAAGTTCTCCATACCCTTTGACGCGCCATCCTGGGCCCTTAATCCCTTTACCCTCCGGAGCCTTAATGCCGGCCACTACTGGAAGGGCAGGCGGAGAGGTGCAGATCGCCTGGTGGATTGGGACAGCTACTTCTTTCCGCTGGATTCCATTCTGAACTGGAACCGCCTCTATGGCCGGCGCGGATTTGCGCAATTCCAATGTGTATTGCCACTCAATGAGGCGGAAGACGGGCTCTTGGAGATGCTCTCCGCAACGTCCGAGGCAGGGGCAGGCTCGTTCCTGGCGGTACTCAAGCGGTTTGGCAAAAGTGGAGGTGTCTTCTCCTTTCCCATGGAAGGCTACACCCTCGCCCTCGATTTTCCGATCCGACAGGATACTCTAAGACTTATGGAAAAGCTCGACGAGATCGTCATCCGCCACGGGGGGCGTTTCTATCTGGCGAAGGATAGCCGCATGACGAAAGACGTCTTGCACCGATCGGATCCCCGCGCACTGGCGTTCGCCAAATGGCGCGCGGATAACCACCTGACGGACAGCTTTGCATCAGCCCTGTCCCTGCGGCTTGGATTATGAGTCCGGACCCTGTCCTCATCCTCGGCGCGCGCTCTGATATCGCGAGGGCAATCGCGCACGCGTTCGCACGCCTCGGGCACCCGCTACAGCTTGCCGCGCGCAACGTGCATACGCTCACTGCAGACAAGACCGATCTTGAATTGCGTTACCGTGTTCAGGTGACCCTACTCGAGTTCGACGCCGTTGCCGTGGGTGATCATGCTGCATTTGTAGCGGGCCTGCCTCAGCTGCCAGGCATCGCAATCTGCGCAGTAGGGACACTGGGCGACCAACGTCTAAGCGAGAATGACAGTGAGGTTGCCTCGGCCGTAATCCGCACCAATTTTGAGGGACCGGCCAGCATTTTGGCTCGCCTTGCCAACTGCTTTGCCGAACGCGGACATGGCACTCTTGTCGGAATCAGCTCGGTCGCAGGCGAGCGCGGGCGAAAGGCAAACTATGTCTACGGAGCTGCCAAAGCGGGGTTCACAGCATTTCTCTCCGGTCTGCGTAATCGCCTGGCCACGGAAGGTGTGCATGTGGTGACAGTGCTTCCTGGCTTCGTCGCCACCCAGATGACCGCCGGCATGAAGCTGCCGGCGCTCCTCACTGCCCAACCCGAGGAAGTGGCAAACGCAATCTTAAAGGCCATCGAAAGAAAGTCCGACGTCATCTATACCCGCGCGATCTGGCGGCTCATCATAGCGATCATCCGATTGATTCCCGAGAAACTGTTCAAAACATCATCGCTATGACCCGGTTCCTGCCTAAGCAGAGCCTTGAAGGTTTAGCCCGTGCCAAGGGGCTTATGCGCCTCCTATCGAACAGGGTCGGGTTTGAATCGCCAAGTCACCGCCATCTCCTCCACATTAAAGAGGCTCCACAGCTGTGGTCGGTCCATTGAACGGTGAGAATTACGTCAGCCGGGTGCCTCTTCGACACGCCCACGTCGCTTCAGGGGCACAGAGCATCGCATCCTATGGTCCAAGACAGACTTGCCTTGACGCAGAAGTTCCTTTTGCCCGTCGGGATTTCGTAGGGCGGGCATCTACATCGTTTGGAAGATAGGCCTCTTGGCATGAGCGGTTTGAATACGCCATAGCAACATGAAGGCAGATCAAGGCACCAACGAGTTTGCGGACCAGAGGATCAGGTCGGTCAAGTTTGGGGGAAAAGTTGACGCAAAAAGAGACACGGCCGGAAGTGGCGAACCTGCCTGGGCTTTTAAGCCTGGTGACGATAGCCGCGATCGCACAAATCATACTGGGTGGGGTCCGATTTGTCGACGGTGGCGCCCTCATGATGTTGGCCGCCGATGGCTTTCACGCCCACCTGAAGGAATTTTCCCAATACCTTTTCGATTCTCCGCTCAAGATCGGCCTCATTCACGCGCTGCGACTAACATCCGCGACCTCAATTGGTATCGTCTTTCTAGCGCTAAACGCCCTGCCCGTGCTCGCGATACTGCTTCTGGGGAAATCCGCGAAAGAACGCGTAATTCTGCTGGCGATCTTTGGCGTGCTACCCACCTGGAAGATTATGTTTCAGAATGTCGGGATTGGGGATTCAGTGGTGCTCGCGGGCTCGATCATTCTGATCATCGCCGACCTTTCCTGGTTTGTTGCCGGCACCGCAGCTCTCTTGACGCTTTGGCATTTTCAACAGGGTGTATTTATCTGCGCTATCGTCAGCAGCCTTCTGATCAGCAGCGCACGCCCGGACGACAGGATCAGAGCGTTTTCCATATTGAGGGGATTGCTCGTTGGTGCATTGATGTTTTTTTTCGTACATCTATTTATTTCACCAAATTACTCTGGGCGCGCTCAATTTATGCTGTCCTATATGGGCCCGTTTCTGATCAGAAACATCATATATCTGCCGGTTGGCTTAGCCTGCGTAGTTCCTGGAGCCCTGTTAGCGTATCATGCCCTTCAATGCGGGACGAAAGCACCAAATGTCGTTACACTTATTCTGGCTTGCTTCATATTCGTTGGAGCCGTTGCCGTCGCGATTTTAACCACCGACGTTTCGCGGGTACTCGTCTTACTTACCTTTCCAATGCTCCTTACCCTTACCAATCCGCGCACGATGGGCCTTGCTGTCCATGAGCGCATTTTTAACTCGCGAGAGGCTATCGCGTTGCTTTTTCTGCCGGCGTTCGTGCCGATACTCTCTTGGGCCGGAATTGATTATTATTTGTGGCCATCGCTTCTGGTTACATTCCACAAATATGGACTCGCATTTGCTGGATTGCATGGATGACCGGGGCGGATGTGGGGTTCGCGGCCATGCTCAACCAGCGATCCCATATGTCTGCATGGCGCGCTGAACCCCAAGCCCTTTCAGCTGAAACACTCCGCGCGCGGTGTCCGGGCAGCTGGGGTGCAACGCCCTACCGTTGATTTGCCCGTCATAGGGATCAAGGGTGCGGCCGGCCCCTCGCGCCACAGTTTTGCAGGAGGTAGCTGGCAGATAGACGGTGAGGCTTGCATGTGGCCGGTCGCGCTCCGCCCGGTGCCCCCGGGCTGTCCCCAGGCTCCCTCGGAAGACGGCCAGCGTCCCGTCTAAACAGGCGGAGTTTCTCCCAATTTGCATATCTCGCCCCCCGGGCGCCCATGCGAGTTCCATAAAGGCGCAAAGCAAATCTGGTTGGCGCGGATAGCCGCACAGGTAGGCCACGCTAAGGCAAACCTCGAAGACTACGGCAGCCCAGTTTTGATCGACGTTCCGGCTGGCGCGGGCGTTACCGAGGGGAACCGATCGCTATACGCCGCGTGCTCACCCGCCTTTGAGCCAAAAGCTTTCCCACCTTGAGCGCAGGAGTAGACTTCGGCAAAGTCCCGCCAGCCCGATTCAACAGAAGGTCCCATGGAACACCAAGCTCTCGACCGCGCCTTTGCCCTGGAAGCTGTCCGCGTCACCGAGGCAGCAGCCATTGCCGCCGCCGAGCAGATCGGCCGAGGCGACAAGCATGAGGCCGACCGGGTCGCGGTCGAAGCCATGCGCCGAGCCTTCTCCATCCTGCCCATCTACGGCACCGTCGTCATTGGTGAGGGCGAAATGGATGAGGCGCCGATGCTCTATATCGGGGAAAAGCTCGGCCAGGGCGGCATTGCCGTCGATATCGCGGTGGACCCCCTGGAAGGCACCACGCTGACCGCCAAGGCCCTGCCCAATGCCCTTGCCGTGATGGCCATGGCCGAGCCGGGCACGCTCCTCAATGCCCCTGACATGTATATGGACAAAATCGCCATCGGCGGCGGCTATCCGGCCGGTGTGGTCCACATCGATGCCGACCCGGCCGAAAATATTCTGGCGCTGGCCCGCGCCAAAGGGGTCAAGCCCGCCGAAATCACCGCCTGCATCCTCGACCGGCCCCGCCATAGCCACATCATCGAAAAGGTACGCTCCGCGGGGGCTGCGGTCCGCCTCATCAGCGACGGGGACGTCGCCGGGGTCATTGCCACTACCGACCCTGCCACCGGGATCGACATTTATCTGGGCAGTGGCGGCGCCCCCGAGGGTGTCCTGGCGGCGGCGGCCCTGCGCTGCGTCGGCGGGCAGATGCAGACCCGCCTCGACTTCCAGAACGATAGCGAGCGCGAGCGCGCCCAGCGCATGGGCATTACCGACTTCAAGCGCATCTATCACCTGACCGACCTTGCCTCAGGCGATGTGATTTTTTCGGCGACAGGGGTCACCGATGGCTGGATGCTGAAAGGGGTCAAGCGCTCCCACACCCACATCACCACCGAAAGCGTCGTCATGCGCTCCGCCACCGGCACCGTGCGGTGGATCGGGGGACAGCACCGGCGCACACCCGACTCTCATCTTCGCGATCAATAGCAAAATCCATGGGTGATGGCTTGGCTATACCCAGGCGCTGACTGTGTACGATGCTCTGGCAACCTCGTCTTGAAATCCGACACGGGATGGACTGAACCCGGCAGCGGCACAGTGGCGTCTATTTTGGAACGCAGGAAGAGCGCAGTGCCGGAGCAGGTTCCTGGCGATCCCAGTGGGCGTGCGGCGGTGTTCGGGCTGGCCCCATCGTCCAGATCAGGCAAGACGAACCTCCTCCAGGCTGAGAATTCTGACGGCAATCCCCCTCTTTGGGCGCAACGCAGCTACGGGTGCTGGCGGAGTTTCGAACGCGCGAAGTCTTGCAGACGTTGCATTCAAAAGCGGCAAATTTCTGGGAACATTTCCGGGCGCGCGCGCCGAATTCGGAACACGAGGTAAAGACTTTGGTTCTCCGTATATTTTACGGATCCGCCCCGAATACAGCCCGCGCCATTTATAAATTGCACCAGGGGAACCCTCCGGGTTCCCCGTTTTCCTGGCAGCCAATTGTTTCTTGATACAATGCGAGATTTCAGGTGTAGTGCGCCGCCGTGGGCGAAGGCATCAAGGTCTCATGAAAGGCACAGCAACAAGGCTCGACGTGGCGGTAGGCTGGCGGGTACGCAGCCTGCGCGAGCGTAGTGGCATCAGCCAGGCAGCGATGGCCCGGCGCCTCGGCATCTCGTTTCAGCAGCTGCAGAAATACGAAAGCGGCAAGAACCGCATCTCGGCCGGCAGGCTCAAGATGGTCGCCGAACTCCTCGAGCTTCCAGTGGAAAGCTTCTTCCAGAGCGATGAGACCGACCGAGAGATCGGAAACAGCACCTATCCCACCATCAAGGAGTTTCGCGAGACTGTGGAGGGCCTCGAGCTGATGCGCGCCTTTCGGCGCATTCCCTCGCTCCAGACCCGCGAGCGGGTACTTGCCCTCGTCAAAACCCTGGCAGAGGAAGAGCGCCAGCCGGTTGCCTCAGCCCTGGCGCGCAGTACCGAGCACGGCCACAACGTGGTCGAGCGCGACTTCGCTGTCGCCGAGCGGCAGGAATAGACATTCGCGGCGGGCCGCGCTCGCCCCCGGCAAAAGTACATCGTCGACGATCAGAGGCTGCGCGAACTCGAGCAGCCAGCGACAGATCTGGCGCAGGCTGTCGCCCCTGCCCGCGGACAGCTGGTTGAGATCTTCCGCGACCAGCCCCGCAAGCGAGCGACCCCAGGCGTGCTCGATGGCATCACCACAGACGCGCACCATGAAGCCCCCACTCTTGGCATCGACCTGCAGCAGACAGACCTGACGCAGGAAGCCGCTCATGAGGCGCGGCGTCATCGCCGTGCGGGTGGGATATTTGCCGGCGCCAAAGAGCCCCTGCCAGAGCTCGAGCGCCTGGTGCAGCCGCTCGTCCCGGAAGGCACCTTGCGCGGCGGGCGCCAGGGGCTGAAGCATGCGGACGGGCGCCAGGCGATCGGGTTTCGTCGTCCTGAGCGCAAACGCGTCATCAAGGAAATAGTCTGCCCCCTCTGCGGGAGGTACCTGATCAAGCGTTGCCATGGCCCTGAATTCTTCAAGTTCGATTGCGTTCACTTTGGCCAGAAGGTCGAGATGGGCCATCCGCAACAAGGCCGCGGTATCCTCCATGCCGGCTCCTGCGACTTCCTCGATGTAGCGGGCGAGGTCATGGGCGATCAGGCCCAGCGAGAACCTGGTCCCCTTGATCCGTTCCCCTTGCCAATCCCTGTGTAGGGGCTGCATCCCAACACCACTCCTTATTTCTCCTAGATTGTATACGTTTCGGACTGAGCATGATGCAGCGCAAAACGCGTATCGGTGTTCCACATCCAGAACACGATAGCAGTCCAGCTGAGCTTAACAATGGCTTAAGCCATTGATTACTCTCATTTCAGGGATTGGGACCTGTTGTCAAAGACGGAGCACAAAATCTGCACAAATCTGACAAATAATCAGTTTCCAGTCTCGCTCCAGTCATCGAGCCAGTTCACCACCGACCTCCAGCGCGAATCCGCCGGCAGGTCCCTCGGATGGATGAACTCATCACGGAACCACGGAAAGTTCTTGGGTGAGAAGGCATCAATTGTCCAGTCAATGAGCCGACGGACGCGCTGTATTTTATTGCCATCGGGATGGTAGGTGAGCCAGATGTCCTGCGGAACAACAAATGGCAGATCGATCGGCACCAGGTTGCCGGTCAAATGATGCGCATAGGTTGGCAGCCAGCCAATGCCTGCACCATGCGCGATTGCCCATAGATGCGCACTGCTGACGTTCGAACGCACGGTAACGATTCCCTGCTGGGGTCGGTTTTGAAACAAGAGCTTGAAATTCTCCTCGCTCGTCACCTGATCAGAGCACTGCAAGACGATACGATGCCGATGCATCTCCTCCTGGGTGCGCGGACTACCGTAAGTCGCAACATATTCCTTCGACGCGAATGGCATGGCGTGCAACCGCCCGAGCTTGACGAGACGCAAGTCCTTCGCTTCAGGTCGCACGATCTGAATTGCGATATCCGCCTCAAGCCGGAGGATGTCTGCCGGTGCCATCGCACAGCGCATATCGATCAGCAAGCTGGGATGGGCGCGCTGGAAGTCGACCAGACGCGGCGCAATCCAGAACGTGCCAAGACCTTCGGTCACAGCAAGTCGGACTTCACCACTTAGCTGCGACGCCTGCCCCCACGCACGCGCAAAATCGAAGGATGCAGCCTCCATCCGTTCGGCTGCAGGTACGACCAACTCGCCCTCGCTGGTGAGACGAATTCCGTCTGTATGACGCGTCAGCAAGATCATACCAAGCTGCGCTTCAAACAGGGTGAAGCGCCTGCGCAGCGCATTGACCGAAAGACCGAGGGAGTCCGCCGCAGCCCGAAAGCTGCCTCGACGCACGATCTCCAGAAATAGCCGTGCACCCTCCCAATCGGGAAGGGCACGTAACGCGTGCGCCGCCTGTTCCGGGGTCGGAACGGGGCGTTCAGCTACCGGTTGCATACAAATCCCACGATTGTTTCTAGCCTTTTATCAGGACAGCGCTCAGCAAAGGTGAACTCGATGACAGCTCACGACATTCATATGGTTAGGGATAATAAACCCCAAATTCCCATAGCTCCGGCTCGACACGATCTTGCCAAACTTGACCCTAGCAAATGGGGCAAGCGCCTTCTAGCTTTTGCTCCTACTGGAACTGTAATTGACAAAGTATTGGACAAGGCAAGAGAAACTTTATCGCCACTGGCCAGTGCAGATGTCGTGCACCGGGTCGTGAGCCAGAACCCAGACAGCTTCTGGGCCATCTCGCGGCGCAACAGATTCAACTCAAGGTCGCCGGAAGCTGAGGGCTTTCTGTGCTTTTTAATGCTTAACCGAGAGGGTTTACGCAAACTTGCTGACGGCACGCTCAACCGGCGTGACCCAGATCCCAAGCTCTTGGTTAATCAAAACGAACGCCCTGCAGGCGTGTATTGCTGGGCGCTCTATGCACCTGGCGTTCTGGCGGCCGGCATTCCCCTGGTGATCGAAAAGGTCTCATCCGGACGATATGCCGATACCGATCTCTTCGCATATATCGCAACCGATGCCGGACGTCACTTGGTGGAGAGCCTGGGCTTTACCCAAGGTACGGTCATAGAGGGCATCGTGGCTCCCACGCTTCATCACTTCGCACGCAAATCGTCCTCTCCAGCCATGCCGATCTACGATGATCATCGTCCAGATCTGGAGCGACGGGAATTGTCGGTCGGACTTGCGCGCAGCTTTAGCGATCTGATGCAAGTTTGTGCCATCCGGGGAGCAACCTATATCGCCGAGCAGGACTGCCCGATGGACGAGGAGTTCGATGGCAATGATCTGTCAGCGACTCATCTCATTGGTTATGTTGGCAATGAACCGGCCGGGTGCCTGCGCATTCGCTATTTCGCCGACTTTGCCAAGATTGAGCGACTTGCGGTTCGGCATGAGTTTCGCAACACCAAGCTGGCATTTCGGCTGGCACGCGCGGGCGCTGAACTGTGTCGCATGAAAGGCTATCGCAAACTCTATGGACACTCTCGAAAGGAACTTTTGCGCTTCTGGCAAGTGTGTGGCTGGAAGGCGATTGAGGGGCGCCCCACGTTTGTGTTCTCCGATGAATCCTACATCGAGATCTCCAAAGATCTGCCACCCGCCAATGACGCCATCAAGATCGGCGATGATCCCTATGTGCTCATTCGCCCCGAAGGCCGCTGGCACATGCCAGGCATCCTCGAGCGCTCCATGACACGCGGCGCCCATGACAGAGGGATGCGCGCATCATGACCATCGCCTTCTACGAAAACCGCGCCCGCCATCCTTTGAGCACGACAACCCTCGTGCTCGTGGATGTCTGCCGGAGCAGCGTGATGGCGCAGGATGACGTTGCAGCAATGGCCATACACCCAGTACTCGAGCGCTGCCGGACGGCGCTAGAGGCGGCACGACGCGCAGGCGTGCCCGTCATCTTCGTCCATGATCAGCACAGCGATACGATGCGACTTCAGGACGGACAAAGCCGCTGGCTCACCGGCTTTGCGCCTCGCCGCTATGAAAGTGTGGTCGCAAGCAAGGGGCTCTCCTGTTATGCGAGCCCCTATCTTTCGGAGATCCTCGACGGCGCCGGCCGCGCCATACTTCTGGCCGGCCTGCTTGGTCTTGAGGCCGCATCAGCTACCGCAAAGGACGCCGCCCGCCACGGGCATCGCCTCACAGTTCTCAGTGATGCTGTAGGCTTTGACAGCGGCGCCCTCATCCGCGACAGCCATGCAACCGAGGGCGCGGGGCCCAAGCATGGCGGCCTGGATCGCATGTGCCACCTCCCTGTCCATGCCATCAGCACCAAGGACTGGCTCACCCAGCTCACGCCTCTCTCCCCGCCGCCGCGGGCGGCCAAATGGCCGCTGGGTGCCCCGCTACGCCGCCACTCCCGCATCTTGGGGTAGTGCACTTCCGATCCATGGTTATGCCGGGGTGAGGCCTCTCAAATATTCTGGCGGTCCGCATGCCAATTTCGTTCAAAACCCCGCTCCGGCCATTGCAGGTGCTGTTTCACAGGCGTAGCAGCAGGGGGTGGGGAAGCGGACTTTGGCAACATGGACGCACGTCTGCGCACCATCGTGCGGTATTTTCAGTCGTGCCCCGATCCTCTCGCC
>JBMFWV010000068.1:0-18006 GCA_049964915.1 Rhizomicrobium sp.
CGCGTCATAGCCCACTGCCGTGATGCCGATACCACGGATCTGGAAGTCAGAGCCCGTGAAATTGCCCTTGGTGTAACTTACACTGGGGGTCGCAAACTGCAGATCGTTAAAGCGGGTGATCTGATGGGCCGAGAGATCGTGGGCGGTAAACGCCGAGATCGCGATGGGAACGCTTTGAACGTTCTGGCTGGTCTTTTGAGCGGTAACCACCACTTCTTCGATCTGGGCGAAGGCTGGCGCGGCCAGCATGGTGGTAAGAAGCAAGGCTGACACAAACGCGGCGGACTGGGCGGTCCGAGTACCAAATCCCGACATGGCATGCTCCCCCTGTGTTTCGTTATTTTTGGTGTTGCTATTCCTCTGATACTTACGGCCCCCGCCTAATCGCAGCAGGTGCCGGTAAAGCTATGTGACCAGTGGAAGAGTGAGCAAAGGTCGCAGTGCCCGCAAGAGTGGGAGACTGTGCCCGCTTCGCAATCTTCGGACAGTGTTGCAGGAATGTTGCGCCAGACCACTCAGCAGGGAAACAGGAAATGCAGCGTAAATAACACTATAAGAATTGTTATTTTATGGACCAGGCGGTCCGCAGCCACAAAAGAGGGGCGCCGGCAACGCCGCGCGCCCCTGTAGGAGGTCAGACAGGATCCGAAGGTGGTTCCGGTGGCGAAGGCAAAGATCCGCGCCACGCCGTAGATCCTAGTTAAAATATAAGTTCGAGCGCGGCCCGGTCCGGTGGTCAGGCGACCTGGAACTGGCGTGCCGATTTCCTGTCAGACAGGCAAATCCGGTTATTGGTGCTGCTGGACTGGACCAACCGGAAAGGGGCCGACTGGGAAGGGCCTCTCATCACGCACAAAGGTGACATAGGCCACTAGTTCCCACAGATACTGGATGAGATTGACCGAAAAGCTGCGCAGCTCCTCGTTCACCCGACCCTGGATCGCCATCATCACGAACTGGACGATACCGATGATCATCGCGATCCAGAACACGAACCAGGCAATAATTCCGAAGCCGATTGCATAAAGCAAACGGGCGGCATGAAACCTTGACGGCGTCGCGCCGTCCTGGCTGCTGTAACCATATTGCCCTGCTTGCCCGGGATTGGATCCGCCGCTGTCACTCATGGCTACTACCTCCACGGCCCACGTCCAGAGCCACCTGCAGGCTCTGACCTCTCCTTATTTGGTGGCCGGCGTCCCGCGTTCAAGTCCGCCAGCCACGCAAAAGGACCCGCCAGAAGCAATCCGGCAAAATAGCCGCCAATATGCACCTGCCAAGCAATCAGCTGCACACCAGGTCCGGCCCCCATCCCCGTCAGACCGGCAAAAATGTTAATCCCAATCCACAACATCGACCACAGCACGATCTGCCGCGAGTAAATGGGTAACAAGCCGCGGTGATCACGCCGTGCGTCCAGCATCGGCAGGATCGGATCCATCATCCGGAATGCAGCACCCATCAGCCCCGAAATCGCCCCGGAGGCTCCGATTACCGCTTCCAAAGAGCCCCAGTTGGCGACCAGGTGTACGATCGCCCCCAAAGCGCCGCACAGTAGGAAGAAGATAAAGAACAGGCTTGCCCCGTAGCGGCGCGCAACCACACTGCCAAAGGGCAGTAGCCAGACACAATTAATGCCCAGATGTTCAAGCCCGCCATGGATAAACTGGTAGCTAAAGAAGGGCACAGCGAACCACAGCCCGTGCAAATGAATGCCATAGGCGCCACCAGAGTAAACCGCCGGAATAAGCGCATAATGCACGATCAGCTGCTGCTGCAGGGTGAGGGGGGCCAGGCGGTACGCGGCATAGGCCGTACACAGCAGTCCGATCAGGACAAGTACGGGCCAAGGCACCAGGAAAAGCGGCTGGCGCGGTTCAAAACGTTGTACGGGACCGTTCATGTGCGCACTCTTGGACGAAGAGCTTGCGCCCGTCCAGATCTTTGCCGCTCGCCTGAGCCGTTCATGAGCTCTCCAGTACATCGCCACTGCTGGCAAGCTCTGCTACCGCTCGGCAACGTGGCCGCAGTGGCGCATTCATGGCGCGCGACAACCTTCCGCCTTGCCGCTTCGTCCTCCGTATGCGGATTAGATCTCAAGCAGACACTGCGCCCTCTATTGGCAGGCCATTGTTGGCAGATTAGCTGTGGCACAGGCAGATGGGAACTGTTCATGTCCAAGCCTGCCGGTCGCTAAAAGCGGCGCAGCCCGAAGACGCCAAAACTCTCTGGCAGACGGCCCTGCATGCCCCACTGGCATAGCACTTCACCAAGTGCGGCCGAATGCTTGAAACCATGTCCTGAACAAGCCGACATGATCAATACCTGCGGATAGGAGGGATGGGCATCAACGATAAAACCAAAATCTGCGGTCTGGGTATAAAGGCAGCTTCTGGCCTTCAGTCGGCGCGCCGACAGGTAACGCAGGTTCGGAGCTACATAGTCGCGATAAAAGTCCTCGCTCTCCGCTTCTTCAACGTCCCGCCGGACGCCATCAGCCGTCGTGGTCACCCTATCCTGTTCACTGGCAATCTTAATCCCGCCGGACGGACCATCCAGCGCCGGAAAACCGTAGAGCATGTGCGCCCCCTCCGGCAGCTGCCAGATGAATACGGGACAACGCTCTGGCGCGAACAGGTCAGGATTTTCTGTCACGGCAAACCAGTTCAGGACCTGCCGGGTCACGCGAAAAATGGGCGCAAAAGATGGACCCAGAAGCTCGGGCATCCACGCTCCGGCTGCGAGTATGAGACGCCGGGCGCGGTAGGATCCTAGCTCGGTTATGACCCGCACGCCCGCGCCGTCGCTCTCAAACCTCCATAGTCGCTCGGAGGTGTGAACATGAGCGCCAAACCGTTGGGCCAGTGACAGTTGGGTACTGATGCAAGCCTCGGGACGAACGAACCCAGCCTCAGGTTCATAATAGCCATATTCCTGATCGCGCACGCAAAACTGGGGAAAGCGGCTACGAATGGTCTGCGCATCGAGCATCGCGTGGGCTATGCGATGACGGCGGGCAGCCTCGAGCGTGGTCGAGAAAAAGCTTGTGCCATGAACCGGGGCTCTCGTCTCGTCACTGGAAATCATGAGCGCCCCACACTGGGTGAGCAGCGTCTCTCCGCTGTCCGCCTCGATGTCGCGCCAGAGTTCTTGGCTACGCCGGGCGAGCGGGCTCAGATGCGCGCCTTCACCGATGGCAAGGCGGGTGATGCGGCTGTCACCATGACTGGAGCCAAATTCATGCGGGGGGCTAAATCGATCCAGGCCAAGCACGGAGACACCCGCCCGGGCAAGTTGGTAAACGCTGGCACTGCCCATGGCGCCCAGCCCAGCCACGATGACCTCGTAATCCAACATCCTTGTCCTTCCCCTAGCGTGACAGGCCCGGCCCGAACATGACACTCTGCTCCCGTCGTTCCGTCAGGGGGTGTTCGTGACCGGATCCAAAAAACCTGCGCCACTCGAATTCACGCTGCGCGGGGTGATTCTGGGCGTGCTAATTACGCTTGTCTTTACTGCCGCCAATGTCTATCTCGGCCTCAAGGTGGGCATGACATTTGCCACCTCGATACCGGCTGCCGTAATTTCCATGGCGGCGCTGTCGGCATTTAGAGACTCCACGATCCTTGAAAACAACATCGTGCAGACGGTCGCCTCCGCGGCCGGCACTCTGTCGGCGATCATTTTTGTTCTGCCAGGGCTTGTTATCGTCGGCTGGTGGAGTGGCTTCAGCTTCTGGCAAAGCTTTTTTGTCTGTGCCGCCGGCGGCATCCTGGGGGTGCTTTTCACCATCCCCCTGCGACGGGCGATGGTGACCACGAGCGATCTTCCCTATCCCGAAGGCGTGGCAGCCGCCGAGGTGCTGGAAGTCGGCGCCCGTGCCCGCGAGGCCGCAGGCGCCGAAGCCCGTGAAGGGCTGATTGCCGTCGTTTATGGCGCCGTCGCCTCAGCCGGCTTGGCCTGCCTGGCTGCAACCCGCGTGGCAGCCGGTGAGTTCACCATGTATTTCCCGCTTGGTGGCGGCGCAGAAAGCGGCATTGATATGGGCTGGTCCCTCGCCCTCGCAGGGGCGGGTTACCTTGTCGGGCTTTCCGTGGGCCTGGCCATGCTGCTGGGGCTCATCATCGCCTGGGGAGGCGCGGTGCCTCTGCTCACTTTGAGCATGGCTGCGCCCGCGGGAATGTCCGCTGCCGCCCACGCCGCCGATATCTGGACCAATCAAGTGCGCTTCATCGGCGCCGGAACCATCGCCATCGCCGCCATCTGGACCCTGCTCAAACTGGGCCGACCGGTAATCACCGGGGTGATGTCGACACTGGGCGCGGCCAAGGCGCGCAAACAGGGCAACCACGACCGCCAAGACCTTGACATGAGCATCGGCTGGATCGCGCTCCTGGCCACAGGCTGCCTCGTCGTGATCGGCGTCATCATGGCACAATTTCTCGCTCCCACAGCACTCGCCAACCACAGCTTTGTGCTCATTGCCGCGGCGCTGCCTTTTGTGTTCCTCGGCGGATTTCTCATCGCCGCGATCTGCGGCTACATGGCTGGCCTCATCGGTGCCTCAAACAGTCCGATTTCCGGTGTCGGCATTCTGGCCATCGTGATCTGCGCGGCACTCTTTCTGGCCATCGCCCATCCCGTGGGAGCGTCCAAGGCCGCCCTGGTTGCCTTTGCGCTGTTTGCAACGGCGATCGTGTTTGCCATTGCGACCATCTCCAATAACAACCTCCAGGACCTCAAGACCGGACAGCTTGTAGGTGCAACGCCAGCTGCACAACAATGGGCGCTGATCGTAGGCGTTATCGCCGGGGCGGCAATCATTCCCCCGGTTCTCAATCTCCTGGCTCAGGCATTCGGCTTTGCCGGCGCTGCCAACCTTCACACCGTGACCGCCCAGCCACTTGCGGCACCACAAGCCACCTTGATCGCGGCGCTAGCGCAGGGCGTGATCGAACAGAAGCTCAACATCACCATGCTCGGCATCGGACTTGGCGTTGGCGTTGTTGTCATTATCATAGATGAGCTGCTTGGACTGGCGCGATTGGTGCGGCTTCCGCCACTGGCTGTCGGCATCGGCATCTATCTGCCGATGTCCGCAACTCTGCCGATCGTGGTCGGCGCGATCATCGGACACCTCTACACGCGCTGGGCCCGGCGACGGGAAAATTCCGCGCAGGCCGTACAGCTGGGCGTTCTCGTTGCCTCTGGCATGATCGTGGGCGAAAGCCTGTTCGGTGTGATCCTCGCCGGCCTTATCGTGGCGTTTTCCTCACAGGCACCACTGGCTCTCGTTGGAGCTCATTTCGCACCGGCGGGCTTCATCGGTTTTGCCGCGTTCGCACTCCTGATCGCCGCGCTCTATGGCTGGATGATGAAGCGCTGACGCAGTTCTCCAGCGGCTTCCTGCTTCGCTGGGCCGCTTAGCCTGGTGCCACTTCACAGGCTTCAACGGGCTGTCCACCCGCCGTTTGATGCTGATTGCGGCATTGGTGTCGGCGTTGGTGGTATGGCCGCACGCGACACAGCCGAACCGCGCCTGTTCCGGTGCCGGATCCGGTCAAGTACGGAGTGAGGCCAGCCGTTCTGCGCGCGCGAGCATAGCCTGCGCCTGCTTCAGGTGCGGCATATCGAGCATCTTGCCATCCAGCGCGGCAACACCCTCGCCATGGGCAAAGGCCTCAACGACGCGCTGGGCATGGGCAATCTCCGTCTCGGAAGGAGAGAACGCCTCGTTGATCACAGCAACCTGGCCCGGATGGATTGCGAGCATGCCATCAAAGCCTTCCATCGCGGCGTTGCGAGCACTGCGCGCAAGCCCCACCTCATCGCGAAAATCCGCGTGCAAAGTCTCGATGGCACCAACCTGTGCAGCCTTGGCGGCGATCAGCGCAAGGCTGCGTACCACCTGATAAGTGAATAGAAACTCCCCCGCAGGCCCGCGATTGGTACTGGCGCCAAGCGCTGCGGCAAGATCTTCGGCGCCCCAGGTCAGGGCCATAAGACGTGGTGGTGCCTTCTGGTAGGCGAGCAGGTTCAAGACCGCACGCGGCGTCTCGGTTGCCACAGGCAAAAGCTTGATCTGACCGCGGGTGAGCCCGGCCTGCACCTCACGCTCGGCAATCAGCCGGTCCAACTGAGTGAGATCCTCAATAGTTTCAACCTTGGGGACCACAAGTGCAGCCGGTGCTGCCGGCACGATTGCGTCCAGGTCGTGTAGCAGATCCACACTACCCGGTGCATTGACGCGCACATAAAGTTGCATGGGGGCGCCGTGTTTCAGACACGCGCAGACTTTGTGACGCGCAGCCGCGCGGTTCGGCGCCGCGACCGAATCCTCCAGATCAAGGATCAAAGCATCGGCAGCAATGGTCAGGGCCTTGGCAAGCTTTTTCTCACTGTCAGCGGGAACAAAAAGCAAGGAACGTGGAATCACCGATGCATCCTCTTGAACAGGTTTGACGATGTTGGATCTTACTGGGGTTTGCGCAGCATCAGCGCCGAACGCTTGCAGCTGGCGACCATTTCGCCACGCTGGTTATAGGCGCGATGGGCAAAGACGACCAGACCATTGGCGGGCCGTGACTTGCTTGGCCGCAGCTCAAGAACCTCGCTTTCCACCCGGAGCGTATCACCGTGAAACACCGGCTTCGGAAAACGTACTTCGTCCATACCAAGATTGGCCACCGTGGTACCCAGGGTCGTCTCACCGACCGAAATACCAATCATCAGGCCCAGGGTAAAAAGCGAATTGACAATGCGTGTCCCGAATTCAGTTTGCTTGGCATATTCTTCATCGAGATGAAGCTGCGCTGGATTGTGCGTGATCGCGGTGAAAAAGACATTGTCAGCCTCTGTCACCGTTCGTCTGATAGGGTGGGTGAAGATCTGGCCCACCACAAACTCTTCAAAATAAAGTCCAGCCATGAGCGCTCCTGGATGACGGTCTCTACGATATCTGACATCAATTTAGCCCAGCTGCGCCCGCCGCCAAAGCGTCGCCAGCACCTTTAGGGGCTGGGTGGATAAAGGTGCCACGTGCCGTCTTGATCGCGCAGACGCCAGCGGCCGTCTCCGAGGGCTTCGGCATCCTGCGACAGGAGCGAAACCTTGGCATGGCCGCCGGGCAGATCAAGGACATAGTCGGGCATGCCGATGCCAGTCAGACGCGGACGCAAGGCGCCCATCAGACTGATCCCGGTCTCAATGCTGAGACGAAAATGTCCGGTACCAGGGGCAAGATCAGGATGATGGAGATAATAGGGCTTGATTCGGTTGACAAGAAAGCTGCGCATCAGCGCCTCGAGCGTATCAACATCATCATTTACGTCTCGCAAGAGCACAGTCTGCGACAGCATGGGTATCCCAGCATCGACCAGCCGGGCGATAGCCTGGCGGGCCGCCGGAGTGAATTCACGCGGGTGATTGGCGTGGAGATTGACAAAGCTTGTCGCGCCATCAACCCGCAGGGCCTCTATCAGCTCTGGCGTAATGCGCTCCGGCGCCACACAAGGAACCCTTGTATGCCAGCGCAAGATCTCGACATGCTCGATCTGAGCAAAGCGCAGAGCAAGCTCGCGGAGACGACGCGGACTTAATATAAACGGGTCTCCACCGGTCATAATGACCTCGCGGACCATCCTCTGCTCCGAGACATAGGCTGCCGCTTGATCAAGTTCACGGTTGGTGAGCGTTCCCTTGCCGTGTCCTACCGCTTCACGGCGAAAGCAGAAGCGACAATAAACCGGACAACTGAGCACGGCTTTGACGAGAACCCGGTCACGATGCCGGTGTACAATTCCCTTTACGGGCGAATGCGTGTCATCGCCGATTGGATCATCCGCTTCTTCACGGCTACGAAGGGTTTCTTCCTGTCGCGGGAGAAACTGGCGGGCGATGGGGTCCTGCGGATCCTTGGGGTCTATTAGCCGGGCCATTTCCGCGGTAATGGCGTAGGGATAGCGTGCCGTGACGGCCTTCAGTTCATCATCCGGTATCGACACCCCAACGAGCTCGGCAGTCATGGCGCAGGTGTCCAGATCACATCATCCAGACTGCGCGCCCGAGTGGCAAGCATGCACAGCCGGTCAAATCCCAATGCTACACCACTGGCCGGCGGCATGAATTGGAGCGCAGCAAGAAAGTCCTCATCGAGCGGATAGCGTTCGCCATAGATCCGGGTCTTCTCTGCCATCTCCATCTCAAAGCGCTGACGCTGCTCCGTCGGGTCAGTCAGTTCGCCAAAGCCGTTGGCGAGTTCCACGCCACAGGCATAAAGTTCGAAGCGCTCCGCCACCCGCGGATCCTTTGGGCTCGGACGTGCCAGTGCCGCCTCACAGCGGGGATACTCGCACAGCAAGGTAAGACGCTGATGGCCCAGACGCGGCTCGATGCAGCCGACCAGCAGTTTGGAAAAGATATCCGCCCAGGTGTCATCATCGGCCACGGTGTGGCCAGCGAGGATTGCCGCCTGCGCGAATGCGGCGCGGTTACCCTCTCCTTGAGGTCCAAGAGTGGCCATCAGATCGATACCGGCAAAGCGAGAAAATGCCTCGGCAACTGTAATGGTCTGGGCAGGCGCAAACGGGTCGCAGACAAGCCCACGAAACTCAAATACGCGCGCTCCAAGCGTGCTCGCCGCCAGCCGGACGAGCGCGAGGGTGTCGGTCATGGCCGTCTCGTAGGCTGCCCCCACCTGGTACCACTCCAGCATGGTGAATTCCGGGGCGTGCAGCGCCGAACGCTCACGATTGCGGAATACGCGGGCGAATTCGAAGATTCTCTCTTCGCCTGCGGCCAACAACTTCTTGGCGGAAAACTCAGGGGAGGTGTGCAGATAGACGGTACGGCCTTCTCCGGACGTCGTGCGGAGCTGGGTTTCGAAGGCGTGAAGATGGGCCTCGTTACCCGGTGACGTGCACAGTGTGCCACATTCGACCTCGACATAATCCTGAGTCTCAAACCAGCCGCGCAGCGCGCGCTTGATACGCCCCCGCGCCAGGAGCGCGGGACGGCGATCGCGGTGACGGTCGGCGGACCAGAATGGAGGCGTCGTCATGGCCGTCCCATGCACGAGGATACGCCGGCAGACAAGAGCGCACTTGGAAAGACAGGTCCGAAGCTGCTATAGCCGCGCGCTCAATGCTTCCGGGAGATGGAATGTGGTTGCCGTAATTGCCAGCAATATCCGCAAGGGCAATGTGATCGAGAAGGACGGAAAGCTTTATGTCGTGCTGACCGCTGAGAACATCCACCCCGGAAAGGGCACGCCCGTGACCCAGCTCGAAATGCGGCGCATTTCCGATGGGGTGAAGGTCAACGAGCGCTATAAGACGACCGACAGCCTGGAGAAGGCGTTCATCGACGAGCGCACCTATTCCTATCTGTACCAAGATGGCGACAGCTACGTTTTCATGGATCCCGAAAACTTTGACCAGATCCCGGTTCCGGCCGGCGTGATCGGGGAGATGGCGCCTTATCTGATTGAAAACATGGAGGTTCGGCTTTCGCTGTACAACAATGTGCCGATCGCGATCGAGTTGCCCGCCCGTGCCTCTTTCGAGGTGGTCGACACCGAACCGGTGGTCAAAGGACAGACCGCATCAGGCTCATTCAAGCCGGCCGTGCTCTCCAATGGTGTACGGACAATGGTCCCCACGCATATTAACGTTGGCACGCGCATCACCGTTCTGACCGCCGATGGCTCCTACGTCGAGCGGGCAAAGGACTAGGCAGCTCCCAGCTCCCAGGAGAGAACAGTCGGCCGAGGCTATGCGCTGAGTCGCATCAGGCGCATGGCCTTATGGCCTCCGCCCAGACGCCAGGCAGGACGAGTTCAGTCCAGCCCGGGAACTTGGGGGGTATCGCAGTCAAGACCGAAAGCTTCCTGCCGAGACAGGGCCATCAGGGAGCAACGGCCCTTGGTAGCTTGCCTGAAAACGCTGGGGAGTGAGCGGACACCCGATGCGGGGTGTCGAAGGGGCTGGGGCGTACCGGATCGGACATCCGCTCGCCTCAATAACCCACAGACGACGCACAGGTTGCAGAGGTTGTGGAAAAAAAGCTTAGCGGCCTCAGGCTGCCCGCCGTCTCGGCGGGTGAAAGAATAGGGCCTGCCCTACCGTCGCCTGGACCGTCTCCGGTAAAAACGGCTTTGCGATCAAATAGGTAGGTTCTGGCCGCTCGCCGGTCAGAAGCTTCTCGGGGTATGCGGTAATGAAGATCACCGGTACCTCGAAACTCGACAGGATGTCATTTACTGCATCTATCCCGGAACCACCCTCGCCCAGATTGATGTCAGCGAGAATGAGGCCAGGCTTGTGTGCCAAGGCGGCGCGAACAGCCTGATCGCGGGTAGCAGCAGAGGCGACGACGGTGTGGCCAAGCTCTGTGACGAGACTTTCAAGATCGAGGGCGATGATGGGCTCATCCTCGATAATGAGCACGCGGCAGGCTAAATCGCGCTCAATGGCGCGCTGGGCCTCGAGGACGCTCGCTTCGACTTCGCTTGGATGAGCACCGATGATGGCCCCGGTCTCCGCCAGGCTGAAACCTTCCACCGCCGTCAGGAGCAAGACCGCCCTGGGCCGCGCAGAAAGCGCCATGAGGCGCTGATCTGGGCTTTGCAGCTCGCCATCGCCCTGCCAGTTGCGTTGACCTTCAGCAGCAGCCGACCAAATGCCATGAAAGAGCTTATAGAGCCCGTGGCGTGGTGGCAGGCTCTCATCGAGCCGAGCCTCTTTGGACACCAGGGCCTTGAGCGCCGCGCGCACGAAGGCATCGCCATTGTCCTGCGATCCGGTCAGCGCCCGCGCGTAGCGACGCAGATAGGGCAGATAGGGTGCAATGGCCTGTGATGAGAGCATGAGAGAGCCAGCTCCTTCCTTCAATTGTTAACGCCCCTGAGGATCGGACAGGGTCGCGTCGGTACGCCTGTTCACGGGAACGCAGATCAGCGCGAAAGTATCCAGACGCCAGGAACTATTCCCGGAGGGCTGCGTTGGCTACCCGACCCCAGGCAAGACGTGGCACTTGCTTCGGGAGACCGGCCCCCAAGAGGTAGCGCTTTTAGAGAGGCGGGAATGACATGATCCAAGGGGGAGGCTCATGGGACAAAAAACTCAATTGCAGGATTGGGACGCCGTGAAGAATTCGCCCGAGACCAAAGACACCAAGGTCGAAATGCCGGCAGCGCAGGAAGGCCGGCGCGTCATTCGCGCCCGTCAGCGCGCAATCGGCCGTGAACTGCACCGGTTCTTCGAAGGCGTGGCAAAAGAACCGATCCCCGAAGAATTTCTAGAGCTGTTGCGGCAGATGGACCACGAAACGGAGGATTCCCTTTCCTCGAAACAGGGGAGTTGAATCCATGCGCGAGGTGCACCCCCACACTCCAGCACCACGTAGCGTGCGCCCTGAGGCGGACGCTAAATTCAAGGCCGACCTGCTCGAGCTGATTCCGTTCCTGCGGGCCTTTGCGCGCTCCTTGTGCGGCAATCCCGATACCGCCGATGACCTCGCGCAGGAAGCCCTGGTCAAGGCGTGGCAGGCCCGCGCGAGTTTCGCCGCCGGTACCAATTTGAAAGCCTGGCTGTTCACCATCCTGCGCAATCAGTTTTACTCCGACCGGCGACGCGCCTGGCGGCAAGTGCCCTGGGACGAGGACGCCGCAGAGCGCATCCCTGGTACAAGTGGCCAGCAAACCTGGGCAGCCGAACTGTCTGACACCACCCGCGCACTCACCGCCCTGTCGGATGAGCAGCGTGAGGCCCTGATCCTTGTGGGCGCCGGAGGGTTTTCCTACGAGGATGCGGCCCGGATCTGCAATTGCGCGGTGGGCACGGTGAAGAGCCGCGTTGCCCGCGCCCGACGGGCGCTGATATCTATTCTGGAAGGACAGGAGCCTCTGCCGCCAACCGTTCACGCGGCCCAAGGAGATGCGGCCAATGAGATCATGGCGCAGCTGGATCGTCTGGTCCCGCCCGACGGCTCAGACAGCGCACGCCGACGCAAGGACGCCGCCTCCAAATAAGCCTGGTGCCCACTTCTTCAGCGCAACCGGTGTCCCGCAGGGCAAAGGCTGGTCGCTGCGCACACGGCTTCTGGTCGCGGTTACAGTGGCGCTGTTGCCAATTGCCATCGCAAGCTTCCTGCAGGGTCTCGACCGGGTCGAACGTGACACCACGGATATTCGTGCACAACTCGTCCAGATCACCCGAGCCTCGGCCTCCAGGGAAGAGAATGTTTTGGCCAGTGCCGAGCAGATCACCCGCGCACTGGCCAACATGCCGGCGGTCCGTCATGGCGGGCAAGGCTGCAGCCTTGCCCTGTCCGACGCTTTGCGGGGCCTGAGCTTTTTCACCAATCTGGCACGCATCGACGCCGATGGGCACATCGCCTGCTCAGCGCGTCCGGTCGCATTGGGCCGCAGCAGTGCAGCCCGTGCCGTCTTCCTGCGTGCACGAACCGCACACAGTTTCGTGCTCAGTGATCAAATCATCAATCCGGTTGATCACCAGCCAGTGATTCTGGGAATGCTGCCTTTGATCAGCAAGCACAGATTTACAGGGGTGATCGCGATTTCAATCGACACCCACTGGCTTGAATACATGATCCGAGCCAAACACCTCCCACATAATGCGGTGGTGGCCATCTTTGATACCCACCGCAACATCATCGCCGCCAACAATCCTGCCGTCGCGCAATTACTGTTTACCCGCGCTGCAGCCCATCATTCAACGGGCCGAGATCTCTTCACCGCTCACGACAGAACTGGCCAGACCTGGCTCTACTCAACAGCGGCGCTGCTTGGAAGCCGGGTCTATGTCGGCTTCGCCATGCCGCAGTCGCAACTGTTTGGTGCAACCTATGTTGATGTCGGTACGGACTTCGTGCTGCCCTTCATCATGATTGCCCTGACCTGGATCGCAATCTGGATGGTGACTGAGCAACAGGTGACACGCTGGATCATCTATCTGCGCCGCGTGGCAGCCGCATATCGCAGCGGCCATTATGCCCTGCGTCCCTCTCTGGGGGACGCACCATCGGAGTTCCACATGCTGGGGGATGCAATGGCGGAGATGGCCGATGCCATTCAGGACCGCGATCACCGTCTGCGTGACGCGCTTCAGCAAAAGTCCCTGCTCGTCCGTGAAATCCATCATCGCGTCAAGAACAACCTGCAGATTGTAATGAGCCTTCTCTCCCTTCAGGCCGGACGGGTTGAGAACGACGCCGCACGGGATGCTCTCATGCAGGCCCGCGCCCGTATCAACGCCCTGGCGCTGGTTCATCTTATCCTGCACGACATTGAGGAACTTGCGACCGTCGAATTACGTACGCTTCTAACCGATCTTTCCGCGCAAATTCATGAGGGCTTTGCCTTGGACAGCTCAACATTGCGCCTCGAGATCGATTCAGTATCGTGCCATGTTTCCGGTGATCTGGCAGTGCCACTGGCTCTGTTCACAGTCGAGGCCCTGACAAACGTGTTCAAGCACGCCTATCCCGATCGCACCTATGATGGCATCATCCGGGTTTCGCTGAAATCTACCGGTACCGGCGAGCTGTCGCTTGCCATTGCCGACAACGGCCACGGTTATAGTCCTGAAGCAAGCGGGACCAGCGTTGGCGCCAAGCTCATGCGCACATTCGCGCTGCAGGTGGGTGGCAGGATCTATATGCGCTCCAACAGGGGACAGGGGACCACAGTTGAATTGGTCTTTCCGGACCCCAATCGACCGGAACCGAAAAGCTCAGCAGGCGAGCCTCTCACGGCAGAGATATCTGAGGCAGATCTTACTGCTGCGCCATGCTGAAGCCCGTGCGCGGCGGTACCACTGAGGTACACATTACCCCAGGCCCTCGCGCAGCCCGTGAGAATGATTCGATCCGTGGTGCGCGTCGCGGCTGACTCCAATATAAGGCTGCACGAAAACCCTTAACGCGCCTTCAATCGTGCGGTCATCGTGGTTGCGCCCTCCGCATTTTCAATCCAAAGCCCAACCTGGTCTCCTTCGTGGGTAAGACAAAGAGTAAAAGACGACGTGTCAAATACCGGCAGTTGAGCGCGAAAGGAAAATTCCCGGGGGTGGATGTTGCGATCAATGCGCATGGCGTGATCAAGCAGAAGCGTTGCCAACAAAGGGCCATGTACGACAAGACCTGGATAGGCTTCGACCTTGCGACAGTAATCGCGATCATAATGTATGCGATGCGCATTGAAGGTCAGCGCCGAATAGCGGAACAACAGACGCGTGTCCGCCGTCATTTGCCGTCTGACCTCGCAGTGAAGGGAATTGGCACTTTCAGCCCGCGGCGTGCTGGCGCCCTGAGCCTCGCGGTAGACAATGTCCTGCCACTCCCGCAACGCGAGACCCTCTTCCGTTTCAATGTCATGACGGAGCCGAACAAAGATCAACTGGCCGCTGCGGCCGGCTTTCTCGCTGATCTCCTCGATATGCGAGCATCGGCGCATGGCCGTTCCGACTGCGATCGGCCTATGATACGCGATGGTACTGCCGGCCCACATTCGTCGTGGCAAGGTGATAGGTGGCAGGAAGCCGCCACGTAGGGGATGGCCATCTTCTCCCAGCTCCGACTGGCGGGCGCGCTCCGCGAAGTAAAGCCAATGCGCAAGAGGTGGCAATACCGCTTCGTCCCAGGGAGGTGTTGCATGATCCAGCAATGCAGCAAGTCCGGCGACAGGTCCGGGATCCGCGACATCCTCGCGGACGTCCTTACGACCAATCCAGTCTCCAAAAGAAGTTGTGTTCATGATCAGGTCATCCAGATTAAGTCCTGAGTATGATGGACAACATGACACTGGACAGGACTAGATGCCGAGCTTTCCTCAGCCATGTCGGCCGCACGCCGGCGCCAGCAGTCACAAGCGTATCCGCCCTGCACAGATATCGGCGTAGTACTGGGAGTCCAGCGGCATGTATCGATCGTCCCTGAGGACGTAGAGCGGATCGTTGATTTTGGTAGGATCCGCACCTTCCCTCACCAGATCGACCTTGCGCAGCTTGAAGGTACCGGTGATTTCGAGTTCAGGACGCAGACGTATGAACACGGGCTGGGCATAGGCGGGTAGGGTTCCTGCAAGTTGGGAGGCAAGCTGGTCCAGACGAAACTCTTGATCAACGGAAAGTGCAGCCATCCCCGCGCGGCCATCCATTCCTGGAAGCGAGATGCCATAGACATTGGCTTCCTTGATTCCCTTAATCACGCCCAGTGCTTCAGCAACTTCGTTGGTAGAGACGTTTTCTCCCTTAAATCTAAACGTATCACCGATGCGGTCGACGAAATAGAAGTAACCGTGGGCGTCTCGCTTCAGCAGATCACCAGTGCGAAACCAGGCATCGCCTTTTTCAAAAACGTCGCGCAGGATCTTCTTCTGTGTATCCTCTTCCCGGCTATAGCCCTCGAAGCTACGGCCTGGGTCATTGCTAATGCGGCCAATGGCCTCACCGGCCTCATCGCTACCGCATTCGATGCAGAAGCCATCCGCACTGCGGATCGGCAACTCGCGTTCGACATCAAAGCGCACGATACGCACAGGCATTAACGACCGCATATAAGCAGGTATTCGTCCAACAGCGCCCAACCTGCCATCGTAATTGAGCATGGACACATTGCCTTCGGTTGCACCATAGAACTCAATGATCTTTGGAATCTTGAATCGTGTCTGGAAGGTCTGCCAGATTTCCGGCCGCAATCCATTACCGGTGATGGCACGCAGACTGTGGTCCTGTTCATGCGCCGAATGCGGGGCATTGAGCAGATAGCGGCAGAGTTCGCCGATATACTGAAAGAACGTTGGATTATAGCGATTAACATCAGTCCAGAACTCGTGGACAGAAAATTTGCGGCGGATCACGAGCGAACCACCGGTAGTCAAGGCTGGACCGAGGGCACAGATGCCGCCCGCGCTATGATAAAGAGGAAGAACATTGTACATGCGGTCGGCAGGCTTGGCGTTCAGTGCACCGGCAAAACCATACATCATGAAGAGCATGCGCAGATGACTGATCTTGGCTGCCTTTGGCATCCCAGTCGTACCCGAGGTGAATATATAAAGTGCGAGATCCTTCACGCGCAGAGCCGTATCGACACCGTTGTCGACAGCAGCGGCGGACAGCGCAGAGGAGAGATCTTCTCCGCCCTCCTGACCGTCGAGGACCCAGGGCGTCGGTGGTTGCTCAAGTTCTTGGCGTACCTCGCCGAAGTCCTGGATGAGTTCGGAGCCCACGATCAGATGACGCGCATTTGCCACGCGCAGCGAATGGGCAAGGGCGGGGCCGCGAAGATTGGTGTTGACCAGTGCGCAGACTGCGCCGAGTTTGGCCATGCCGATCCAAGCTGCGATGTAATCGGGACGGTTCTCCATCAAAAGGCTGATCATGTCGCCGCGCTTGACCCCAAGGCTTCGCGCCCAGTTGGCAAAGCGGTTGGACCGTTCATTCAGTGCGCGATAATCGAGGGTCTGGTCCTCATAGAGAATGGCAGGGTTATGAGGCATGCGATGCGCCAGATCTTCGATCATCCGGCCAATGGTGATAGAACTGTCAGGCTTGACATGGCGCATGCGCCAGAACGTCCGACCTACGCTGCGTATGTAGGTCGCCTCGCGCGCAATCTCGTTGAGCATACTTCGATTTCCGTCCCAGCTGGCGCCTTGAGGTTACACTAGGCGAAAGTTGCTCCACCACAAAAGGCGAATGAATGGACCAGGCGCCCGAAATCCTAGACTTGACCGGCCTCAAATGTCCGTTGCCTGCGCTTTATGCGCGCCGCTGGCTTGAGCGCGCGATGCCGGGCCAGCGGGTCATCGTGCTCGCCGACGACCCCTTGGCGGTCGTCGACGTCCCGCACATGTGCCATCAGGAAGGCTATTGCATGGAGACAATCAGCCGGGAAGGCGCGTGCGCACGCATGGTGCTCCTGCGTCCCGAACTCAACCCCCCGACTTCGGCTTAGGGCGATGGATCAGCGGCGACAGATGGGCGACAAGCTGGTGCGCATTGATCGCCCGCGGCTCTTTGTGGGCCTGTGCATCGGTGAGAAGCACAATTTCCGCATAAGCCTTGAAGCGCGTGATGGGCTCGGATTCGGCGTAGCCGGCTCCCGCACCCCAGCCGGGTCCCATGCCCCAGCCGGGTCCCCACCAGTTGTGCCAGTACCAGCCATAACCATCCCAGCCCGGCCAGCCTTCAAAGTTGGACATGTAGGTGGTTTTCGCGCGGGTGGTTCTCGTATCGAACATGAACCAGCTGTAGCCGGCCCGCAGCGTCACCTCGGCCGCATGGTAAAGCAGGTAGTTCTCGACGGTCTGTCGGTCGGTGACCTCATTGCCTGAGAAGGTGATGCGATAGCGGTTGGCGGTCAGCTGCAGATCACTGTAGCCGTCGGGATTTTCCGCGGTCCGTGGCGTATAAGGCGTCGGGCTGACACACGCTGTCAAAGTCAGAAGCGCACTGGCAGCGACCACAACGCCAAGGTGCGATGCTCTGGACATGGATGCTCTCCACAAGGTTCTTAGATGCAAACGCGGGCCGGTCCCTTTCTACGCCATGCTGCGACAATTGGGAGAGGCTAAGTGGCAAATGATAACCGGCAAGCCTATCCTCTGACCAGTTGCAAACGACCATGCGTGGCCCTTCAGGATGAATTTTGCCACCGGCAGGGTCGAGCTCTGCACGGATGCCCGCGAAAATCATTGCGCGCCCGCGTCAACATGACCAAATGGAAAGCTTTGGCGCTGATTTGCTCTGGCCACGTTATGACTGGCGCAAAATTAACTTTGGAGCTTACCGGCGTGCTTTAGAAGCTGACGCGGCCGGTCGAGGAAGCCGGGAACGAGAAGGAAGCACATGACGTGAAGGGCAGACATCAATGGCTGGCATTGATGATGGGACTTCTGCTCTGCGGCTGTGGGCGCGGGCCGCAGCAGCCCTGGTTCGGCTACGCCGAGGGCAAGGATATTTTTGTCTCCCCCACAAAGCCCGG
>JBMFWV010000069.1:0-17920 GCA_049964915.1 Rhizomicrobium sp.
TGGAAGACATCGCCATTGTCACCGGTGGCCAGGTGGTCTCTGAAGATCTCGGCATCAAGCTTGAGAACGTCAAGGTCAACATGCTGGGTACCGCCAAGAAGGTGCGTATTACCAAGGACGACACCACCATCGTCGATGGCGCTGGCAAAAAGGCCGAGATCCAGGCTCGCGTTGGCCAGATCAAGCAGCAGATCGAAGAGACCACCTCTGACTACGATCGCGAGAAGCTGCAAGAGCGCTTGGCGAAGCTTGCGGGCGGCGTTGCAGTCATCCGCGTCGGTGGCGCCACTGAGATCGAAGTGAAGGAGCGTAAGGATCGCGTTGATGACGCGCTCAATGCCACGAAGGCCGCCGTTGAGGAAGGTATCCTCCCCGGTGGTGGCGCGGCCCTGCTCTATGCCACCAAGGCCCTGAAGGACCTGACCGGCGAGAACGAGGACGAAGACGCTGGTGTGGCTATCGTGCGCAAGGCGATCCAGTCACCGATCCGCCAAATCGTCGAGAACTCGGGTCTCGAAGCCTCTATCGTTGTCGGCAAGCTCCTGGAGCAGAAGTCCAATACCTATGGCTTTGACGCTCAGACCGAGCAGTATGTCGATCTGTTCGAGGCCGGAATCGTCGACCCGACCAAGGTGGTTCGTACAGCGCTGCAAGACGCAGCGTCCGTCGCCGCACTGCTGATCACGACCGAAGCCATGGTCGCTGAACGGCCGAAAAAGGACTCTGCTCCGGCGATGCCGGGCGGCGGCATGGGCGGCATGGGTGACATGGACTTCTAAGTCCGTCATCTGGCTTTGTGACGCGACTGCGCCGCATAGCCTGCCTTACCAAGTCACGGAAGGCCCGGTGGAACCACCGGGCCTTTTGTGTACCATCTCTCCCACGCCATCAAGCGTCCGACTGCGCAGCTTGGCGTGGCAAGCAACCGTGTGTTGGCTAAATTAACCAGCCCAATCTGAAGGAGCCGGATAATGTCCTTTTCCATTTACGAAGCTACACTTCCTCCAATGATGCGCATGCTGCATAATCTTGGCGCGATCCTCGACAAGGCGAAAGAACAGGCAGCAGCCAAGGGAGTAGCCCTTGAAGACCTGGTTGAAGCCCGCCTCGCGCCTGATATGCACCCATTCAAGCGCCAAATTCAGATCGCCTCGGACGCCGCCAAGGGTTGTGCAGCGCGACTGAGCGGCAGTGAAGCCCCAAGCTTTCCGGACACCGAGCACACCTTCGACGAGCTGCGTCAGCGTATTACCAAGACGCTGGACTACCTCAAAAGCTTCAAGCCCACACAGTTTGACGGCGCGGAAGACCGTCACATCGTTATCAAGACGCCTCACCGCAATTTCGAGATGAACGGGCGCGACTTCGCAACCAGCTATGCGCTGCCAAATTTCTTCTTCCATGTCACCACAGCTTACGGGCTGCTGCGGCACAAGGGCATCGATATCGGCAAGGCTGACTATCTGGGCGGAAACTGAGCAGGGCTTTCTGCTGCAGGCCTGAGCTCAGCCGGCGGTACGGAAATAGGGTTCAACCTGCCCCTTGTATTTGATGGTCATGGGACTACCCTTGCGGTCCACGGTCTTGCCGACCGCAAGGCGTACCCAGCCTTCACTCACGCAGTATTCCTCAACATTGGTCTTTTCGACGCCGTTGAAGCGTACGCCAACCCCCCGTTCGATAAGAGCTTCGTCGTAATATGGACTTCTCGGGTTGGCCGAGAGCCGATCTGGGGGATTATCGGTCATGGTATCCAGACGCATTTGAGTCTCAGGGCGCAACCTTAGTGCAGATCGCAGTCAAGTTCACGTGTGATGCTGCAGCCTAGCGCATCAGCTCGGCGCATCGGCTTGTGGCCGCCCTCGGCATGGAAATTCCAGCTTTTGCCGCGATCCGCCACAGTCAAGTCACTCATCCCGCGATCACATGGGTGATGTTGACGAGCGTGCGTATTCGGTCGGCTATTGCGCCAGCTTGCGTGCGGCCAAAGCCATGGCAACAAGCGAAACCCCGGCGAAGACAAGGTCAATGCCGAGGACGAGGCCAAGGATCCAGGCCGCCGAATCCGGCAACCACGCGAGAATGAGGGCGGCTAAAGCGATGTCGAGGAGACCATTGACGAGGAGAAAGCCCCACCGTTGGCTGGCATGGCGGCGATGGTCAAGTGCGTAAAGGATCGATACCACACCATCGACCGTCAGAAACCCCGCCAGCACCAAGGTCAAAGACATCAAACCCGCAATTGGAAATACGACCAAAATGCCCCCTGCCACGATGGCAAGCAGTGCCGACAACAGTGCCAGGGAGCGTCCTGGAGCATTGCGCGCGCGCCAGCCCGACAGGAGCCCGACAAGCCCGCCAAGCATCAAGAGCCAGCCAAAAAAAATGGTGGTCGCAAGACCTGCAATGGTGGGCAGAACAATGGCCGCTCCACCAAGCACGGTCAGTACACATCCCTCCAGCAAAAACCAGAGCCAATGATCATGAACTGTTTTGGCAGTGGCAGGCAGGCCGGGCAGCTGCGGGCTGTCACTCATGTTCTGCACCTATGATTTCTTTGTTCGCCGTATCCCTCCACACAGTAGAAGGCCGAAGTACAACACTTCCTTGGGTAACACGTAGGCGCACTAATGGGATGGGGGGGATGGCATCCGCTGAAGTGAGCCCAACGCACAGGGGGTGTGGGTACGATTGACATGAATGATCATGCGGTCACAGATCCGGCTCTCGGGTATTCTGTAGTTAAAGCCGTAGGTTTTGAGGGCCGGACAATACCCAGACAGGCGCGTGCGCCAGCGCGTGCCGTCACGCATGACGAAGATGATCGTCTGATTATCAGGAATGTGGGTATCGCTGATCTCCTGGGAGCGCAGACACGTGACGCCATCCGCCTGCGGTGCCGCCGCAGCAGCAGAAATTCCGGCGGCCAAACACAACGTGGCGGCGAGCCCCGTAACCTGCCGCATGTAGGGCTTCATTTCTTCTCTCCTTGGGGTACGCTTACCTTTTCGAAGGGGCCAAGCATGCAAATGGCACCGCTCTGCAGCACACGTATTGTCATCAAGTTGCCGCAGATCTGATGGGGTGGTGTGGCAACATAGGCAAAGCCATGAAACCTCAACCCGCTGCAGTAATTGCGCAGGTGGTTGGCCCACACCGTCCCGTCATCCATGTGAAAAAGGATGGTACGGTCGTTGGGAACTGTCGTGTTGCTGATGCGCGTGGTGTCAATGCAGACATTCGGCACATCAGGCTTCGGCCTGGCAGCGGCATGGGCCAGCCCTGCGCTGACGGCGACGGAAAGGACTGTTGCGACCAGTATGGATTTCATAGGAGGACCTCCAAGGGAGCCGCCATCTTGGCGGGAAGCCCGGTCTGTGCCTATCGAAAAAGTGCAAAGGCGAGCTTGGTTCCCGAAGGACCCTCCGGCGCATTGACTTCCGGCCCGGGACTGATGATGGTCCGGTTCCCATTTTAGCAAGGAGCCCCGTGCCGTGCGCTCGTCCTCAGCCGTGACAATAACATTACCCAACGGCAAGATTATGGACTTTACCCGCGGTGTTACGGGTGCGGAGATTGCAGCCGCGATTGGGCCTGGTCTGGCAAAGGCAGCACTCGCCCTGGAGCTGGATGGCAGGCTCATCGACCTGTTTCGTCCGATCGAGACCGATGGGGCGGTACGCATCCTGACCCGAAAGGACCCTGAAGCGCTGGAGATGATACGGCACGATGCCGCCCATGTTCTGGCCATGGCGGTCCAGGCGCTTTACCCTGGCACACAGGTCACGATCGGTCCCTCCATCGAGGATGGATTTTACTACGATTTTGCCCGCAATGAGCCCTTTACGCCCGAGGACCTGCCCAAGATCGAAGCCAAGATGCATGAAATCATCGCGGCAGCACTTCCCACCCGGCGTGAGGTCTGGTCCCGCGACGCCGCCATTGCCCATTTCCGTGGTATTGGCGAGACCTACAAGGCCGAACTGATCGAAAGCATTCCCTCGAGCGAGGAGATCTCGATCTATTTTCACGGCGAATGGCATGACCTGTGCCGTGGTCCACATTTTGCCAGTACGGCGCAGATCGGAGAAGCCTTCAAGCTCACAAAGATCGCGGGCGCCTATTGGCGCGGCGATGCCAGGAACGCACAACTACAGCGGATCTATGGCACAGCCTGGCGGGACAAAAAAGAACTCGATACGTATCTTACCCGCATAGAGGAAGCCGAGAAGCGCGATCATCGCAAGATCGGCCGCGAAATGGGCCTGTTCCACTTACAGCCCGAGGCACAGGGCTCCGTGTTCTGGCATCCGAATGGCTATGTGCTTTACAACCAGATGGAGGCCTATATTCGGCGCCAGCTGGGACGTGCGGGTTATGTCGAAGTGAAGACACCGCAGCTCATGGATTCGAAGTTCTGGGAGCAATCCGGCCACTGGGGCAAGTATCGGGAGAACATGTTCGTCGTGCCTGACGAGGTGCCAAGTACTGACGACGAGGCACCGATCCTCAGCGGCAAGGCAGAGTTGATGGCGCTGAAGCCGATGAACTGCCCGGCACATATTCAGATTTTCAACCAGCATATCCGCAGTTATCGCGAACTCCCGATCCGCATGGCTGAATTTGGCTGCTGCCATCGCAACGAACCGCACGGCGCGCTTCATGGGCTGATGCGGGTTCGCCAGATGACACAGGACGACGCGCACATATTTTGCCGCGAAGACCAGATCCAGTCCGAGACGGAACATTTCGTAACGCTTCTCTACAAGATCTACCGGGACATGGGCTTCGAGGAGGTGGTGATCCGGCTGGCCACCAGACCCGAGAAATTCGGTGGCACCATCGAACGTTGGGAAGCCGCAGAAAAGGCCCTCGGTGATGCACTGCGCGCCACAGGGTATGACTTCGAGGTCGCTCATGGCGAAGGCGCATTCTACGCGCCGAAGCTTGAGTTCCATCTGCGCGATGCCATTGGCAGATCCTGGCAGGTTGGCACGCTGCAGCTCGATTACGTACTTCCCGAGAGGTTGGATGCGACCTACATCGCCGAAGACGGATCGCGAAAATACGTGGTGATGCTCCACCGCGCGATCCTGGGTTCGCTCGAGCGTTTCATAGGCATGCTCATTGAGCATTATGCTGGCAAGTTTCCGCTCTGGCTGGCTCCAGTGCAGGCGGTAGTCGCGACCATCGTCTCGGATGCGGCCACTTACGCAGAGGAGGTCCAAAGCGCTCTTACTGCAGCGGGGCTGCGTTCGGAACTCGATACCTCGAATGAGACGATCAACTATAAGGTTCGTCGCCACAGCCTTGCCAAGGTCCCCTACCTCCTGGTTGCCGGCCGGAGAGAGGCAGAGGAACGCACCTTGACCCTCCGCCAGCTGGGATCCAACGCGCAAAAAGTTATGAGCCTGAACGAGGCGCTCGCCATGCTGAAGGCCGAGGCCGTCCCGCCGGACCTGCGGCAAGTTTGATTTTGACCGTATATTTCGGCTTACCCAGCCGGCGTGGCCGAAATACCCCTTGCGAAATGCCTGCGCATTCCTATTCTCAGACCCATGCGGCCGCCTCTCGGAGTCGACCGCTTTGCGCGTTCAGCGTTGTCCACAGCGCCGGCGCCAGCGCCCGAAGGAGAAATCAGGCCAGCCAATGATACGTTTGCGACGTTTCTTGGGCCGGTCGCGAAGCGCGAGGCCGGCTTTTGAAGGGAGAGAGTCATAGTCGCCAGACGTATGCAAGGTACGGCCCCGGCACCTGCCAAGGGCGGTCCCCGTGTCAATGAAGAGATCCACACCCGCACGATGCTACTCATCGGCGATGATGGCCACAAATATGGAGAGCTTGGGCTGGACGATGCCTTGGCAATTGCCGAGGAAAAGGGCCTCGATCTCGTCGAGGTTTCTCCCGAGGCCCACCCTCCCGTGGTCAAGCTTATGGACTACGGCAAGTACAAATATGAACAGCAGAAAAAGGCCGCCGAAGCCCGCAAAAAGCAGAAGGTCATCGAGATCAAAGAGATCAAGATGCGCCCCACCATCGACGATCACGATTATGACGTGAAGATGCGGGCGATGAAGCGCTTCTTTGAAGAGGGTGATAAGGTGAAAGTCACCTTGCGCTTCCGCGGTCGTGAAATGGCCCACCAGGAAATCGGTATGGAACTGCTGAGCCGCGTCCAACGCGATACCGAAGAGTTTGCGAAAATGGAGCAATATCCCAAGATGGAGGGCCGTCAGATGATGATGGTCCTGGCTCCGCGGTAACATGCGCCAACAGGCTGGGGAGTGGCGCAACAGTCATTCCCCTGCCAGCAGCAGTGATGGGGCCGCGCAGGAGTGCCCGAGCCGGACGTAGCCTCTTGCCTCGCCCCATCAAGGCGCCAGCAGCAAGGCGCCAGCAGCAATCCCCTCCACACCATCAGGGCTCAGGCCAGCGGTTACAGCAGGCGGCAAGGCGCTCCGGGTCACAATTGCCTCCTGAGAGGATCACTCCCACCGCCGAGCCACAGCTAAACTTGCGCGAAAGCAACGCCGCGAGGCCAGCCGCTCCTCCGGGCTCAACCACGAGCTTCAGCACCTGCACGGCGTAGGCCACTGCGCGGGCCAATTCCGCATCACTGACCGCAACCCCAGCTGTGAGCGTCTGTTGGGCAACTGCAAAAGGGATCGCCCCAGGCGTTGGGGCCATCAAGGCATCGGCGATGCTCATCGGCCCACCTGATGCGGATAACCGCCGTCCCGCGCGCAGCGAGCGTCCCATTCCGTCAAAGTCTTCTGGTTCAACGGCGAGAATCTTTGTCGCGGCCCCGGCCGCCAAAAAGCCCAGACTGACCCCGGACACGAGCCCGCCACCGCTGCAGGGTACCGCTACGTGGTCCAAAGTGACCCCAGCCTCCGCAGCCTGTTGAGCAAATTCCAGCCCGACCGTGCCCTGGCCCGCTAGCACCGCCGCATCATCGAACGGGCGCAACAAGGCCGCACCAGTTTGATCAACTATGCGGCGCGCAATGGCTTCACGATCATCACTCTGACGGTCATAAAAAACGACGCGGGCGCCAAAAGCCCTGGTGCCCGCAATTTTGGCCACAGGCGCATCCTTGGGCATGACAATGGTTGCAGCCAGTCCAAGTTCGGCCGCAGCTGCAGCCACGCCTTGGGCATGATTGCCCGAGGAAAAGGCGACAACACCCCGCGCGCGGGCGTCCCCAGGCAGCTGCAGGAGAAAATTCATGGCTCCGCGAAATTTGAACGAGCCAGTGCGTTGGAACATTTCCGCCTTGAGCAAGACCCGACAGCCCATCCGCGCGTTTAGAGCCCGGCTTTCCAACACCGGGGTGAGCTGCGCATAGGGAGCAAGGCGCAAAGCTGCAGCCTCGATATCCGTGGGCTTGGGAAGACTGTGCATGTCCGATTTGCTCAACGTCTCTCGGTATAAGACATAACACGCCGGCCTTAGCGCGTCGCGTCACGATCAAGCGCTCCGCACAAAAGTGCCCGGTATGCTCATCGGAACGCCGGACAACGGTGCTACGGCCCGGCGCAACCGTCCGGACCATGGGGGGGCAACAAGCTCCGTCGCCAACTCCCCTCGGGCCTTCCAAGTGGCTCACAATGATCCCTTGCCGGCTGAACACAGGGGAAGTAGAGCTCCTGGACGTAAGGCGGACCTGACCAGGCGGCTCAATCGCGTTAGCCGGAATGCCCTCTTGGGCAGCGCAGCTGGGCACCGGGTGCAAGGCAATCATGATTGTCTGGAGCGGCTGCGTGGTCACGAAGGTCTATAGTGCGTCCTTGCTGAATCACCACCTTATGCGGATGCCCCCCCCTCGTCCCAAGGCGTCCATTCCCGACAAACCATGATCGATCAAAGCAACCCTTATAGATGATGCCTGAGACCCCAAACCTGCCTCTGCGGTTCAGCACGAGCGTCGCCACCCGACGTACCTCTTGCGGAGACTCCGCCAACTGGCAGCTCCGCAGTGATCCTGCCATGGACGAAAATCAATTCATCAGCACGGCAATTATTCCCTGCCTTGTGACCAAGCAGAAGGGCTGGCTGTGAGTAACGTATCTGGTAGAGGCGTAGCCCTCAAGCTCGGCGGGACCATCTGCTTTTCGTTGATGTACGCCACCTTGCGCCTCGCCGGCTCCATCCCGGTCGGAGAAGAGATTTTCTTCCGTGCCTTCTTTGCCCTGATTCCAGTTCTGCTGCTTTCCTCACGGACCATCGGGCTACGCGCCACTATCCGTACCCGGCGGCCACTGGTGCATGCGATGCGCTCTCTGGTTGGCGTGTCATCGATGTTTCTGAACTTCACGGCCCTTGCCATGCTGCCCTTGGCTGCCCTGACGGCCTTCGGCTTTGCCAGTCCCATTTTTGCAGTCGTACTGGCAGCGCTCGTTCTTCGCGAGAAAGTGGGTCCGCGCCGGTGGAGTGCAGTTGCAGTGGGATTTCTCGGTGTCTTGGTGATGCTGGCACCACATGGAGGCTTGAGCGGTCTGGCCCATTTTGGCTCCTCCACAGGCGCATTCCTTGCCCTCAGCGGAGCCTTTCTCAGCGCAGTAGTTGTCGTCCTCATCCGCTCCATGCATCAGACCGAACGTGGCGAAACAATCGTCTTTTACTTCATGTTGACCTGTTCACTCGTTGGCGGATTTAGCATGGTGTTTGACCGCGTCCCCCTTAGCTGGGAGGCAACTCTTTGGCTGGTGGTAAGTGGCATTCTCGGCGGGCTCGGACAAATTGGCATGACGTTCAGCTATCGCTATGCCGAACCATCACTGCTTGCACCCTTTGACTATATGTCGATGATTTGGGCTGTCGCACTTGGCTGGTATCTGTTTGCCGAAATACCAAATTTCTGGGTCATGCTGGGTGCCGCCATCGTAATTGCGTCAGGACTTTTTATCATCTGGCGAGAACGACAGTTGCGACGACCAACCGTGGTGGAAGCGGAACCCGTGCTATAGCCGCTTGCCGAAAATGGCCAGTCCATCGCCATCCGCGTGAAAATCCGGCACCTCGGCGTAGAAGCTATAGCCATTGGCCCTGTAAAAGCGCCGCGCTGGCGCATAATCCTCCCGGGTAGATGTCTCTGCAAACAGGTGTGTGCCGCCCCGCCTGCGTACATCTTGCTCGCTCGCCACGAGCAGGGCACGTCCCAGTCCATGACGATGGCTGCCTGGATCCACTGCGATCCAGTAGAGCTCATAGCGGTTATCGGTTGCCGGAATGCGACCATAACAGGTATAGCCGTCAATCTGTGCCATACCATCAGCAATCAGAAATAGATAATCCGCGCCTGGCATACCTAAACGCGTTTCCCTGACTAGGTCTCGCGCAATGGCAATTTCTTCATTGCTGAAGACACCTGTGCGCGTCACGAGTGCGGCGATACTGGCCTCATCCCCTGCCTTAAGTTCGTTACGAAACTGGTTCATAGAATGCTTGCCCGGACAATATGATCGATGATCTGGCAATAATCATACCCAGCCTGGCGGGCAGCCGCGGCAAAGCCGGCCTCTGGCGATAGGCAGGGGTTGCAGTTGAGTTCAAGAACATATGGCTCTCCGCAAGAATCCAAGCGCAGGTCGATGCGCCCGTAGCCGGAAAGCCCGAAAATCTCCCAACACCGGTTAGCGATCATGCGCAGGCTTGCGGCCAGCTCCGGCTCCAAGTTCTCGCAGCCAAAGTGGCGTTCGGTGGCACGGAAGGCGGGATCTTCCGTGTGCCACTTCGCCCCATATCCGACGATGCGCGGGCGTCGCTCATCCCAGTCAACGAAGCGCATTTCAGCCAACGGTAAGACCTTGACAGCGGAATGGTCTTCAATCAGCGCAATATTGAATTCACGCCCGTCAACAAAGGCTTCTGCAAACCAGCGGCCGCCAAAGCGTCTCCTGCAGACCTCTGCCCGCGCACCGACGCCTGAGCCAATGACCACCGCACCGTCATCCAACCCAAGTGAAGCATCCGCCGTCGCCGACTTGACGATATAGCGGCGTGAGCCATCGAGCCCCACCCAATTGGGACCTTCGTACCAGTCTGGCGTAGAAATCCCCACCGCCCGCAGTATGCGTTTGGTTGCTGGCTTGTCAGAGGTGACCTGGATGGCTGCTGCCGATGCTCCGGTAAATGGTACCCCGCGCTTCTCAAGCAGTGCAGGGATCATGGCACATAGTTCGTCCTGCCCATCAACGCTTTCAACCAGATTGAAGACGAGGTCGCAGTCATCAAGCTGCGCATCCAGTTGTTGCGGCACAAAGGCCGCGCGGGTCACACTGTGACCGTTCTGGTGTAAGGCGGCGCATACCGCATCGGCCACGGCAAGCGTGTCCAATTCATCGGGACGGGCAGTTGCATCAACACGGGAATGCAGGACGAGAATTCGCATTCGCGTCAAGCTGCAGCGCGACGCTTGAGGTGCGGCTGACGCTGCTCAAAGGATGCCATAATGCGGGAGATCAACTCCCGATAGGAGATGCCCTTCTTGTCGGCCATCAGACAGAGATCTGAGTGATGTGGTCGGATGCCTGCTAGCGGATTGACTTCGATGAAATGGTGCTTGCCAGCACCGTCGCAACGAATATCTACCCGCCCACCGTCGCGACAGCGCAGCGCCCGCCACGCCGCCAGAGCTACTTCAGCAGCCTGAGCGGCATTAGCCGGATCGGCCAGAAGGATCTCGACCTTGTCTTCCCAGCCGGTTTCCTTGTTGGCGAGGCCGTAACCGTGACCGACATAATTGGGCAATGGGCGGATCTCAGTGACTCCGAGTACTTCCGCAAGCGCGCCCGTACCGGTTATGCCAACGGTAAACTCGCGTCCCGACAGATAGGTTTCCACTAGCACCGGCTGTTGAAAGCGACGAAAAAGCTCTCTCACTGTGTGGGCAAGTTCGTCCCGGTTACGCACCAGAGAATGGGCATCAACTCCCTTTCCCGAGCCCTCGGCAACCGGCTTGGCGAAGAGCGGGTAAGGCAAGGTGATCTGGTCAACCTCACCCTCCTGCTCGATCACGGCAAAATCCGCGGTGGGCACACCATGGGATGCGACGACGCGCTTGGCCATCGCCTTATCCAGGGACAGCGCAAGGGTGAGCGGGTCAGAGAACACGTAAGGGATATCGTACGCTTCGAGCAGAGCCGGAACCTGGGCCTCTCGAGACACCCCCTTGAGGCCCTCGCAGATGTTGAAGGCCGCATCCCAGCGCTCACCTGCCGCCAAGCGCATCACCAGCGCGCGGATATTTCCGATCCGCACCGGTTCGTATCCTAACGCGCTTAGAGACCCACAAAGCGCCTCCACTGTCAGATCACTGTCAAATTCTGCCGTTTCCTCTTCGCTGTAGCCCAGCGCCAGATAGTCTTTACGCAAGTCATAGGTAACAGCGATATGCATGGACTACTCCGCAGCAAGGCGCACGGCATCTGAGCCAATACGCCCCTCGGGATCGGGATAGCGGTAGACCGCACCCTCAAAGTTGCGCAGCAGCAGATCATCGCCATCGCGACCAACCACTGCATTGGGTGCCATCAGAATTTTGCCGCCACCGCCAGGGGCGTCAATGACAAATTGCGGACAGGCATAGCCCGTGGTGTGGCCCCGCAGCCCGTCAATGATTTCTAACCCCTTTTCAACACTGGTGCGGAAATGCCCTGACCCTCGGATGGGATCACATTGATAGAGATAGTAGGGCTTGACCCGACGCTTCAGGAGACCCTGCATCAGGGGTTTCATGACATCTATGTCATCATTGATACCCTTAAGCAGGACCGTCTGACTGCCGAGGGGAATTCCAGCATCCGCCAAACGGCCAAAGGCCTCCGTCACTTCCAACGTCAGCTCATGCGGATGGGTTACATGAATGCTCATCCACAATGGGTGATGCCGCTTCAGCATTTTCACCAGGCTGCGAGTGATGCGCTGCGGTAAAACCACCGGCATCTTCGTACCAATGCGCAGGAATTCGATATGAGGAATGGCGCGCAAGCGGGTTAGCAGCCAGTCGAGCTTGTCATCGGCGATCGAGAGCGGATCACCCCCAGACAGGAGAACATCACGGACTTCCGTGTGATCGGCCAGATAGGCCAGAGCCTGTTCCCACTGCTTTGGGGAAAACTGGTACTCGCCGCCGGGATTTCCGACTGCCCGTGCTCGGGTACAATAACGACAATAGGTGGAACATGTGCCCGTCGTCAGAAACAGTACGCGATCTGGATAGCGGTGCACCAATCCCGGCACTACGGTGTCGTGATCCTCACCCAGCGGATCATCGGCTTCGCCAGGGAGACGCAGGGCTTCCTTACCCGTCATGACATGCGTACGCCGCAGAGGCTCCTGCGGGTTCTCCAACGACATCAAGGACGCATAATAGGGCGTTATGCCGACAGGAAGCGGGCCCTTGTGGTTTGTGACCGCCTCATGTTCGTCAGCAGACAACCTGAAAATCCGCGCCAACTCTTCCGGGGTCCGAATGCGACTGCGGAACTGCCAGTGCCAATCGTTCCACTCCCCCGGACCACTGTCAGGCCAGAACCGACGGTAGAAGCGCTTACTTGTATCGCTCACCGGAAAGCGTTGCGACCCAAGCTTTGCTGTTGCCGCTGCCTTCTGTAGATCGATGTTTTGTTCGCTGATGATTGGATGATTGCGGGCTTGCCGCGACGGGGGCCTAAGATCGTGTCCCCGAACCAGATGGAGACTCATTGTGGTCTCGCGTGGCTCCTTGATCGGGCACCGCAGCTCCGAACCCCATTGGCCCAGCGTCGCACGGCACCGTCGTTGGCTCGGATATTTATGCAGTCTCCGCAATTCGTCAAGAGAAACGTATCGAATACTGTGATCCGCCCAAATGGAATAAATAATTCGTCATGACTTTTACCAGTTTTATTGAAGACTGTTCAAATAAAAAAGCACTACTAATCACACCTCCCTCCCCCGTCCGCAAAAAAGCTTAGCAAGGTGCGTTTAAGCAAACATCAAACTGATCTCTTCCCTACAATTCACTCGGTCCCTACTGGGGGACATCAATCGCGCGGTGGACGGGCAACGAGATTGCCGCTGCCTGCCCAAACATTGTGACGAATTCCTGTTACGGACGAAGACTGATCTTGAAGCTACGCGCCTCATAGAGCATCACGGTACGGGTGATGCCACCACCAACAGGGATCTGGAGCTTCCGGACGAGCCGGGCTGATTCGAAGCTGGGCAATACCGCCCCCACTTCCTGTGGAAGCAGCACCAACAGGACATCGCCATCATGCCGCGAGAGAGGCATGGTCATATCAAAGCTGTTAGCGACGACCCCGTTTCCCTCCCAAGCCCGTAACGGCGCCGGCCCGGAAGGCGCATAATAAGTCAGCTCTGCCAGCAATGACCGGTTGGCCGCCGCAATCACGTCATAGCGGTGGGCGCGAGCCGCAGCGATGATCTGTTGGCCCAGTTGCCTCCAACCCTCCTCACGCTTGAAGGCGTTGGCCTGTCCCAGCGCGCTGGCGGCACCCGGCCAGATGAGAACCAGCCACAGCAAAAGCATGGCAGCCACATCGACAACGAGGGATCCCAGCAGGGCCCATGGCGCCTCCATCAGCATCATCACCGCCAGAGGTGTGGCAGAAATATATGTCGGTGCCGCCCAGTTGGCGTTGGCTACCGAGATAAAACTTTGCACAAGCATCGCCAGAAGGGGCGGGAGCGCTATCACGGCAAGCAAGAGTTCGGTTTCAGACCGTTGGTTTGGGGCCCGGAGACGCCAAAGCGCGATCAGAAAGCCAGCCATCAGCAGCGGACCGAACACGCCAAATTGTCCCGCCATGAAATAGAGCATATTGCTCACGCTGTAGCTGGCGGCGCCCCAATCGGCATCGGCGGCGGTATGCGCGAATGTCAAAAAATGATGGTGCCAATTCCAGTAGACATTGGGGGAGATCAGTATCATCGCGATTGCTGCAGCCAAGAGACCACGCCGGCCGATGACAAATTTCCGTATTTTGACTGACATCGTTGCCGCTAAAAGCAGCCCCACAACAAAGAAGAGCATGGCGTATTTGGCGAGGATGCCTAATCCAATCGCCGCGCCGCATATGGCTGTCCAGCGCCAACCACGCTCCGCCAACGCCCTCAAAAGGCCATAAAGAGCCAGTGCCCAGAAAAAAAGGAGCGGTACATCGGTGGTCATCAGGCCAGATGAATAGGCAACACCGGGAAGCGTCGCGTAGGCCAGCGCGCTCCACAAGGCCAGACGCCGCCCGCCCAAGAGTTCGGCAATGGCATAGATTAGAAGGGCTGTACCCGCATGGAGCAATGGCGAAGCAAGACGAATGGCCCAGACTGATCGACCAAAAACATGAGTGACCAGCCAGATGCACCAGGCGATCAAAGGCGGTTTAGAGAAATAGCCTAGAGCTGGATGCTGGGCCCACCACCAATATTGCGCCTCGTCAGGATAAAGCTGCAACGGCGTTATGATAAGAAGCCACACCCGGATAGTCGTAATAATGCCAACAGCGCAGACGGCGATCCACACGGTCTGCCGCTCAGGCATGCGCAGCACGGATTTCATCCTGTAACCCGATAAACAGTAATGGTTTCCTTGCGTCCGTGTGAATAGTTTATGCCTTTAACAATACCTTCAACTCGAATCTGCGCATGACTTTCGGCGATCTGCTCAAGAAAAGCTGCCCGCTGATATTGGTCAACAAGGACCAGTCCACCGGATTGCGCAGCGATGCGCGCCGCCCGCGCGCCATTCTCAATCCGCGTGTTGGTGCCGAGTAAAAAAATCACACTCGGCTCATCATAACCGCTGACGATGATCGGCGGATCACCCGGACGGCGCTCCCTATCGACGATCCTGGCTAGCCGCGGGGATAGCCAGATGCGTTGTAACCTGGGTGCCGTACCCCACATCAAACTGGGGTAAAAGATCAAGGCGGCCAGTACCGCTGCCACAAGCGCCATACCACGTTGCTCTTGCCACAGCTGATATGCTGAGAAGACGGCAACCACAATTCCAACCGCGCTCAACCCCAGTAACCATATTGGTGAGCCCTCGCCGTACCGCATGGGCGCATAACTGATGACGATACCCAAGATGGTTGCGCCCACAGCAAACTGAATTGCAGCCGCTTTTCGAAGGACGCTTTCCCATCTTCCGCGCGGACCAATATCTGCCAGCCAAAGTCCGGAAAGTGCTGCTAGAGGTGGATAAATCGGAAGGATGTAATGTGGAAGCTTGGTGGGCACCAGCGCAAACAAGAGCCAGTTTGCGACCGTCCATGACAAAACGAATCGCACTGCGGGCTTGTCACGCGATGCGAACGCGCGACTTAACCCGGGCAGAACACCAATCGTTGCAGGCCAAAGCGTAATCGTACTGAGAAGTATATAATAGCCTGGCGGAGCACCATGCCCTTCCTGTCCGTTGGCGAGCTTGGCGGCAAAATCATGACCTAAAGCGCGCACGAAAAATTGGCCGTGACTGACGATACCAATGGCAATGAGCCATGGCGCAACGAGTACGACAACCAAAGCAATGCCAAGGCCGGGCCGGCACTGCTTAAGCCACTCCCAATTCCGGTCCCAAAGTGAGACAGAGAGTGCACTTAGCGCCAACACCCCAACGATTACAGGACCTTTTATCAGGATGCCCACAGCCACAGCCGCCCAACCCAGCAAAATGAGAGGTAGGGAAAGAGACGCCGCCTTGGCTCGTGCGCGAAGATAGATCCTCAAGGCGATACCCTGCGCCGCCACAGTGCAGGCCAAAAGTACGGCATCAGTCTTCGCGATATGAGCTTCAGCGCTGACGGCCAGCGACAAGCCCAACAGCAGGGCTGCGCCAAGCGCGGCCTTGGGAGGCGCGAGCGCCCGAAAACACCAGAACGTGAGAAGGACCGCGGCCATCGCCCCTAGCAAGGATGGCAATCTGTAAGTCCAAATCGCGGTGTAGGGTGGCCGCCCAAGCACCTTCGTGGCAGTCGCTTGGAGCCAGTAGATCCCCGCAGGTTTCTTGTAACGTGGTTCCTGACCGAAGCGAATGTTGATCCAGTCGCCGCTCTGGACCATCTGCTTGGATGCTTGAGCAAAGCGCGCTTCATCACGGTCAAGCACCGGAAGACTGAAGAAGCCGGGAAGCCATGCCAGGAGGCAGATCAGGAGGAGCACGGTGAACGGGCGGCTAGCAAGCCGATCCCACAAACCTGCGCTCAGAGGTCCAACTGGAACAATTTCGCCCGCCAAAGTAAGTCCCCTTAAATTGACACCCCTTACCGAACCTGAGGACAGGGACAGAAGGGGCCAGGCTGAATGTTTAGCATAGCCCTGTCCTTTGGCCGGAACAGTCCAGCCAGGGCCCTAACATGGCGAGGGTTATTCGGTCTATTGCCGGGGGCTTAGTCCCGGTATAAGGCCGAAGCGGCCATACCTTGCCGTATCCGCCCTCAGCGACTGACTGATTGGGCTGGAGTTTCATAAAGGGACGGACAAGATAATCCATGACAATGGCGCTCAGTATCGTCGTACCCGTCAAAGACGAGGTACAAAATGTTGGGACGCTGGTCCGAGAGATCACAGCTGCGCTTGCACAGGAACGTTCCTATGAAATCATCTTTGTCGATGATGGCTCAACCGACGGGACATCAAATGCCTTGAGCCAACTGAAGCCGGAAGTCCCGCACTTGCGAATTCTTCGGCATGAGCGCAACGCAGGGCAAAGCCGCGCGCTGAGAACAGGCGTTAACGCAGCTAGAGGCGAGATCATTGCAACCCTGGACGGCGACGGCCAGAATGACCCCGCCGACCTACCCAAGCTGCTTGCAGAGATACGCGACGGAGGTGCTGGCCTCGGCCTGGTCGCCGGAACCCGTGTGCGGCGCCAGGACAAGTGGGCAAAGCGTCTGGCGTCACGGTTCGCAAATCGTTTTCGCAACTGCATCCTAAGAGATGGAGCAGTGGACACGGGATGCGGCCTTAAGGCATTTCGGCGTACCGCGTTCATGGCTCTGCCCTATTTCGACCACATGCATCGCTACCTAATAACGTTGATGCTGCGCGAGGGCTACGCGGTTCACTATGTGAACGTCTCGCATCGTCCTCGACTTCATGGAAGTTCAAAATATGGTGTTTGGGACCGCGCGCTGGTCGGCATCACCGATCTCATAGGGGTTCGCTGGCTACAGCACCGCTTTCGTGGTGGCGCATTGAAGACCGAGGAACTCTGATGGGTGCAGCCATGGCAAATTGGTTCACGGTTGATCATACCTGGGCGTTAGTAGGCCTTGGGGCACAGGGTCTGTTTGCTTCCCGTTTCATAATCCAGTGGTACAAAAGCGAGGTGGAAGGGCGCAGCGTTATTCCCGTAAGCTTTTGGTATGTCAGCCTCTTCGGCGGTATCGTAATGACCGCTTATGCCGTTCATCTTGGCAGCGCCGCGCTTATCCTTGGGCAGACAACCGGTCTGGTGGTTTACAGCCGCAACCTGCGCCTGATTTGGCGTGAACGCGCCATGCTCCGGGCTACGGCGGCCTCCGAAGGATCCTCCCAGTAACGGATTGTCGGGTTTGCAGCGTGAAGGTAAAGGTTTCGGGATCATCACTACTCAAAGTGCAAAGGGCGGCATTTTAAAGTGAAGGCGCTCATAGAACCGCCAGGTAGCGCTTGCCGTACCGATCCAACTAGGTATATTCCCGCCCCTCCCGGCAGAGGCTAGCCTCCCGGACGTGGACAGGTGGCCGAGCGGTTGAAGGCGCACGCCTGGAAAGTGTGTAAACGGTGATGAGCCGTTTCGAGGGTTCGAATCCCTCCCTGTCCGCCAATATACTCTCCCTCCACGTACATCAACGTCCGAGATCATCTCGAAAAAGCCCGTGAAATGGGCTTTTTTCGGTGCTTAGCTGTCCGACCCCGTGTCGCCCGATAG
>JBMFWV010000070.1:0-17856 GCA_049964915.1 Rhizomicrobium sp.
GCTTTGATCGCCGCTTCTCGTTCCATTCAGTTGGTGCGCGCACGTGATGGCAGCACACATCAAAAACTGACCGACGGCTTTGACAGGGAAGACCAGCCTATCCTCGAGATGGCAAACAAAAAGATGGAAGGCAAAACCGAAAAGCAACAAAATCCGTACCCGAAAAGCAGTCTGGCTTGGGCGGCGTGGATTATCGGGCGCCTCGGTGGCTGGCATTGCTATTACTCACCACCAGGCACAAAGGTCATGCACATCGGCCTACAACGGTTCGACGCCATGAAAGAGGGCTGGTTGCTAGCAAATGGCTAAAAAGATGTGTGAATCCCCTAGGCCTGGGGAGGGGCCTTGAGGCAGGCGTCCCCCTTTTCGTGCGCCTGGGTGTGAACCGAATTGCAGACCACAGTTTGGCACTGGTCGGGCCCATTGTGGGCATACTTGGACTGGTGCTCGCGCGCTACGTCACGGTTGCGTTTGGCCGCAAATATGTGCGCGAAGTTGGCGTTCGTGTCGGTTCGAGGATCCGTGAGCGGCTCTACTGGCATCTTGAGCAACAGGGATCCAAGTTTTTTGCCCGCTTTGCGACCGGAGATTTGATGGCCCGGGCCATCAATGATCTCAATCTTGTACGGCAACTCGTCAGCCTGGGGACCCGTACGGTCATCGTTCTTGGATTTTCCGGGCTCGTAGCGTTTGGCTTCATGTTGACGCTGTCGGCACAGTTGACACTGTGGCTGTTGCCCGTGATGCCCTTTATCGCCTTGGTCGGCTTTATTCTGTCCTCCCATATCTTCCGCCAATCGCTGCGTGTGCAGGAGGGCTTCTCGACACTGTCGGAGATGGTCCAGGAGAATCTGAACGGTATCCGTACGATCCAGACCCATGCGCAGGAGGACCGCGAAATCGCGCGCTTCGAGGCGCTTTCGACTTCCTACGCAGACTATTACTTCCGTATGACGCTGCTGAACACCGGACTCAACGCCTGGATGATGGCTTTTACTGGCGTCGCCACCGTGATCATTATGGGGTATGGCGGCTGGTCGGTGCTGCACGGAGCGATGAGCGTCGGTACCTTCACCGCGTTTGTTCTTTATCTGGCCTTGATCGTAGCGCCGATGCAGCAATCCGGACAGATGGTGTCACTCTTCCAACGCGGGGCTTCGGCTGCGGCACGCCTGTTTGAGGTTCTGGACTACGAGCCGGAAATCCGCGATGCCCCGGATGCTGCTCCACTGGAACATGTAGGCGGCGGAATCACAATTCAGCATTTGACCTTCTTCTATCCGCGTCGGGCATCCGGTCGCGAGCAGCGGCTCAGCCGCGGCGCCACGGCCATAGCCCCCGACGACGGTGACGGGCATGCCGCGCTTCAAAACCTTTCTCTCGAGATCAAACCGGGGGAGATGATCGCGATACTTGGCCGTGTCGGAGCGGGAAAGTCTACGCTGTTGCGTATGATGGTACGTCTGCTCGATCCGCCACCGGGAACGGTCTATCTCGACGGGCGTGACATCCGTCTGCTACCGCTGGAGCAAGTGCGTAGCCAGATCGCGTTGGTACCACAGGATCCGATCCTCTTCGCCGACGAGCTCGGTCATAATATTGCCTACGACAACCCAAAACGGGATATGGCCGAAATCCGGTCTGTGGCCGAAGCCGCCGATCTGGAAGATACCATCAACAATTTTCCGGATGGGTTTCGTACCCTGGTCGGGGAACGGGGCGTGACGCTCTCCGGGGGGCAGAAGCAGCGCGCGAGCCTGGCCCGGGGCCTCATCCGCGATACCCCCGTGCTCCTGCTCGACGACTGCTTCTCGAGCGTCGATACTGAAACCGAAGAGCACATCTTAGGTCGTCTCAAGGCCTTGCGCGGGGGGCGCACGACAATACTAGTCAGCCACCGGGTTTCGACAGCCCGCCATGCCGACCGGATCCTCGTGCTGGATAACGGTCGCATCGGCGAATTCGGGACACATGCCGAATTGATGGCGCGTAATGGCGCTTACGCAATGTTTTCCCGCGTCCAGGGCCGGCGTACCGAGCGTGAGGCAGATCGTCTTAGGGCCCACGGGGTCACCCTGCCGGAGGCAGGCCAATGAGCGTGGCGGCCGAGGTAAAAAGTCCGTCGGCGCGCCTGCGCAGCGCATTCGATGACGACTTATACGGCAAAAGCCTGGACACGCGCCAAATCCTGCGTCTCCTCAAATGGATGCGGCCATATCGCTGGCAGGCGGTTGCGGCTGTTGCCTTTGTTCTGGTCTCGGCCCTTTGTGCAGTTCTGGCACCAACGGTGCTCAGTCGCGTCCTGGTGGACGAGATCGCACTCAAATCACACGGACCGGGTCTCGCTGACCTTGGTCAGCGTGCACTCAACGGCTGGATTGCGGCGCACCTTGGGGTCACTCCGCTCTATGCAGCATGTGTACTCTACCTCATCTGGGTTCTCTTGCGCGCTGGATTTACCTACGCCTTTGGCGTTGCACTCAGCCGCGTCGTGCTCAATACGCTGCGTGACCTCAGACGCGATCTGTTTGCCCATCTTGAACGGCTTCCATCGAGTTTCTATGACCGGGTCGCTGTGGGACGGGTGATGACGCGGATCGCCAATGATGTGGAGACCCTGTTCGAGCTCTTCGCAGGCTTCGGACAGCTCTTTGGGCAATTCGTGCCGTTCTTCGTCGCAATCTCGATCATGCTGACCTTGTCACCATGGCTCACGCTTGAACTGCTCCCAATTCTTCCTGTTGCGGGCCTGTTCACCTGGGTCTTCCGCAGAATGTCACGTCCGCTCTACCGCATAGTCCGTCAGAGTGTCTCACGGCTTAATGAAAATCTGCAGGAAAATCTCTCTGGAATCGAAATCGTGCAACTTTACGGGCGCGAACGTGAGAACTTCGCCCGCTACAGCGCGATCAATCGCGATAACATGACAAGCCTGAACCGCGCCTTCGCGATAGAAAGCTTCTATGGCCCGCTTATCAGTAGCCTAAGCTTCATTGGTTTGTGTGTCATCGTCTGGGGTGGGGGCAGGCTCGTGCTCCATAGCCAAATCACCATCGGAAGCCTGATTCTGTTTACCCAGTTCCTGGACATGCTGTTCCAGCCGATTGTCGCTATGGGTGAACAGTGGAACGTGGTCTTCCGTGCGATGGCGAGCGGCGAACGAATTCTTCAGGCGCTCGACTGGAAAGATGCGCTGCATGAGCCGGAACATCCCGTACCACTGCCAACCGAGCTATCCGGACGAGTCGAGTTCCGTCACCTCACCTTTGGCTATGACGAGAACTATCCGATTTTGCGCGATGTTAGCTTCACGATCTCTCCTGGTGAGCGGATTGCGATCGTTGGTCCAACGGGGTCTGGTAAATCTTCACTGATCCGTCTGCTATGTCGCTTTTACGATGTTGCTCCAGGCCAAATATTTCTCGACGGCATCGACATCATGAATGTCAAACCTGGCGATATCCGGACCCGGATCGGTGTTGTGCTACAGGATTTTCACATCTTTTCCGGAAGCGTCTATGACAATATCGCCCTGGGCGATCCAAATATATCGCGTGAAGATGCGCAAAGCGCGGCTCGCCTTGTTCATGCGGACGCCTTCATTCGTCAGTTGCCGCAGGGCTATGACACGCCTCTTAACGAGCGTGGCCGCAATCTTAGTCACGGTCAGCGACAACTACTGGCTTTTGCGCGCGTCCTGGCGATGAATCCCGAAGTTCTGGTGCTGGACGAGGCGACGGCCAGTATCGACACAGAAACAGAACTCGTGATCCAGGATGCCCTGCGTAGGCTGACCGACGGACGAACGTCGATCATCATCGCCCACCGCCTCCAGACCATCAAGGATGCCCATCGTGTGATTGTGCTTTCTGATGGAATGGTGCGCGAAGTGGGGACACACCCGGAGCTGTTGGCGCGCGGAGGTATCTATCGCACTCTCCACGAGCTTCAGTTTCAGAGAATCGGCGAGCCTTGATCCCTTTCATATCGATTTTGATGTGAGGGCATCTATATCGAGCGAAGCCCGTCACGGGCAGATGCGCTCATCATTGGTGCGCGCTTGATATCATGCGATTTCGATGCCGCCTCCTGCTCGGAGGAGGGACAGGGCAAACCGTCGGCACCTGGCCGATGTGGAACGCTACCTCGGAACGGTTTATCTGCTGATTACCAATGCACTCTTCACGCGAAGGTGCTCGGGAAAAGTCGTCAGGCTGCTAGGGGGGCAAAAGTTGAGCTGCGAAGCGGGCAAAGGGTCACTTTGGAGAAGCGGAATCAATATGCTCATTGCATCGGCCGATTTGTCCGTGCTGATATGATCGGAGTGGATGAGGGCGCAGACATTGCTTGACGAAACAAGCGGAAAGGTCCGGCTTGAACGCCGCCATATTGCTGCCGCTACGATTGGAAATGCGCTCGAATTTTATGATTTCTTTGCCTACGGTCTGTTTGCGATCCAGATCGGCCACGCCTTCTTTCCGTCTGGCAGCGCCTATCTCAGTCTCATGGGGTCGCTGGCGACCTTTGGGGCAGGCTTTCTGACGCGACCGATTGGCGCCATTGTCATTGGTCGCTATGCTGACCGGGCGGGACGCAAACCCGCCATGGCGCTCAGTTTTGTGATGATGGGATGCTCGATGCTGCTGATGGCATTGATCCCATCTTACTCCGCGATAGGTCTTTCTGCTCCGGTTCTCATGATTGTCGCGCGCCTGGCTCAGGGCTTTTCCGTCGGCGGGGAAATTGGCTCCAATACGGCCTTTCTCGTCGAGGCAGCCCCGCCTGGACGGCGCGGCTTTATCGCCTCATTTCAGGGTGGCACCCAGGCGGCATCTGTTCTCGTTCTCAGTCTGCTTGGCTTCGGGCTCAACGCAGCTCTGCCGGCCGGACTTGCTTCCGCTTATGGCTGGCGGATTGTGGTGCTGCTTGGCGCGGCAGTCGTGCCCTATGGGCTCTGGATGCGGCGGGACATGCCGGAGACCCTGCACCTGTCCGAGGCCGCGCGGGAAACGCGAACCGCGCCAACAAGCTACAAGCGGATTGCTGTGCTCGGCACAGCTGTGTGGGGCTCGATCACCATTGCCGCATACGTCTCAGTGTACGCGGTCACGTTTGCGCAAAACGCGTTACACATGTCGGCCCAGGCAGGATTTGCGGCTCAGCTGATGAGCGCGGCCCTGTCAATTCCGAGCCTCATTCTGTGCGGAAAGCTTTCCGACAGAATTGGTCGCAAGCCGGTCTACGTGTACGGGAACCTCATATTTCTGATGGCCATTATCCCGCTCTTCGTATGGGTTACGAGCGTCCGCTCCGACTTTGCCCTGATCGCCGGTATGGGTCTTCTCGGCATGAGCAAGTCTTTCATCCTGGGGCCGTTCACGGCAGGATTGAGTGAGGCCCTGCCGCAGCACGTTCGGGCGATGGCATTTGGAACAATTTATTCATTTGCCATCGCCGTGTTCGGAGGCAGTACCCAGCTTGTGATTACCTGGCTCATTCATGTCAGCGGCAGCACCATGGCACCGGCCTGGTACCTGGTAGCGGCGGTAGGGATCGGGCAGGTGGCGCTGATGCTGTTTCCTGAAACAGCCCCGGTCGCCTTTAGTGCCGCCGAAGCAGCTTTGGAGCAGAGCACCTGAACATGTGCGAGACATCAGGCGCGACAGTGGCGGTCGCACGATGTGGCCCACGTTGCGACAGGATATCAGACAGGGAGTGTCACTCGCCCGCCGCTTGGGATACAAAGGTCGCTGCGCGGCGGTTAGGGTTTCCAATGAGAAAGGTGAAAGCTCCATGAAACATATAACATTCGGACGCAGTGGCTTGCGCGTCTCGCGGCTGTGCCTCGGCACGATGACATTCGGGCTGCAATGTGACGAAGCTCAAAGTCATGCGATTCTTGATCGGGCCGCCGAAAGTGGTATCGACTTTCTGGATACAGCCGACGTCTATCCGCTTGGTGGAGACTTGACCACGGTCGGTCGGACGGAACGGATCATTGGCGGCTGGCTCAAGGGGAGGCGCCAGCAATTCATCCTGGCCACTAAATGCGTGGGGCGCATGGGTCCACAGCCATGGAACCAGGGTATGTCCCGCAAACATATCATCGAAGCTATCGAAGGCTCACTGCAGCGGCTCGGCACTGACTATGTCGACCTATATCAGCTGCACGGTTTCGATCCTGTAACGCCGATTGATGAGGCACTGGAGGCGCTAGACCGGATCGTGCAAAGTGGAAAGGCACGCTATATCGGCGTTTCGAATTGGCAGGCACACAGGCTTGCCCGCGCGATTGGTCGTACGGAACTGAAAAGCCTGGTGCGCATTGCCTCTGTGCAACCGCGGTACAACCTTCTGTTTCGGACCTTCGAGCGTGATCTGCTGCCGCTCTGCGAAGAAGAAGGGGTCGCGGTTATCCCGTACAATCCGTTGGCGGGTGGGCTGCTCACCGGCAAGCACCGAAACGTCAATGCGCCACCAGAAGGCACGCGGTTTACTCTGGGCAATGCAGCAGAGATGTATCGGGCGCGGTACTGGCATGACCGTGAGTTTACGGCAGTCGAAACACTGAACGGTATCGCACAGGACGCCGGGATTTCTTTGACTACGCTCGCGGTTGCCTGGGTATTGGCAAACCCTGCGGTGACCGCGCCGATTGTAGGCGCGAGCCGGCCTGATCAACTTGCTGACAGCATCGCCGCTGTGACGACCGTTCTGTCTCCGGAGCTCAAGGCGCGGCTCGATGACGCGACGGTGGAGTGGCGCGCGGTTGACGCCGAACGATAAAGGATGTCGAGGCACGTGACCGCTTAGACACTTTGATTATAAGCCAAGTCACATTCGGAAGCCTCGTCGCATGGCAGATGCAAGGAATGCATCGGGCGCGGATTGGGTGATTTCGGAGGTCTCAGGATGCAGCGCCTGACGTGCGAGGGGGCGCCTAAGACCGAAGCGCGCCGCTTTCAACTGGCGACGGTTCGCATTGCTGGGGTTCCCCCATCACTCTGGTAGCGCTTCTACAGCCTGAATGCAGGTCTTTGCCTCAGACTGTCACGCCACCGGCTGATGTTGACGTGTTCATCACCTGGTTGTTTGCGTACGACTTTGGCGAAATCCATAAATACAAAGCAGGTTACATCCGCCACCGAAAGCCGATCTGCAGCAATGAAGTTGCGGCCTCCAAGGCGTGCTTCCAGAGTGGCAAAGAAATTGTCAACCTGTTGCAGACCACGTTCGGCCAATGCAGGTATCTGTTCGAAATTATGCGGGCCCGGCAGGGCGCGGTTCTTCATGGCCGGATTGCTGTTGCGCAATGCACTCGCGACGCCCATGCCGAACTCTGTCTCGACGCGAAACTGCCAGCTGGCGATCTCTGCCTTTTCAAGTGCTGTCGTTCCCAGCAACGGAGGCTCAGGGTAGGTTTCTTCGAGCCAGATAGCGATCCCCGCATTGTCTGTCAAAACTGTTCCATCCTTCAATTTGAGGGCAGGAACCGTGCAATTAGGATTTATCGCGCGGTAGGCATCGCCCATTTGCTCGCCCGTCCTGAGGTCGATTTCAACGACCTCGTGCGGCACATGCTTCTCGGCGAGAATAATCCGCGCACGGCGAGGGCTTGGGGCCATCTTGAAATCGTAGAACGTCAAGTTCATGTGTACCCTCCACATAATATCATATCATTTTCCATAATAGGCGAAGTAAGCATGTACGCAATCCCGGCATCCGGCTCACTACGCCTGGTCAAAGAAGACCGGCTTAAGATCCAAGCCGCGATGGTGATTGGTGCGGTATCAAGAACAGCGGCTGGACAAGCCTGGGAACCATGCAAGCGAAACGTCCCGGCACATAGACCAAAGCTCGAAACAGAGGTCGTGCCACTTTGGCAGGAGCCGCGGATTTGTGGCGTCCCTGGTGTCGACCCATCGGACCCGAGGCATGCCTGAAGCTTGATGCGACCTGCGTGAGATGGAACGCGCGCTCGCGCCGTCAGCTGCTGTGTAATTCAGCGGAATTCCAGGCCCTCGAATTGGCCCGAATTCCGCCAGCCCTCGAGATAACGGAAATAGGCGCTGGCGCCCTGGGGATAGCCGATTGCATAGCGCGCAGCGGGGCCGGGATCCTGGCCTTCATTGTTGTAATAGCCGGGCGTGCAATCCAGCGAGCCGATCATGCGCCCCGGTCCGGTGAGCAGGAGTTCGACCCAGGCCTCCTGAGCGGCTTTGCTCACTTCGACTTCGCGCGCGCCGCGCTTCCGCGCTTCACCGATGATCATGGCGACCGTCTTGGCTGCCTCGGTGAGATTGTGCGGCACATTGGAGATCAGGTTGGCGCCCTGCGTTGGCTGGACGAAGAATAGGTTCGGAAAGCCGTACACATGGGTACCGTGAAGGGATCGCATGCCTTCGGCCCAAGCCTCGGATAGCTTGAGACCGTCCCTGCCGGCGAGATCGAAGCCGGCGCGGCCAGTGAATTCGGTGCCGACCTCGAAGCCACTTGCATAGATGATGCAGTCGACCTCGTATTCGACGCCATGGGCGACGACGCCCTTGTTGGTAATGCGGTGGACTCCCTTGCCATCAGTGTCGACCAGTGTGGTCGAGGGTTCGTTGAAAGCCTGCAGATATTCGTCATGGAAGCAGGGGCGTTTGCACAGCTGGCGATACCAGGCCTTGAGCTTCTGCGCGGTCTCCGTGTCACGCACGATGGCATCTATGCGGGCGCGGATTTCCTCCATCTTCTCGAAATCAGAATCCTCAAAGGCCGACCACATCGCTCCGGGGTTGCGCTGCTCGGGCGGCAGTGTGGCGATGCGTGCACGGATGCGACGGGAAAGATCGGTCCAGCCGTCCTGCACCAGATCCTCCTCGGCGCCACCGCCGGCTTGGTTTTCGGTGAAATTCTCCAGCCAGCGCTGCTGCCAGCCAGGGGTTGCGATCTGATCGAACCAGGCCGGATCGATGGGCTCATTGGCTCGTACGTCGACGGAAGAGGGCGTGCGCTGGAAGACGTAGAGCTTCCGCGCCGCACGGGCGAGATGCGGCACGCATTGTACGGCGGTTGCGCCGGTGCCGATGATGGCAACGCGCTTGTCCTTGAGCTTGTCAAGCGGCGCACCATTGGGATCGCCGCCGGTATAGGCATAGTCCCACCGACTTGTGTGAAAACTGTGGCCCGCAAATTCTTCGATACCCGGAATGCCAGGGAGCTTGGGCACATGCAGCGGTCCGGTGCCGACACCGAGGAATTGTGCCGTGAAGTTGTCACCGCGATTGGTTTTGATGCGCCAGGCCGTGACGCTGTCATCCCAACCAAGATCGATGACCTCGGTGTGGAAGAGCGCGTTGCGATAGAGCCCAAACTGTTCTCCAATACGCTTGCACTGTGCCAGGATTTCTGGGGCATGGGCGTATTTTTCGGATGGACGGTGGCCGGTCTCTTCGAGCAGCGGCATATAGACCATCGACGCGGTGTCGCATTGGGCGCCGGGATAGCGGTTCCAATACCAGGTGCCGCCGAAGTCGCCGCCTTTCTCGATGATGCGCACATCCCCGATGCCGGCCTCGGCCACTCTCGCGCCGGTGACAAGGCCGGCAAACCCGCCGCCGATGAAGGCGAAGGTGACGTGGTCAGTCTTGGGCGCGCGCGGCTTCGCCGGGATGTAAGGATCCTCGGCATAATGGGCGAAACGGTCCTTGAGGCGGATGTATTGCGCATTGCCGTCGGGGCGCAGGCGCTTGTCGCGTTCGGCGCGGTATTTGGTGAGCAGGGTCTGTTTGTCGATTTGCATAGTGGTCCGCCACAGAGGTCACTGCGCAAGTAAATGCACAGAGCTGACAGTTTGTCACGAGGCTTCCTCGGGTGCCATTGGCCTGTTTAACAGTGCTGGAGATGGGATTTTTCGCTTAGTCAACGGCTTCTCAGAGCCGTGACGTCCCCCGGCTGTGTGGTGTCGATGCCCAGACACTTGGAGCAGAGCTCTCTGATAAGGCTTCTTGTAGATAGTTGGTCCTAAATCCACACGCTCATTTCGGTCGAACTCAAAAGGGACTGCCAGTTCGGGCTTCCTGATCCTATGGTTGGTCTGTTGCTGTCGACTAGCATTAGCTTCGCGCACATATAGAGGCCTTGACGGGTTCCGTCGATTTTGTGCTGACGCGCAGCCTGTGGTGACTGATGGTGGTACACCTCATATAGAATATGTCCCCCGGTCTTGTTGCGTTGAGAGTTCGAAGGCTTTCCGCCATGCCAACAGGGTGATGAAGACCAACCTTCAGTAGGCGGTACGGATTAGCGTAGTGAATCGTGCCGCATGAGACGCACCAAAGCCGAACGATTCCGACAATAGGTCTGGTGTTAGTGCAAAAGGAGACTTTGGACCGCTTCGGCATTTTAGCTGCTTAGCGCTACAAGACACGGCTTGCTGTTGACCTGGCTGCGGCCGGATGCCTAACGGATTCGCGGCTTGGCCACGGTGGTTGGCTTGACCGCGGGCTTGCCGTAACGTCTGTTTGGACGTGATCAGGAGGCAGAGATGACACTGAGGGACCGATTAATCGTGATTATTGGTGGTACCTCTGGTATCGGCCGAGCCGTGGCCGAAGGTGCCTTGCGCGAGGGAGCCGCTGTGATTGTCGGCTCGAGCAGTGCTGCCAAGATCGAAGCGGCGCGTAAGGCGCTGCCGGCGGCTGACGTCCGCACCGTCGAAGTACGCAATGAGGAAAGCCTCAAGGAATTTTTCGCCGGCGTTGGCGCCTTCGATCATCTTGTTTTCACCGCTGGCGATTGGGGGCTGGCGCGCGGTATGACGCTTGACGCTCTCGATCGTGCCGCTGCAGAGTCGCTGTTCGCTGTCCGCTTCTGGGGTGCGGTCGGGGCGGCGAAATATGCCGTGCCTCATCTTCGCGAGACCGGCTCGATCACACTCACCGACGGCATGGTCGCCCATCGCCCGCGCAAGGGGACGGCCGTCAGCACCGCGATGGCCGGCGCCATCGAGCACCTGACACGAGGCCTTGCTGCCGAACTCGCGCCGATCCGCGTCAACGCGGTCTGTCCCGGTGCCATTCGCACCGATGTGTGGAATGCGATTCCGACGGAAGCGCGTGACGAGCGTATGCGCGCGATGACCAAGCATTTGCCTATCGCGCGTGTCGGTGAGCCCCAAGAGGCGGCGGAAGCGTATCTTTATCTGATGCGGGGCAGTTACACGACTGGGCAGATTCTGCGTGTCGACGGTGGCGGATCGCTGGTGTGACGGCGGCTTAGGCTCTGAACACGAATGTTTTAACAGCCATCCTGTACGGCTCTATGGGCCGCTAGGCGTACAGCGCACCTATATCGGTGCCGCCGATCCAACGGATCCGCTGGTTTCACCGATGCGGGGCGACCTTTCTGGTCTTCCGCAGACGCTATTTTTTGACTGGCGCGCGCGATGCCTTTCTTGGTGGCGTCAGCCTATTCGACCAGGCTATGCTGCGCGCTGGCGGCGGCCAACGGTGAGTTGAGAACATCGGTCGCGCAGCCTCATAGCCAGTCGATATCGAATGCTTCTTCACTGACCGACGAGAACTACGCATAGCGGTGGGGCCAGCGTCCGCAATCTTCTGCGGTGGTGGAGCCGTCGGTAAACCACATGTGCGCCTTGCGGCCATTCTCGATCATAAACTTGATCTTGCTGCCGAGTCGGTCGTGCCCACGGATGTTCACGTAGGTCTTACTGAAGGCACATTGAACCGTGAACTTGATCGTCTCGTTAGTTGCGTTGGAGGGCGGGTTGTTCGGGCCGCTTCCCATCCAATTGTCGTTCGAATTTGGATTGCTGGGTTGCCAATTGTTGTTGTCGTGCAGTTGATCCAGTTATCGCCATTGTTGTAATTCGACGACTGCCAAGCGCTCGGCGTGGCCGGCACGCCGTTCGGCCATTTGCTCTGACGGTGCTAGTCCGCTCCAGTAATCATGTGAGAGTCCGACGCGGACATCGGCAAATCTTTGGTCAAAATTCCCTATTGCCCCTGGTTAACCGAGTATATTGTCCCCAGAAACCGTCGATCCACTTGCTCGAAGATCGGCGCCATTTGGTCTTTGGGGCACATCCAGGGACGACGGGGTTTGGCTAGCCGCCATAAGCGAGCGCTCATCTCAGGTCACAGCCCGGGCCTCAGCCGCGCATGTCCTTCATGCTTCCGTGCTCCATCAGCTGCAGATGGGCGAGAGCTCCCTGCCAGGCCCCTGGGCCGATGCCTATATCGCTGCGAAACGGGTATTGCAGCTCGAACAGAAGCACCAGGGTCGAGACGATGATGGTCACGACGATCGAGGTCATCACGAATTGGATGCGCGGGCTGCGCACCTCAAAGATCGAGCAGAACATGACGATGCCCGTGCCGCCGATAATGAGAATCCACCATTCGAAACCGGATACCCCGCCGGTGTTTTCGTCCACCCGCTGCTGACGCGAATCATGCATTAATGTGAGCTGTCCGAGCAGTATTTGCTGGGCATTTTCCTCGGCGCCGTTGGCGGGAACATAGCGGCCGGTGGCATCGATGGCGTCCATGACCACCATGGCGGCCTGAAGGTCGGTACGACCATCACGCATCGCCGGCCACTCCTTCTCGGTCATGATGTGCGCATAACGCACCATGTCCCCACGAATTCGGGCACGAACGGTGTCTGGAAGGCCGACTGCACCGTGCCATACGTCGATGTCGGCGTCCGCCTCCTGCACCACTAGCTGGCGCGCATCGATGTAGTGCTGCCAGACGACGACTGTCATGAAGCCGAGCACCACCGCGTACAGCGTGCCGGCAACCAAGATCATGATGCCTCCGACCTCGTTGTGCCCGATGAGATTGTGGCGGCGCAGATGGCGATGAACGGTCGATTGCCCCCAACCCGCGAGGACCATGGCCAGTCCGACTGCTGTCAGCAGCAGCACGGGGGACGGGATTTCATATAAGAGTTTGAGTAACACGGACTGGACCGACTGGTACATGCGATTCTCCGGGGCCAAAACGAACAAGAATGGCCGAGGCTTCAAGACTGTGGTGCTGGGCTTAAAGAGCTTTGCCAGTCCGATATCCGCCGACCGCTGTGCGCGGACCGGCTTTTCCTATCATCGCAACGATGCAGAACGATTGGAGGGTAGGCTCGGATTGTGGGCAGGCAGCCCCAGGTCGGAGCAGGACTGAGCTCTGTTTTGGACGCGCATTGCAATTGGCCTGCCCCATTTGAATAGCCCTGCCGCAGGAATGGTCTGGAAGACACTCGAAAGGTCTACGTCAAAACGATCTGATCAGCCGACAACATCACTGCCCTCTGATGCCTCCATCGGCCAGATGCAACCCTCCTACCGACTCGAGGTGAAATGTAGCGTATACCCCGCGATATCGCCATAGGTCGTCCGCCCTCTAGCCCGTCGACCCTCTCGGCAAGGCGTTGCAGGAATGTGGCGCGCAGGCTTTTAAGCGAGTAACGCGGGTAGCCTTGGGCCGCCTTCTCGATGAGCAGATCGACTACGTCAAATGCGAGGCCGTCCGGATGCATCTGCTCGGGCATCGGCTTTACCGGCTCGGCGGCCTGCTGTTCACGGTTACGGCACTGCTCTTTGCCCCAATGCTGGTCGTCGACGGCCTCGATGTTCTCTTCTCGTTTGCCTCCGGCATCCCGGAACATCCCGTCAGGTGGCACCCAGTCGGATGCAACAAGTGCAACGCCGCGGTTCTACACATCGTCCAGCAATGGACGACTTTCATCAGGATCAAGCAGGTCAATAGCAATCCCATTCGGTTGAGTGGAGATTGCATTCATCAAGATATGATTCCGCTCCACGACGCTGGCCCATTGCGGCGCGCGATGTTCGACGAGCACGCGTACACCCGCGGTTTGTCTGAGATAGTCGGCTGCATCCTTGGCGTCCTTATGCACAAGGTCGAACCAGGGATTATCAAGCTTCGGAACGATTGCGAAGCGGTATCCGCGATGGCTTACGGCATCGCAACTCCCGTCTAATAATGGCCCCGTTCGCTGCAGAAGCCGACGAGCGCTGACGGCATCACCTTGCCGGCGACGCAAACGGCTTGCCTTTTATCACGGACCAAGTCACGACCGCTCTAACCCCGTTTGGACCGCTTTTCAGTTCGTGCACAATGTTGGACGCCAGCTTATAGGATTGCCCTTCCTTGAGGTGGAGTGGGGGCTGCCCGTCGACGAGGATTGTTCCGCTACCCTGGAGGACGTAAGCAGCTTCCGGGCCAGGGTGAGTATGGCGGCCAGTGGTTTCGTCCGGGGGAAGTTCGGACACCCCGAACACGGTTTCATAGTTGCTGTCCGGCACGTCAAAGGTCTGAACAATTGTCCGTTTAAGTGAAGCGTCCCGCTCTGCACTTTTCGGCTTTACATTCGGCATGACGTCCTCCTTGAACCCTGCTGAATGTGACTGAAAGCTTGAATCAGCCTTTGGTTCCTTGACCTAGCCTAGAATGCGGACGTGAGCTGGCCTGTTCTGAATTTTTCCCATTCCAAATGGAATTCGACTTACCCAGAATCCGGGTGCAACCGTGGGATGCGTTGACGCAGCTTGATCCAAGTCAGGGAATGCAACGTCTCTTGGCGTCTTCATATAAAATGACCAAGCGCAAAGGAAGATGTCATGAAGGCGTCGATCACCGGTTGCGTTGTTGCCGTCACTCCTCGAATGGCATCTACCGAAACCGGTATTGCGCAAAAGCTTTGCGATGCCGCGCATATGCATCCTCTCAAGCGGACGGGTTTGCAGCCGCTCGACGGGCCAGGCACAAATTGCGGCACCATCATCGGGACGCCGGAACCCAGTCCGAACGTAAGAGCTGGGCAACGAAGCCAACCTGGTCTCGGAGCCGGCCATCTGCTCCAGGGTGGCGGAACAACTTTTGTCGACGGACAGCCGCCGCTCCGCATCCAGATAGGACAAGGCTTTAAGCTGGAGCCCGCCGGGATGTACGACCCGCAAAGGGGCGCCGATGGCGGGGGATTGCATGTGATGCGGGAGGTTAAGAGGGGCAGACCGTCTGTATCACCTGCGAATTGGCGCCGCAGGCCCGTGTGCAACGCGCTGCGTCGTCGGCTCGGGTACTCGGTATGGCATCACCGTGAATCGCATGAAAAGTTATCTGGGCTGAACGGAGGTACAAGATGTTCAGTTGGCTAAGCCGCCTTCTTGCTTTTGTTATGTTGCTTCCTGTGGTTACCAGCGCCCTTGCTGCGGAGTCTGGCCCCAAGTTCAGCTCGAAAATGGCGCTAAATTCCTACATGGCGTTGGTCGAGCAGAAATTCATGGACACCCGGACCGAGCTGCGGATCCTGGCTGCAAGCGAGAATGCCACGTCGGGAGACTGGAACCGCATCAAAGCGCCCCTGACAATACTCGCGAAGGGCACGCCCACGAGTGCTGCGGTATGGTTCGCGCGATTGGACGGTTCATATTTCACAGTCGCAGGCGGGCTGACAAATCAGAACATCAGAAATCGCAGCTATTTTCCAGCATTACTGGCCGGGAAAGAGGCCGAAGGCGTGCTGGTAGTCAGCAAGTCTACAGGTAAGCGATCAACCATTATCGCGGTCCCCGTGCGAGCCGGCGGACGTGTCATCGGCGCGCTGGGGGTCTCGATTGCAATGGAGAAACTAGCCGCGCAGGTAGAGACCAAGATCGCCTTCCCGAAACAGGTGACTTTTTATGCCCTTGATGACCAAGGCGAGATTGCTTTGCATCGTCAGTCAACGCTGTTGTTCGAGTTTGCGAGGAAATTAGGTAGCCCTTCGTTGACCGAAGCAGTTGAGGAGATGCTCACAAAGCCCGAGGGGATAGTTCACTACGAGTTCCAGGGCGTCAAACGAACGGCAATTTACAAAAGATCAGAGGTAACTGGCTGGATATTCGCCCTGAGATGGTAATTTCAAACGTTTGAGAGGCATGTACCGCCAAGCCTGCGCAGAAGTCGGCGAGGGGGAACCCGTCTGTCAACATGCGTTCCCGGTCGGTAATATCAACTTTCGCCGATATCTTCTTTCCACACTTCAGGATGGAGACCAATAAATTTCTGCATCAGCTCACGACATTGAAGGTGGTTAAGAACGACTACTTCGACACCACGAGAGCGAAGAAAGTCTTCGTTACCTCCGAATGTGTCATTTTCCCCTATTACGATGCGCGGAATCCTAAACTGCACAATGGTGCCTGAGCACATCATACAAGGACTAAGTGTCGTGAAAAGAACCGTGTCTCGGTAAGTCCGCTGCCGCCCCGCGTTTCGGATGCAATCCATCTCGCCATGGGCAATCGCGTCGCCACGCTGAACGCGCTGATTGTGGCCCTTTCCGATTACTGTATTTCCACGAACGAGCACCGCCCCAATCGGAATTCCGCCGGTCTCCATGCTCTTCCGTGCCTCGTCCAGCGCGCAATTCATAAATTGTGAGTCATTCATGCTTGCAGAACTCAGTCTCTTATTCACTAAAACTATAGACGGCTTACGACAGAAGGTACACTCGACAGGTAATATTGATGGTTAAGAGGTAATGGGTCAGGAGTGGCTATTGGGGCCGGCATCTTTTGACAAAGGCTATGGCGAACTTCGGCCATGTATAGGGACGGAAACCTTGAATTTAAATGGAGGTTGTATTTGCTCAGCTAAGCGCAAAGCTGGCTTAATTCCGCAGCGTGAACGATACTGAGTGAACCAATCCATGCACTAACAGCGTTGTCCAGACGCCGGATACGTATGGCATCATTTCAGCTGGTGAGCGTTGCCGGAGAAGTACGTTTGGCAGAACAGCAAAGTGGCACAGCGTCATCTGAACATATTCGCGCTCGCGGGTGCAAGAGGCCTAATGCCGTCATGGCGCAGCGGCCCGGTGCTCCGATCTGCGATGGCTTCCGGGTTTCATGGCTTGAGTCATGGATGCGGGTCCCAGTATAGTCTCCATTTGAGAGACCATGGACGGCAGCTATGAGCGACGCAATCGGGCAGGGCGATCTCGTCCTTTGCGTCAATGCGGGGGCGAACCATGTTACGGGTAGACCAGTACCTCTTCAGGCCGGAGAGACCTATCGTGTTCTCGCTGTCATGGAGTTTGCCTGCCCATGTGGGCGTTCTGATGCCCTGCTGGATGTCGGCGTAGATTTCGCGTGGTGCCAGACACGCTTCCGCCTCCTACCCAAGCCTAAGGCTGAGACGAAGACCCGGCGCGCCTCGGTGCCTAAAGAAAAGGAAACGGTTTGATGTACAGCCGGTCGCCAGGCGTGCGGTCTAAACGCGCCAGAAGCCACTATTCATCCCTTCGATGCTGAACAGAGCAAGTGTCGGGAGCAAGGTGACGTGAATGGGCTATTCAAAGGCCGGTGGTAAAACTGGATATTACATCAGAAGGATGTCGCTCACCACTTCTCGTCCGCGTGACTTTGTAAGAATAGGCGACCAACTCAAATCGGCTGATAGAACCGCTGACAGTATAGTGAGCGTGAAGTCAGGTCGCTACAGAGACCCCTGCGGCATATCCAGGACAGTTGACGCAGTCACTTATCGGATCAGCGGCGTGTCAATTGGTGTGCGAACTCATGCGCGCCGCGCCGAACAAAGGCTGTCGCATCATGTAGTTCACATCGACTTCTATCGTACCGCCACCGCCGAGTACCGACGTATAGCGTCCGATCCATTTGCCCCCGGCGTGCTCGCCGGGTTGGCGGCGAATGATGTAACCTTGAGCCGCTAGAAGCCGATTGAGCGCTGCATAGATGTTCGGCCGATCCGTTTCCATCTCGGCGCGGTCAAGCGCGCCCACATAGTTCAGGTCGATGTCGACCGAGAGACGATCGAGCCG
>JBMFWV010000071.1:0-17565 GCA_049964915.1 Rhizomicrobium sp.
TCGCAAGCCATCTCGCGCGATGTCCGTGCTGCAAACGAGCAATCAGACCGAAGAATTTGTGACGCAGTAGAACTAGCAACCTGCCCCCAAGCGCTCGGCAGCGGCCCGCGCCCAGCCGCCAAGCCCTTTTGCCCTCCAGTTCTGGCCAGTCCTCAGCCCGGCCAGACGCAAGCGCCGGTGTTCAGAAGTGAGCCGGCGGGACCATCCCCTCGGGCGGATAGGCCGGCAATGGCGGCGGTGGAGGCGGCAACTGGGACGGGCGGGTACCCAGCTTATTCATCAGATAGTCGACTGCCGCCACCAGCTGAGCGTCATGGCCGGCCAAAAGCGACGCCGGATCGGTTCGAACCACCATGTCGGGCTCTACGCCGTGATTTTCGATGATCCATTGCGAATGCCGTCCATAGAGACTGTCTTCTGGGATTGTAATGTAACCGCCGTCCATGAACGTCCAATAACCCCGTATTCCCCGTACCCCACCCCAGGTCCGAGTCCCGATCAGCGGGCCAAGGCCATACTTGCGGAAGAAATACGGGAAGATATCGCCGTCTGAAGCCGAGTAGTGATTGATCAGGCAGACCTTGGGCCCATTGATCAATTGCTGAGGAATCGTCATGGCCGCCCGCTCTCGATTGGTCGACATGCCGATCAGAACGCGCCGTAGGCGCTCCAGCACAATTTGATCGATGAAGCCCCCGCCATTGAAGCGGTCATCCATGATCAACGCCTGTTTGTTAAGCTGGCCGTAGAATTGCCGGATAAACTGGTCCATTCCCAGCGCTTCCATATCGGACATGTAGACGTAACCGATACGGCCTCCCGACAGCGTGTTCACCACTTCCCTATTATGATCGATCCATGCCTTCTCGCGCACAGACAGCTCATTTTTTAGGGGCATCACAGTGACCTTGCGGGTCCTCGCATCCGGACTACCAGCGATCGTCAGCGTGATAGGCTCCCCCGCCAGCCCAACGAACAAACTATAGGGATTGGTTGGAGCCTTCAGCGTTCGGCCATCAACTGCCAGCAGGTAATCACCGGCGTGCACGTCGACGCCGGGTTCAGTCAACGGGCTGCGATACCCTTTGCGGCTATTATCGCCTGGATAGATTTTTTTGAAGCGATATAGACCAGATGCCGAATCCAGCTCGAAATCTACGCCTAGCAGCGCAGTCGACACGTATTTGGTGAGGTCATCCGTATCACCACCACCAACATATGTGTGCGAATTGGAAAGCGAGCCCTGCATTTCGCCCAGCAGATAATTTAAGTCCTCACGCGACCCTAGTAGCGGCAGAAATTTCGCGTAGCGAGCACGCACCTCGAGCCAGTTAACGCCATTCATCTTGGGGTTAACGAAGAGATCTCTCTGAAGTCGCCACGCATTATTGAAAATTTCCGCCCATTCCTGAGTAGGAACGACGCGCACTTCCATGTGGCTGAGATTGAGTTTGTCGGGCTTTTTGTCGCCGAGCTTTTCCTTTGGTACAGCTTTGACGATCTCGTAGCTGTCACCAGCCTTGTAGAGCAACTCTCTGCCATCCGCCGATAAACTGAAACTGCTGAATCCAGAGGTCACCTCCGCAGTCTTGCGCGTTTTCAGGTCGTAGACTCGCATTGTAGTCTTCTGGCCTGGCAACGGCCCTGAAATCATCGACGGTGCGGTCGTTTCGTAGAAAATTTTATCGCCGCTGGCATCAAGACTTTCAATGTCCGACGCCGGGATGGGAACAGGAACCGCCCGCGCCATCAATCCATTAAGGTCAACAGTGATCGGCGCACTGGCACCTGGTTTCCATGAGGATGGCTTTGATGCCTCCTTCGATTTATAGCTTCCTTCATCCGAGCGCGGCGCAAATGGCGATGGCGTACCGGCCTGCAAGGTTGCCACGTAAATGCCATCCATCTCGAGCGTAGCTACGTTGAATTCACTTTCGCTTAAAGTCGGATTTTCATGACGCGACGAGATAAAGTAGAGATATTTTCCATTGGGTGAAAATACCGGCGCGTAATCATTATTGAGAGGCTCTGAAACTTCCGTCGCTGTCTCCGAAGCAATATTATAAAGCCATATTCCACGCTGCTGATTGGCACGGTTCATGCTGTAGGCAAGCCAACGCCCATCAGGAGAGAAGCTTTGATCGTGAATCTCACCATACGGGTCCTGCGCCACCTTCCGCACCGCGCCGGTTGCAATATTAAGTAACCAAAGCTGATGGTTGGCATCGGAAAACGCCAGCCACTTGCCATCAGGGGACCAAACCGGTGTGTAATAGAAGCCAGTTTTGAAGTGGGTGAGTATTTTCTGCCGGCCATACTCAGCGCCGCGTATCGCGATTTCCTGTTCTCCGGTGATGTCCGTGGTATACGCGATCATCCTCCCATCCGGCGACCAGCTCGGGTGATCTTCATCGGCATTGCTGGTGTTGGTCAGATCACGCGTTGCACCGTGTTTGGCAGGTACCGTGATTAGATCGCCCCTGGCTGAAAAGACGGCGCGCTTGCCATTTGGTGACAGCTCATAATCTGTCTGGTGAGCTGTATCGTATTCGCGAATAAACTTACTGGCATCAACGTAACGCGGACTGGTACGCGTACCGTCATCGGGTACGCTAACATTAAGCATGTGCAGCTTTTCGGTTGGCAGATCGATGACCCACAGATAGCCACCTTGCTGGAAAACGATGCCGCTATCGTCCGCCGCCAGGCTAGGAAAATCGATATCATAATTGGTGAAATGAGTGATCTCTCGGAAAGTCTTTTTGGTCAGGCTGTAAACCCAGATGTTTTCACGGCGATTTTGGTCTCGATCCGAAAGAAAATAAATCTTGTCCCCGACCCACATGGGCGCGGTATCGGTTCCCTTCCAATGAGTAATTCGCTCGAGCTTTTTGCTCTCAAAATTATATGTGTAGACGTCCTGTGCCAGTCCGCCGTTGTAGCGTTTCCATGTTCGGAAGTTACGGAAGATGCGATTATAAGCGATTGAGTGGCCATCCGGGGAATAGGTCATCAAGCCTCCGCGATCGAGCGCAAGCTTTATTGGCAATCCCCCGCTAACTGGAACTTCGAACAGCCGTCCATACCAGCTATTCCATGCCGCACGACGCGATAAAAAGACGATATCCTTCGAATCCGGTGTCCAGGTGACAACCATGTTGTCTGGCCCCCAACGCGTGGGAGCCCGCTTTACTACATCGGAGTGAAATGTGAGCCGCTTAGCAGGTCCACCCTGGGCGGGAATGACATAGACGTCTTCGTTGCCCTGATAGGCGGACGTAAAAGCAATCCATTTACCATCCGGAGAGTACCGCGGCATGATGTCGTATCCGGGATCTGCGGTCAGTCTTTGCGCCGTGCCGCCCTCGCGCCCAACGCGCCAAAGATTGCCATGGGCTTCAAAGACAATGCTGTTGCCACGCATTGTGGGAAAGCGCATCAGCGTGTGCTCGCTGGCCCAAGCCTTGGTTCCCACAAACATGCTGGCAATCACCAGCACGGACCTCAGGCTATGTCCGTAACCGCGCATTCTCCCCCCAACCACGTTCGGCGCACGCCCCTTCAGTCCGAGCATAACGATGAGGAAGCTGGAGTGAGGACCGTGCGTGATTACAACACAAGGCTGACCATTTCAGTTTCCATGCTGCTGTCAAGCCCATTGGCTAGAAAGTCGCCGTCGTTCAGGGGGCGCTAGAAGGCTGCGCGCCACGTGTCACCAGCGTGAGCCAGATCATGCCCAGCAAGCGATTTTTATGTACGCAGTGCCTCTCGTCCGGATGGGCCCGAGCATCTCATGTGCCGGAATCTGGGGGGGTGTCTTGGTGGCAATGTGAAGCGCTGCAGAGGCGAAATCCCCATCTCCAATGACGAGTTATGAGATCGAGAGGGGTACCAACATGGTGTCGGCCGGGACCAAACCCTTGTGGAAGGTCTGCGGCTGACCAGCACCGTCCTGAGTGAGATAACAGCGCAAACTATGACAGAATTGCTGACTAATTCGCTGCACCAGTCTCGGCGGGATTTATTTCCTCGTGGACTAAGACGATGGCGGCGGCGTGGAACGCTTTTTCATCCTTACCGAAACGCGATCAAATCCTTGCGGAACAAGTCCAGCGTACATGGCAATCCGCCCCCCCGACAACCTGCCAGCAACGCGTGTTCCGCGAACATAAACTACAAGAGATTGCCGTACATTTATCCGTATACAGACAAAAATGGGGCTCAACCCATTGAAAATAAATGGAGCGGGTGAAGGGAATCGAACCCTCGTCATCAGCTTGGAAGGCTGTTGCTCTACCATTGAGCTACACCCGCCGCGTGCGGACAACCGCCCGCGGTGTCAGTCATGCGTGCGCCAGATCGAGGCCCACTGTCCCGCCCGGCGCCTGAGCGGAAAGGCTGGTGGAGGGGGTTGGATTCGAACCAACGTAGGCGTAGCCAACGGATTTACAGTCCGTCCCCTTTAGCCACTCGGGCACCCCTCCATGTCACGTCCCGAAGCTTTCGGCCGTGGCCGGCGGATATCGGCCAATTGGTCTTTCCTGTCAACTGACGATCTCCTACCAATAGCCTTTGCTTGGAAAATTTCGATGACACAAAACCACAGGCCGCGAACGCGGCCATCTGACCTTGCACGGGCCCGGTCGGGTCTTTGGCTTTATGGTCTACACGCGGTTCGCGCCGCCCTCTCCAATCCGCGGCGCAAGGTGCTACGTGCCGTGTTGAGCGAGCGGGCGGCAAGCGAGCTGGGCCCTCGCCTTCTCGCGCAGATACGTTACGAGATCGCTCCACCCGACGCCTTCGACCGCCTGCTTCCAAAAGGTTCGGTGCACCAGGGCGCCGCTCTGAACTGCGAACCTCTCGAACGGCGCTCACTGGAAGACGTTCTGGTCGACGGCCCCGCGCGCCGACTGGTTTTGGTTCTCGACCAGATTGCCGATCCCCACAACACCGGCGCAATTTTGAGATCTGCTGCAGCATTCTCAGTTGCGGCCGTCGTTGTGCAGGACCGTCATTCAGCGCCGGAATCCGGTGCTCTTGCAAAGGCGGCTTCCGGCGCGCTCGACCTCGTGCCCTACGTTGAAGTCGTCAACATCGCCCGTGCATTGGACGAGCTGGGGGACCAAGGCTTTTTCCGTATTGCCCTCGCTGGTGACGGCGATGCCGCTCTTCGGGACTGCGTGAGCGGCCGCGACATTGCGCTTGTGCTCGGCTCGGAAGGTTCGGGCATTCGCAGGCTGGTACGCGAGCGCTGCGACCAGATTGCCCACATTCCGATATCCTCCCAAATGGAGAGCCTCAATGTCTCCAATGCAGCCGCGATCGCTCTATATGAAGTCCGCCGCTGACATATGGGTCCGCGCGCGCTAGTCGCGCCACTGCAAGCGCACCGACGCGCCTCCCTCTCAACGTCTGCCGCCGCGTCAGCCCGCGCCCGAGCACCAAGGGCCTAGACCAGACCCCGGGGTAAAATTTTCCCATAAACACAGAACAGGTGTGCTCATGCTCTTTACACTCTCCGTTCTTCTGCTCTTCCAACTCGCCGGCGAAGTCGCAGCGAGAGGTCTATCATTGCCTATCCCTGGACCAGTCTTCGGGCTCGTATTCCTCGCGCTAGCGTGCATGCTGAGGCCCTCACTGCGCCGCGCCCTCGAACAGACAAGCGCAACCCTGCTCGATCACTTGTCGCTGCTGTTTTTGCCGGCGGCCGTTGGCGTCATTCGCTTTCTCCCTTTGCTTGCGCGCGACGGGTTGACGCTTGCGGCTGCCGTTCTCGGTTCCACTCTGCTCGCACTGACCGTTACCGCCCTGGTCTTTGTCGCCGCTTCGCGGTTTCTCACTGACAATGGAGAGGCACAGTGAGTACAAACGTAAGCAAATTATGGATCTACCTGTCGACGACACCATTGCTGTGGCTCGCTGCGACCTTGAGCATTTATTGGCTGGCAGATCGCATCTTCCTGCTTAGCCGCCGCTTTCCCCTGGCCAATCCGGTACTGCTCTCTGCCATTGTCCTGGGCGCCTTGCGCAAATTCTCAGATACGCGCTATCAAACCTATTTTCAAGGTGCCCAGTTCGTGCATTTCATGCTCGGACCGGCAACCGTAGCCCTCGCCGTGCCGTTAGTGGGAGAAGTTCAGGAACTGCGCCGTCGTGCACTGCCGGTTGCGCTTGCCCTTATTGTCGGTTCGCTGACAGCAATCATTAGTGCTGTGGGTATTGCCTGGGCCATGGGCGCCTCCACGACAATCCAGGCCTCGCTGGCCCCAAAATCGGTAACGACGCCCATTGCCATGGGCATCTCCAAGGCTGTAGGCGGGATTCCCGCCCTCACTGCCGTACTTGTCATTCTCACCGGCATCATCGTCGCTGTCATTGCACAGCCTTGGTTCAACACTTTGCGCATCCGCGATGATGCAGCCCGTGGCTTTGCCAGCGGTCTGGCCGGTCATGGCATTGGCACCGCACGCGCGTTTCAAGCGGGAAGACGGGCTGGCACCTACGCAGGTCTCGCACTTGCCCTCAATGGGGTGCTTACGGCTGTGCTCGTACCCTATCTGATGGCACTGTGGCTGCACTAGGCACTGGTCGCAGCAGCAACTGGCTCTTAGCGCAGACGCGGATCGGCCGCTGCTCCTGTCACTTTAGCAATGTCTCTGGCCAGGGTGCGGGACGCGCGCCAATAGCAGAAGGCACCTGTCATGCTGGTCACCATGCCAGTCATCAGCGCATAGCGCAGGGAGTTACTTCCGACGAACGGCCTCAATACATCGCTGATAAAGCCCACTGTCAAAGGGCCCAAGCCCAATGCAATCATGTTGAGTATGAACAGGAGTATGGCTACCGCCTGGGCGCGCATGCGTAGCGGCACCAGTGCCTGTGTCATGGCATAGGAGGGCCCAAGATAGGCCGCCCCCATCAAGGACGGTCCTATGGCGGCGGCCAAGGCCACCAGCGTACTTGGCGCAAGGTAAAACACCGGAGCGAATGGCAAGGCAAAAAATGCCGCCATAATGGGGACATACATGTTCCATCGCACATCGCGGGCACCCAGCCGGTCAGCAAAGACCCCTGACATGTAGGTACCGAGCGCCCCAGCCACCCCGGTAAGCAGTGCCAGCGCGACGCCGACTTCCTCCGGCGTCATATGATGCGACACATAGAGAAATTTAGGGATGAAAAAAATGCCGGCATACCCACCAAACGCGCTCATTGAGCAACCAACGGAGATCCAGCGGAACGATGGTATACGTGCAAGATAGCGTATCGTTGCCCAAAGTGAGGGTGCCGCCTCGCGATCCTGCATCGCATCCACCGCCCCACGCGTAGGCTCATCGATGGTGAACAGAAGCAACACTACCAGCAGTAGTCCGGGCGCCCCGGAGGCAACGAACGCTGCGCGCCAGCCGAAATGCTGCAGAACCCACCCTCCGGCGAAAAAGCCGATGAGTAGTCCGACATTCAATCCTGCCGAGTAAAAGGCCAATGCTGAGGCGCGCTGTTTTGGGGGGTAAAGATCGGCGATCATCGAACTGATGGCCGGACCTGTTCCAGCCTCACCAATCCCGGTCCCGAAGCGCGCCAGCAGCAACTGCCAGTAGCGTACCGCGTATGCGCTCAGCACGGTCATAAAGCTGAACATCGCCAAAGATGCAGCAATAATATTACGACGACTGAGCCGATCCGCGAGACTTGCCAGAGGAATTCCCAAACTCGCATAGACCACCGCGAAAATGGTCCCGGAGAGCATTCCGGCCTGGGCATCATCAAGGTGAAAATCGTGCTGTATGAAGGGCAGCAATATGCCCAATATCTGCCGATCCAGATAATTGACCACGTAAACGAGTGTCAGCAGGAGCAGGGTATAGCTGCGGCGCGCCGCCGTTGGCTTGAGCGCCACCGGCGCATCCTCGAAAATCATATGCGCCTCTGAGGCAATTGTTCTCAGATCACCCTAACAGAAAACACTTATCGGAAAAGTGCTTTTGCCGTCTTATAGTGGTGAACTCGGGAGAGCGATCAATGTCAGCCTTGCGACCACAAAGCCTGCTCGAAACCCATGATGTCACAAACCAGCCGCCGCCATTTGAGGATATCAACCTCTTCACCAGCGATCTTGCTCTGCGCGAGGCGGTCCTGCGGGCTGGCGCTAAGCAGCACCTTTCCCGCCTTAGCGATTTCGGCCAGCGTGTCGGGTCAGCCCAAACCATAGCCTGGGCGATCCAGGCCAATCGCAATCCACCGCAGCTGCAGAACTTCGATCGCTTCGGCCAACGCCTCGATGAAGTCGAGTTTCATCCAGCCTATCACGCGCTTATGGCCCTCGGCCTTGAATCTGGAGTTGCCGCTGCCCCCTGGCGTGGTGAGGCACATGGGCATGTGCTTCACGCCGCCCTTGAATTTCTGATCTCCCAGGGTGAACCAGGTGTGTGCTGCCCCATGACAATGACCTATGCAGCACCGGCCGCACTCACACAAGAGCCGACCATCGCCGCTCAATGGCTGCCCAAAATCATGTCAGCCGGTTACGACAGCAATTCCTGCCCCGCCACGCAGAAATCCGCAGTCACAATCGGCATGGCCATGACCGAAAAGCAGGGCGGCTCGGATGTGCGTGCCAACTCAACCAAGGCTCACCGCCAGAGCGACGATAGTTACACCCTCGTCGGGCACAAATGGTTCTGCTCCGCCCCGATGAGTGATGCTTTCCTAACGCTCGCCTACGCTGAGGGCGGACTGACCTGCTTTCTTGTCCCACGCTGGCGTCCGGATGGTAGCCGCAACGCCATCCACCTCATGCGCCTCAAGGACAAGCTCGGCGACCGGGCCAATGCCTCCTCTGAAATCGAATACCATGGCGCATTTGCCCAGCGCATCGGTGAGGAAGGCCGTGGTGTGAGAACCATTATCGAGATGGTTCAACACACGCGCCTGGATTGTGCGATCGCCCCTGCAGCCTTCATGCGCCAGGCGCTTGCCAACGCCGTTTGGCATACGCGCCATCGGCGGGCATTTCAACGAAGCCTGATCGATCAGCCCTTGATGCGCGCGGTACTTGCAGACATGGCCATCGAATCCGAAGCGGCGACCACACTTGTCTTTCGCCTGGCGCAAAGTTTTGACGCAAACCCCAGCAATGAGGCTGAGTCACGCTTCATGCGGATTGCGACGCCCATAGGCAAATACTGGCTCAACAAGCGTGTGGTGAACTTTGTCTATGAGGCGATGGAGACCCATGGTGGTGCGGGATACGTCGAGGAAAACATCATGCCGCGCCTGTTCCGCCAATCCCCCCTGAATTCCATATGGGAGGGCTCCGGAAATGTCATCTGTCTGGACGTCCTGCGCGCGATGATGCGCGAACCAGAGAGCGTGGTTGCCTTTATTGATGAACTGGAAGGCAGCAGGGGCGTCGACCGTAAGCTCGACTCAGCCATCGACAGTCTCAAGGACCGCCTCGTTCAACCACCACCGGAGACCCAGGCGCGCCATCTGGTGGAACAGATGGCGCTTGCGCTGCAGGCTTCACTGCTGGTGCGTCATGCTCCTCCTGCGATCGCTGATGGCTTCTGCGCCACGCGTCTTGCTGTGCCGGGCGCGACCTATGGAGCAAGCGGTCAGAGTCTAGACGAACGCACCATTTTAGACCGTGTTCTGCCCCCCGCATAAGCACGTACCACCGCTGACGGAGTACCAACATGTTTGGATAGGAGATCAGGCAAATTTACCGCTTTTGGCAAAACCCTTGGGCGGCAGGCGTCCGGCCTGAGCGCGCTGTCCGCGCCAATCCTTGAGTTCAGCTGCACTCCAGTTGCGATTGTTCTGGTCCTTAAGTCCTGTCTTCAGGACGAACGTGGTAGCATCAATCAGTCCGCCGTCACGGTAACGCTGTAACAGAACCCCGCGGCCTTTGGCCATCTCAGGTACCTCGCTGAGAGGAAATATCAGCAATTTGCGATTTTCGCCGACGACCGCAACACTATCGCCTTCTACCGCCCGGCAGACAACCGCCTCCTGATCTACCGGTATATTCATTACCTGTTTGCCTGAACGTCGCATCGCGACGACCTCATCCTCTGAGGTGATGAACCCGTGCCCGGACGTCTGGGCAAGCAGCAATTTGCGCCCGGGTGCATGGACAAACATGGCAACAAGATCGGCCTCGGGTGGAAGATCAATGAAACTCCGGATCGGCTCACCATTGCCCCGTCCGCCGGGAAGTTTGGCACAATCGAGCGTAAAGAATCGACCATCTGTGGCAAAGAGCATCAAACTGTCGGTGGTTTCGGCATGAATCCAGAATCGTCCGCGATCGCCTTCACGATATTTCACCGCATCGCTCTGGTCCTGATGGCCCTTGAGCGCCCGCAGCCAGCCCTTTTGTGAGCACACGACGGTAATCGGCTCGCGTTCTACCGCCGTTTCAAGAGCGACGACTTCTTCGGCCACCGCCTGGATTGCCGCTAGATCCGAGGCTTTGACAAATTGCGTCCGGCGCTTTCCGAGCTTCGTCTTCTGTCCGAACTTAGCGTCGATCGCGCGAATTTCCTCGACCAGACGGTCGGACTTGAGAGCTTCGGAGCCCACCAGCCGTGTCAAATCCTTTCTCTCCTTAGTGAGGGCAGCATGCTCGCGACGAATTTCCATCTCTTCAAGCTTGCGCAACGAGCGCAGACGCATGTTGAGAATTGCCTCGGCTTGAGTCTCAGTAAGCTTAAACGCTTTGATCAGTTTAGGCTTGGGTTCGTCTTCTGTGCGAATGATGTGGATCACCTTGTCGAGATCCAAATAGACAACCAGATAACCTTCGAGAATGTCGAGGCGTGCGGCAATTTTTTCGAGACGGTGTGCTGTACGTCGCTCCAGCACTACGCGACGATGATTGATGAACGCCTGCAGCGCATCCTTCAAACTCATCACACGGGGGACAAGCCCATTATCCAAGACATTCATGTTAAGCGGAATACGGCTCTCAAGGTCAGACTGCCGAAACAGCTGCTCCATCAGGATTTCAGGCTCAACCGTGCGTGACTTGGGCACCAGGACGATACGGATGTCCTCTGCCGATTCATCTCGAACATCATCGAGAAGTGGCAGCTTCTTTTGTTCGATAAGTTCGGCGATCCGCTCAATCAACTTGGCCTTTTGCACCTGATAAGGAATCTGATCGACCACAATCTGATAGCTGCCGCGCGCTCCCTCTTCGCGCCGCCAGCGGGCACGTACCCGAAAGGCCCCCCGGCCCGTGCGATAGGCCTCGGCAATGCTTGCCGGATCATCCGCAATAATACCGCCAGTGGGAAAATCTGGTCCCTTGACATATTTGAGCAAGCTGTCATCGCGCAGGCCGGGCGTGCGGATCAGTGCCTCGACTGCAGCACACAATTCTCCGAGGTTGTGTGGCGGGATCGAGGTCGCCATGCCCACGGCAATGCCATTTGACCCATTGGCGAGTAAGTTTGGAAATGCTGCCGGCAACACGACCGGTTCACGGTCCTCGCCGTCATAGGTGGGCCTGAAATCGACCGCGTCCTCATCGAGCCCTTCAAGCAGCGCCTGCGCGAGCTCCGTCAGACGGCTTTCGGTGTAGCGCATGGCAGCTGGATTATCGCCATCGACGTTACCGAAATTGCCCTGCCCTTCGACCAGGGGATAGCGCACCGCAAAGTCCTGCGCCAGGCGCACCAGGGCGTCATAAACTGCCTGATCACCATGCGGATGAAACTTACCGATGACATCGCCAACCACGCGTGCGCATTTTTTAAATCCAGTGTCGGGGCGCAAACCCAGCTCACGCATCGCGTGCAGCAGACGCCGGTGCACCGGCTTCAGCCCATCCCGTGCGTCCGGCAGGGCTCGCTGGGTGATGGTGGACAGGGCGTAGGCCAAATACCGCTCGGACAGCGCTTGCGCCAAGGGTTCTGGACGAATGTCTTCGATTTGGTCTGTCATCGGATGTCTTGGTTTTGAGTCGGGGCTCTTGGCAGTATCGGTAACGTGCCGCCGTGGCAATGGGAAGAGATTGCGGGGCGCCCACGGAGGATCCGTGGGCGCCGGCCTCCTCAAAAGTACGCCCAGAACTTGGGGCTTATCTAGACACTGTCGAGCCGGGTGACGAGTTCCTGCAGCTGCAATCGCGCGCCCGGCACTTCCTGGCCATGGGGGTAAAACACCCGGTGGACGAGAAAATGCTCGGTGAGTGCGAGCCCGGCCTGAACATCCCCCGCGCTTACGGCATTTTGGGCGCCGAGCAGAAAGGCCGGCAGTTTCAACAAACGATCACGATAAGGCGCGGCAGCGGCGGCTGACACCGCCCGGCCGCTTTTGGGCGAGACATGTGTGAGATCCTCGCTCACTCCGGTAGCGGCGCAGCAGCTCAGATCAAGTCCGAAGCCCAGCTCCGTGAGCAACCCTATCTCCCAACGCACGTAAAGCGCCATCCAGTCCATGAAATCGGCCGCAATCATGGCATCAAGCAGCACCAATCCAGCTTCAAAGACGCCCTCATGTGGTTCGCGCTCAGGAAGGGCGGCATGTGCCATGGCAGTGAAGGCATTGAGACCGACAAGTCGCTCTCGGACCTCTATCAACGCCCCAGAGCGAGCCCTTATCGGCTCGGCGGCAAAACTTCCCAGATGCTCCTCGAGGCGCGCCCGCCACACCACTTGCAGCGAATTGCCTGGTTGCAGGTCTGCCCTTACCTTGCGGGATGCACCGCCACGAACGAGGCCCGCATGGCGGCCATGAGCGCGGGTGAGAACATCTAGCACCACAGCATGCTCGCCATGCGCGCGCATCCCCAGGACTACCGCTTCGTCAGCCCACTCCAATCAGTCCTCCGGAAACTCCAGGCCAAGTTCGCGATAATGCTCGCGGCTTTCTGCCCAGTTCTCGCGCACTTTGACGAACAGGAAGAGGTGAACTCTGCGCTCGAGCAAGTGTTCCAGTTCGCGACGGGCTGCCTCCCCGATAGCTTTGATGGTTTGACCACCCTTACCCAGGACGATCGCCTTCTGCCCCGCACGTTGCACGTAGATGACCTGATGAATGCGAACTGATCCGTCCTTCTTTTCCTCCCACTTTTCGGACTCGACGCTGGCGGCATAGGGCAACTCGTCGTGAAGCCGCAAATAGAGCTTTTCCCGGGTAATTTCCGAGGCCAGAAGGCGAAGAGGTATGTCTGCGGCCTGATCTGGCGGATACAGGAGAGGACCCGGTGGCATCTGTTCGGCGCACCATGCGGCGAGCTCTTCCAAGCCGTCACCCGTCAGGGCGCTGATCATAAACACCTGCTCAAACCGTCCTGGTGGCGCAAGGCGCTGGATGAGAGGTAGCAGATCGGCACGCTTCATCGTGTCAATCTTGTTCAGTGCTAGCGCTGCTTTCGTTGCTGGGCTCTTGAGCTCTGACAGAATATTTGCCGTATCACGCGCCGCCGGACCCTCGGGGTGGGCAACAAGATCGGTGGCATCCACAACGACCACAACGCAATCGGCGTCTGCGGCCCCGGACCAGGCCGACTTGACCATAGCCCGGTCCAAACGGCGACGCGGCGAGAAAATGCCAGGTGTGTCGACAAGAACAAGCTGAGCGTTACCACGCATCGCCACCCCGCGCACCGGCATCCGGGTGGTCTGAACTTTATGGCTGACGATTGAGACCTTGCTGCCTACCAGGGCATTGACCAGCGTCGACTTGCCTGCATTGGGGGCACCGATAACCGCGACGAAGCCCGCGCGGGTGGCTGAATCGTTGCTCATAGGCTCTCTTCTAAACGTTGCAGCATAGCACGTGCGGCAGCCTGCTCGGCTTCGCGTTTAGAGCCGCCGCGTCCCTGTGCTGGTTGCAGGCCCTCAATTTTTACCTCAACATCGAATTGCGGTGCGTGATCAGGTCCGCCGCGGCTTACCACCCGATAGACCGGCGCACCACGACCATGTTGTCGCGACTGCGCCCATTCCTGCAATGCCGTCTTGGCATCGCGCATGTCCCGCCCCAGATCGTCGAAGGCGCATTGCCAATGGCGCATCACGAACTGACGTGCTGCCGCAAGGCCACCATCGAGGTAGAGCGCGGCAATCACTGCTTCGGTCGCACCGCTAAGAATGGCAGCTTTGTGCCGACCACCGGATTTTACCTCACTCGCCGCCAGGACAAGATGGCTGGACAAGCCGGCACTTTCCGCCGCGGCGGCGCAGGCCTCGCGGCGCGCCAGTGCATTGAACTTGAGTGCCAAAAGTCCCTCGGCATCATTTGGATAACGCTCGTATAGGGTTTGGGCCAGGATCAGTCCCAAGACCCGATCGCCGAGGAATTCGAGACGTTCATTGGAAGCCTGTGCATCAGCACTCGAATGGGTTAGCGCTCGCCGAAGCAGCGCGGTATCACGAAATGTGTGATCTAGCATAGGCGACAGGGCAGATAGCTCGGCACTACGCACCCTAGTCAATGACGGTGAAGAGCCGGTCCCAGCGGATCGACCATGGCCACTTCCAGACTTGCCACCAGCTCGCTTTGTCATTGACCGAGAAAAAGATCAGTTCCGCCTTGCCCACCAAGTTTTGCGCCGGAACGTACCCCACATCGGCTCGGCTGTCGTCGGAATTGTCGCGGTTGTCCCCCATCATGAAATAATGGCCAGGGGGAACCTTGAACAGTTGGGTATTGTCGTAAGGCCCGTCAGGGGTACTGTCGAGAATATAATGGGTTTTGCCCCCCGGCAAGAATTCCTCATAGCGCGGTATTCGGCGCTGATAGCCGTCAATGGTCTCGACAAAGTCCGAAACCCTCTTCTCCGGCACGATCTTATTATTTATGTAGAGGCGATCATGGATCATCTGCACGGTATCTCCCGGCAGCCCGATCACGCGCTTAATGTAATCGATCGATGGATCGCTCGGCAGCCGAAACACCACGACATCACCGCGTTTGGGCGGCGACGCGAGTATCCGGCCATGCCAGAGATCTCCCAGCGGTCCAAGACCCCACGGGAAGGAATAGCGGCTGTAGCCATAGGCGTACTTCTCGACAAACAGATAATCGCCCACGAGAAGCGTACTTTTCATCGATCCCGAGGGAATGTTGAAGGGCTGAATGACAAAGCTGCGTATCACGAGGGCAATCAGGATCGCATAGACCAGGGTCTTAATGATCTCGATCCAGCTTTCCTCTTTTTGAGGAGTGGGTCGCCCTCCCCCGTCCTTGCTCCTGCCCTCCGCAGGGACTCGGCCGCGCCTGCCGGATAGAGCATCGGCCGCAGTGAGGCCCGATGGCTTTGGTGTGTTCGCCGCGGAGGGTGGGGCTTTGCCGTCTGGTTCGTCTTTTGGCGGCTGTGCCGACCCGCGGTCCTTGCTCATTATCTCTTACCTGTCTGTCTCGATGGGAAGGAAGCGGATACGCGCCGCCGGGTCAAGGCAAGGCGTCAGGCATTAGCGCCCAGATCTGCAGATAGTGGGACTGCCGAGATGATGACAATCGCCTGAGCCAGCGGAAAATCATCGGTTATCGTCAGGTCGATCTGCGCCCGATGGCCGCGCGGAGTAAGCTCCTCAAGACGGCGTAGCGCCCCGCCCGTCAGCTGAATCGAGGGTTTACCACCCGGTAGATTAACCACGCCCATGTCTCGCCAAAACACTCCGTGCCGCAATCCTGTGCCCAATGCTTTAGAACATGCTTCCTTTGCCGCGAAGCGTTTGGCGTAGGACGCCGCCCGCTGGGCCCGGCGCTCAGATTTTGTCCGCTCAACAGGTGTGAAAATTCGCCCCAGAAAACGCTCGCCAAAGCGCTCAATACTGCGTTCAATTCGCCGTATGTCGATGAGATCCGAGCCGATGCCGATGATCACAGCTGCGCTCCATCGCGGGCTTCGTCCATCAGCTGACGCATCCGGCATATCGCCTCTTGCAGGCCCACGAAGATCGCCTCTCCGATCAGAAAATGGCCGATATTAAGCTCGCGGATCTGCGGGATGGCCGCAATAGGAGCCACGGTTTCGTAACTCAGGCCATGGCCGGCATGAACCTCCAAGCCGAGCTCTGCGCCATACGCCGCCGACTCGCGGATTGCCTCCAGATGACGCTGGCGCTGCCCGCCACGGCTGTCACAATAAGCGCCTGTATGCAGTTCGACCACAGGTGCTCCCAGTGCCTTGGCGGCATCAAGATGGCGCCGGTCAGGTTCGACAAAAAGTGAGACGCGCGTACCGTTTTCGCGCAAGGCTCTTACTAAAGGCGCCAGCCGCTCTCTCAGTCCCACCGTGTCGATGCCACCTTCTGTCGTGCGCTCTTCGCGCTTTTCCGGAACAATGCAAGCCGCATGCGGGCGATGACGCAGGGCTATAGAGAGCATTTCAGGGGTCGCAGCCATTTCCAAATTGAGTGGCAGATCAAGCTCGTGCGTCAGACGCTCGATATCGGCATCGGAAATATGCCGCCGATCCTCACGCAAATGCGCCGTAATGCCGTCCGCCCCGGCCATAGCGGCAAGCTTGGCGGCACGAACCGGATCAGGAAATGTACCGCCGCGAGCATTACGAATTGTCGCAACATGATCAATGTTGACCCCAAGCCGAAGCTTCGTCACCTGCACCAACTCCTCCGCATGTGACCGCGCAACTCCTCTCTGTTCATGCCAGTCCCCGGCTGCCCGGCTTGATCGCCGGCGTCATCTTCAGGTGCGCAGGCAGTGCGTCCGCCGGCCACGATGGCACTTCGATTGCGGCTAAAGCGATGAGGGGCACGCCAACATCGGCCTTGCCGCCTGAGCGATCGATCAGGCAGCAGGCCGCCACCGGATCGGCGCCCGCCTCACGGATAGCAGTCAGACATTCGCGACTGGACAGGCCGGTCGTCACGATGTCTTCAACCATCAGCACGGGCTGGCCCTCTTCAAGATGGAAGCCACGGCGCAACTGAAAAACGCCTGCTTCGCGCTCGACATACATGGCCGGCACTTGAAGCTGACGGCCCATCTCATAGCCCGGCACTATGCCTCCGACCGCGGGCGACACAATGGCGGTAAATGGCCGCTTCACAAGCTCCCGCACCTTCTGGGCAAGTGCTGCACATAACCGCTCGGTGCGTCGCGCGTCCTGAAACACCAGTGCCTTTTGAAGGAATAAGTCGGAATGCCGTCCACTTGACAGAATAAAATGGCCCTCGAGCAACGCCCCAGCAGCCCGAAATTCATTCAAGACATCATCCACTGTCACTTTGCTCGCTCCGTTCCAGATCGTCGCCTTCCTGCGGCCCACGCACACGGTCGACCGATTCGACCGCCGCGTTCACGCGTAGCGCACCAATGATATTCTGCAAATGGGCGACATCGCGAACTTCGATGTCTACGGTGAAATCAAAAAAGAGCGGATTGCGGGCCAGCACCTTCAGATTGAAGATGTTGCCGCCATTATTTGAAATCACGGTCATCACTGCAGCCAGAGATCCGGGCGCATTTTCAACACGTACCGCAATGCGGGCTATTGATGGTCCCAAGTCGGCTGCATATTTGCCCCAACTGACATCAAGCCAGTCGGCGATCGCGCTTTGTGCTTTCTCGAGTTCGCCACAG
>JBMFWV010000072.1:0-17230 GCA_049964915.1 Rhizomicrobium sp.
CTTGCGGAGGGGGCCCCGTCTCCTGTGACCAGTGATCTTCCCTGGCCCCAGCTGAGGGCCATTCGGGCAGATCTGGAGAAGCTCCATGTCGCCGCGCCGGCTTCTTTTCGCCGCTGAATTCGGATTAAGGCTGCTCGCATACGTTCTGCCGCGGCATCGCTCGAAGATCCGCCGCGTCTTTTGGGCGGTCCGAGGATATGGCGGGCTCATCGTTACGGCCATTGCCATCCACCAGGCACAGCTTGCGATCCACCACGGGCACCACGGGCACGACCGTGTCCTCTTTCACCATGATGCCGTCTATCCGTCCGCGGCGTATCCCTATCCCTACGCCCGCGCTGCACATCGCACAGATCCCTGTCCGTGGAGCCCGGACTATCCTTACCGGCCCTGCACCCCAGACCCGTTCCGGTAGATTGGCAAGAATCATCGAAGAGGCAGATCACTGTTTAGGTGGGCCTAGCATGTCTCACCTTGAGCTCGCCTAGATGGTTCAATGCTGCGAGAGAAGTGGGATCAGTAACAGTGCAACGCCATCAATCGTCGCATGCGCAATCATGTTGACCACGAGATCCCGTCGCCACAGATAGAGCAAGGTTACAAACACACTGACGATGAAAACAGGAAGCACGTGTGTCAAACCGACGGCAGGCACATGGGCCAGCGTAAAGATCACAACGGTTACGGCAGCAGCCGCCCACTTACTGTTGAACGCTGTAGCCAGACGCTCCAAGGCGTAGCCTCGGAAAAGGGTTTCCTCAAATATTCCTGCAGTCACTACAATCAGCAGGCGGACTGCAAAGGGTAGAGACATCAAAAAGGCGGCAAAATGCTTCTCGCTGCCTACCTTAAGGACGCTTACCAGAATTCCCGATACATTGAGAATGATGGCACCCGCGATCAATCCGAGGGGAAGCGTCCACCATCGCCAACGCTTCAGCCCTATGGATGTGAGCGGCAATTTTTCGGCATATAGGACAACACCGATCAGGACGCCCCAATTGAGCCAGTGAATGCCGGTATCCCATTCAATACGAAGAGGTGTCCACGCAGTCCCAAACAAGATCGGGTCGACCAGGTAGGGCAGGAAGGGGCCACCTAGCGCCAGAAGCAACCCTAAATAGGTAGCAGGAGCCAGTCCCTTCCGAGGCGACGGTTCGCCGGTCATGGATTTCCTTTCGCCCACAGAAGCAGCGTGATGGCAGGTCCATCCCTAGCCGGACTTCGTTTTACGTCATCATTTCCCAATCAGAAATGGCATTGGCGCCAGCAACGCAGGATTCCCAGCCTTCGCGAACTCAGAAGCCGCACCCCTTTGCAGCTGCCACATGACCAACATCCTACAGTGAGCTCTGTGTCGGCATCCAATATGCCGTCTTCGGCACGGTTGGGCCCAATGTCCGCTGGTCTTCCTGTATGTGATACCAAGCAGATCAGGCAGCGCCCTGGGATAGTTCGGGCAATCTATCGCCCCACAGCTTCCTCCTCAGCGAGCGCCTCGCGCAAAAGCTGCAGGGCCTGTCGAAAGCGGGTACGACCGGTTCCGAGAACATCGAAAAGCTGTGAGGCTTGCTCCGCAAGTTCCCGATAGACCTGCTCCAGAAGCTTTCGCCCCGAGGGCGTCAATTCGAGGCGCATCTGTCGGCGATTTTCCTTATTCGGGTTCTGCACCATCATGCCTTTAGCCATAAGACTGGCAACTCTCTGACTGACAAGTGACTTGCTCATATCAAGAAGTTCGCCGACATCACCATGGTTTGGTTCTGCCAATTCGCGTACCGCCATCGCGACGAGAAATTCGGGATAGGAGATACCCCTTGCCTCCAATACGCGGGTACGCGCGATACGGTCCAGCCGACCCACGATCTCGTGCAGCAGAAAGACTTCGGTCTCTGTGAACCAGGATTTCTTCATGTCGATCAGTAGGCTTCGGTCAGGATTCGAGCTGCGCCCTTGCGCTCCAAAATCGCACGACAATCTGCCACCATGGCGGCCGAGCCGCAAACATAGACGTCGGTCGTGGCAGGATCGAAGCTAAGCGTGCGAAGTGCATCACTGACCCGTCCTCCAAAGCCACCCGCTGGCGGCGCTTGGCGACTGACGCAGGCAATGGTCCGTGGAAGGACAGCAAAAGCCGCGGTGATATCCTCTGCTTGCGTACGGCAGCCGAAATAGAGTTCTGCCGTATCAAGGCCATCTGCTTTTTCGAGCGCTTCGAACATTGGCAGGAATGGCGCAAGACCGGTGCCGGTTGCCACAAAAATCTTCCGGCCGGCATTTTGCTTGAGCCGATAGCTTCCGAGGGGCAGTTCAATTTCGGTCATCATGCCTGGAGTGGCGGTATCGGCATAGTGCGAACCCTCACCGTGTGTTCGATTGGAGACAAGTAGCGTCAACTGCCGGTCCGATAAGGCCGCGATGGAATAATCCCGCCATTCGAAGGGCGCCACCTGGAGCTTGGCGTACTGACCAGGTTCGAAGGCGACGGACTCGTCCAGTTCGAACTTGAGCTCCCAGATTGATGGCGTGAGCGCCTTTTTGGCGACAAGTCGCGCGCGGTTCCTGCTCGCCGGGCCTGGCGCCAACGACATTTTGGGCTCGCGTGCGATAGCCGCCATGATGCGCGGCAGGCCGCGTGCGCCCATGATCCGGCTGGCCGCAGCCAATCCTCCCATCATTGCGCCAGCCACACCAGGACTGGCGACATCTGACCCGGTGAGATAGAGCCCGGCGATGGGTGTACGCACGGAAAGCCCCGCCCCCCGGTAGCGGGCAGGTATGGCCGGCAGGCCATAGAAGCAGCCGTCCGGATGCGCCGTGTAATGCTCGACGGTGAGCGGCGTAGACAATTCATAATATTGGACCAGTGCCGCCAACCCCGGCAGGGCCCGGTCCGCCGTGCGCAGCAGACCCTGCGCGATGCGCTCCTTGAGTGCGGCATAATCCGCGCCGCGCTGGCCGATATTGGTATCCCGCCAGCGCGCAAACACCTGCGGTTGCACCATGGTGATGATCTCAGCGGTATGGAAGCGATCGTCTCCCGACTTGGCAGATGGAAAGGACAGGTAAATATGTCCGGGGTCTGCGGTCAGCACTTTTTTGCTGTGGGAGGCGGGATCGTTGTGGTCGAAGTCGGTGTTAATCCAGTAATTCTCACCCTCCACACCAAGACTCGATACCGGTGCCTTGAGCCGCAAATAGAGGGTCACGGCTGAAAGACCGCCAGTGAGGCTGGCAATGAAGGCCCGCGCCTTTCTTGTGCGCCGCCCGATCGCGCCTGCAGTGGGCAACAAATGCTCATAGGTCACCCGGGCGCCGGCATCAGAAATCACCAGGGGCGCCTCGTAGCGAATTTGCTTTACCTCGCTGCCACGCAAATCGCGCACGGCGACGCCGGCGGCCCGGCCATTTTCGAGAATGATCTCCGTTACTTCCTGACCGACGCGGATAGCGCCACCGGCGGCCTCGATGCCCTGTTCAAAAGTCCGTGCAATGCGTCCCGCGCCGCCCCGTGGAAACCAGCCGCCACGAAAATAGCTGCCGACAACGAGCGCATGGATGGCAAAGGCGCCCTCCTTCGGCGGCAGACCATAATCGCCCCACTGCGTAGCCAGCAGCGCCTTCAGCTCCGGCGCCTGAAAATGACCATCGAGATAAGCTTGGACCGTCTGTGTGGCGCGTGTCAGACCGAAGCGGCGATAGAGTGCCAGTACCAAGTTCAGCGGCGCCGGCATCATCTGCTGCTGGATACCGAGAACATACCAGCGTGCCGCAGCCCTCAGATCACGGAAATAATTGCAGATCGCCGCGGCTTCGTCGGGAAACCTCTCGACCAGCCTCTGTTCATATTCCTGTGGATTTGCGGGCACCGAGAATTCGAGGTCGGGATAGATGAAGCGCTCGAACTCCTTCGGCATGCGATTCCATTGCAGCGCGCCTCCGGACAGAAAGTCGAACAGTCGGCGCTCCAGCGCATGGGGCTTGAGGTTGCCTACATAATGCAGCCCGACATCCCAGCTAGCGCCGTCACGGCGGAAGGTGTGGGTCTGGCCGCCACGCTCGAGATGCTTTTCCAACACGAGCACTTTCATGCCGGCTGTGCGAGCCAGAAGTCCGGCAACGGTAAGGCCTCCGATCCCCGAACCAATCACAATGGCGTCCCAGCTTTCACGCATCGGGTATCCATTTAGTTTATCTTATATACTGTTTACTTCTTAAACTATATGATGTCAATACCAACGCAGACAGCCCGACAACCAAAGTGGCATCATGCTCGTTCCGGCCCTGTCTTCGGCCTGCAGCTAAGGTTTCAACAGGATGTGACTGTCTTTCCCGCCGCTGCGGTGAGATCCTTGCGTCACCTTGAAGGGGGGCAACATGCGCAAGGCTTGGCTTGGTCAATTGCTGTTTGCGATTGGCGCATTGGTATTAGGCGCGCTGACGGTCGCCTGGAACGGCTTCTATAAGGGGTGGTTGCCACTCGCCAATGAGATGGGCAGATACGGCTCAGTGGCGGAGCTTTGCGGCATTATCCTGCTCGTTTGCGGCGCGGCCCTTCTCAGTCAAAGAACTGCCAGGCTGGCGGCATTTGCGCTTGTCCTGTTCTGGCTTGCGCTGCTCATTGCCAAAGTGCCAATGCTGATAGCCCACCCCTTCATCGAAGAGGCCTGGGAAGACTTCAGTGAAAGCCTGATCGTCTTGGCTGGCAGCTGGACCATATTTTCACTCGCCTCACCGCCGGCGCGCAGCGCACATTCTGCATCCCAACTGACAGCGGGCCGACTGCTCTTTGCGCTGGCTCTGCCGGCCATCGGGCTCTCGCACTTCTTCTACCTCAACCTCACCGCCCCACTCATTCCCGCCTGGCTGCCCGCACACACCGTGCTTGCCGATCTCACGGGGGCGGCTCACATCGCTGCCGGCATCGGCCTGCTTTTCGGGCTGCTGCCCCGGCTCGCTGCAACTCTCGAAGCTCTCATGCTCAGCCTCTTTACCCTCCTGGTATGGGTGCCCCGGATTGCCACCTCCTATGAGAGTAAGTCGAACTGGTCAGAGATCTGCATCTCGACACTTATTTCTGGATCAGCCTGGGCGATCGCAGCCTCACTGCGCAACCGGCCGTGGCTTGAGATCTAGGCGTCCGGCACGGTTGGACAGCTGATAGAGCTCTCCAGCCGAAAGCAGCCGTCACCCAAAAGAAGTAAGATTTTGATCAGAAGCCGCGCAACAACAGCGCTAATATCAGCGCTGCCGGCATCCAGCTGAAGGCAAGAGAGGTACAGGCGCGCGAAGCTCTAGGCCGCGCGCGCCAGATTGAGTGCACGTTCTTCAATGCCGTCGCGTATGACATCGATCGGCTGGCGCCGGTCGATCAGAATCGATGTCGCACTGCGCAGACGCGACTTCAGTTCGCTTTGCGCACCATTAAAGCTGAGCATTGGTGCGCAGGACTGAATCGCTGGCGCACGCAATGATTCACATGGCGCACCATTCGCATCGAGCACATCGTGACCGTCAAGCTCAATGTGGAAAAATCTGAGCGGTTGCGATCGCACCGCGGTGTCAAACACAATGGTGGTACCATTGACCAGCTGGCCAATCGGAACCAGATAGCCATCGACATAAACCGCGTGAGATGCGGTCAGACAAAGATCTGCGCTCGGTACATTGTCAGCAAGCGCACCACGCCTTACCCACACAGGCCGCAAATGAACCAAGCCCACATGCGCGGCGCCAGCGGTCGTAAGCGAGAAACTTCCGACGGCCTTGATCGCAGCGAAACCACCAAAGCGGGCGGCGACCATATCGCCTGGGGACAGCGTTTCGATTGCGCGATAGCCATCGGTGGTACGAATGCGGGTTCCGGACAAGAAGCAACCACCGTCGCCACCACCACCGCCGCCGCCGTCACCACCGTCGCCGCCATCACCACCACCACCGCCGCTCCACCACTGGCCGCCGCCATCACCGCCGCCACCATGGTTGTCTGCGAGCGCGGGCGAGGTCATCGCGACCGAACTCACAAGCACAGCACCGGCGATGCCCGCAGCCTTGAGCAGATTTCGGCGACAACGGTCGATTTTCACGTCGTCAGACACGTCAAACCCCAAGCTAAACGAAACCCGAAACTATACAGATTATTATCCTACGTTAGCCGAGATTAGACAATAGCAGGCACTAACAGGACCTTGCACTTTTGCGCCAGCTGCCTGCTCAAGCCGTCGAGATTGTCGGCATTTAATCCATAACCGCCTGAAATTTGTGACGTTTCCCAATGTTAACCAAGCGAGCACTCCCAACAGCTCGCAGGCCACCTTCTGGCCGGGCCACCTTCTGGCCGGGCCACCTTCTGGCCGGGCCGCCTTATGCCTTGGGGATCAGGGATAAATCACCACCGCTCTGCGTGGCAACGCATTCATATCCGGCACTGTAGTTGTGCCACGCGCTTCCTCCATTTCCTGGAGCATGGCACACCTGCCCTCCCGTCAGCCTCATCGCGAATCACCCGAGCCCCTGCGCGGACACGTGGTCGCTGCAACGTCGGCACTTCCCCGAACATTTGACGCAGGGTGCGGACACTGAAGGCGGTTAGTTTGCAGCCGCTTTGCCCTGCTGCGTGTTCGGCCTAGTCGGACCGCCCCAGCCCGAGCGCACGCAGGGTCTCGCGCATTTCGTTCAGCGCCGCTGGATCATCGATGGTCGCCGGCATGGGTACATCATCACGCACCGAAAGCTGACGAATCGTATTGCGCAGGATTTTTCCCGAGCGTGTCTTTGGCAGACGCGGTACCACCGCAACATTGCGCGGTGCGGCGATTGCCCCCAGTTGATCGCGGATGAGGACGATCAGTTCTTTTTCGATATGTTCGGGCCTGACCGAGACACCATCCTTCAGAACCACAAGCCCGAGCGGCACCTCGCCCTTCAGCTCATCATTGACGCCAACCACCGCACATTCGGCGACGGCGGCGTGACTGCCGAGCAGTTCTTCGATCTGGCCGGTGGAAAGACGGTGGCCGGCAACGTTAATCACATCGTCGATCCGGCCCATGATGAACACATAGCCGTCATCATCCATGTAGCCGCCATCGGCGGTGAGATAATAACCCGGGTACTGTGCCAGATACGATTCGTGGAAGCGCGCATCATCCTGCCACAACGTCTGCAGGCACCCCGGAGGCAACGGCAACTTGATGCAGATCTTGCCAGACGCACCCGCAGCGACCCGAGCCCCGGCCGTATCAAGCACGCAGACATTATAGCCCGGTACCGGGAACGTCGCCGATCCGCTTTTTACAGGCATGGGCTCAATGCCAACGGGATTGGCAACAATCGCCCAGCCGGTTTCGGTCTGCCACCAATGATCGAGCACCGGCAGGCCGGAAATTTCCGTCAGCCAGCTATAGGTCGGCGGATCAAGGCGTTCACCTGCCAAAAACAGCTTTTTGAGCGAGCTGATGTCGTATTGCGCCTTCAGCCGTGCCTCTGGATCCTCTTTCTTGATGGCACGAAATGCCGTGGGTGAAGTGAAAAAAGCACTGACGCCATATTCCGCGATGACCCGCCAGAAGGCACCGGCATCGGGTGTCTTTACAGGCTTGCCTTCATAAAGAACCGTGGCACAGCCATGGAGCAACGGCGCGTAGACAATGTAGGAGTGGCCGACCACCCAGCCGACATCTGAACCGGCCCAGTAGACCTCGCCGGGTTCAACATTGTAGATCACCTTCATGCTGTATTTCATGGCAACGGCATGGCCGCCATTGTCGCGCACCACGCCCTTTGGCTTTCCCGTCGTACCCGAGGTGTAGAGAATATAAAGTGGATCGGTCGCCTGCACCGGCACCGGCTCGACCGGTGTCGCTGCAGCCATCACCGCGGTCCAGTCGCAGTCCCGGCCCGGCTTCGGTTCATAGCCCTGCTGCGGGCGCGCCACTACCACGACCCGCTCAGGCGGCGCCTTGCTCAGCTCCAGTGCCTTGTCGACGATCGGCATGTAGGGGAGCACGCGCGCAATCTCTATGCCACAACTCGCCGTAACCAGAACCTTCGGCCGGGCGTCATCGATCCGTACCGCAAGCTCGTGGGCGGCAAATCCACCAAATACCACCGAATGGATCGCTCCCAGCCGCGCACAGGCGAGCATGGCCACAACTGCCTCGGGAATCATCGGCATATAAATGATTACCCGATCGCCCTTGGCCACGCCGAGCGTCCGCAGCGCTCCGGCAAAACGTGCAACCTCATCGCGCAATTGCCGGTAGGTGTATTGCCTTTTGCTGCCGGTTACAGGCGAATCATAGAGCAGCGCAGCCTGCTCGGCTCGACCGTTCTCAACGTGATAATCCAGTGCCAGATAGGCGGTGTTGAGCACGCCATCGGCAAACCAGCGATGATGGCCGTTGGCATCCAGCGACAGGATCGTCGTGGGCTCTTTGTACCATGCCAGCTCCGCCGCCTGCCGTCGCCAGAAAGCTTCGGGATCCTGGATGGATTGTTCGTATTCCGTCCGATAGGTCATGAGCGGGGCTCCCTTCCAGCATGAGGATGCTGGCAACTGCTAAAACACCTGGTGAGGGGCCGCAATTCAAGGTAACAGCAGCGGCCCCCCGAAGGCATATTGTGCCTGCGCCAGAACGGGTGTGTCACTCCTTCTTGGCGAATGCGCCGATCGGCAGGACAGCGCGTCCAAGCGTCTCGTTCATGACCTCTGCGGCGGCGAGATAAAAGGCGAGCAAAGCCGTCACAAGACCCAGATAGCCTCCAAAATGAGTGAGTGTCGCACTGCCTTGATAGGCTCCCAGGCCGAGCAGCAGGAAGGTCGGCCACAAGGCAAGAAAAATGAGCATCAAGGTGCGGTTGGTACCAAAGCTGGCCAGCCACATCACAAAGCTGAAAGCACACCAGACGAGCAGATACCAGCCAACAAACTGCCCAGGCACCTTGGCCGCAAAGAACTCCACGAACAGAGCAAACGTCCACCAGAACGCACCATAAGAGCAGAAGGCGAGAAACCCGAAGGTATTGGCCTTGCGAAACTCCAGAACCCCGGCAACGAACTGCGCGGTTCCACCAAACACAAAGGCCATGGTCAACACCATGCCAAGTGCCGAAGCATCGAAAAATCCAGCATTGGTCAAACTGAGCAACCAGGTTGTGGTAGCAAATCCCATCAGCCCCAGCGGTGCCGGATTGGCAAGTTTGTCAGTCATAACTGTTCCCTCCTGGATGCATCCTTGTCGCGAGATGCGTCCGTTTAGCTTCGTCAGTCGAGCAACGGCAGGTTGCCCCCCAGCGTGACTTTGGAACGTTAGCTGGAGGTCGTGTGCGTTTTGAATTAGCCAATAGTCGAAGGCAGACGCCGTAGCCTGTCATTTTGCAAAATGACGTGACGACTATCCCAATCAGCGCGCTGTTTGAGAGTTGTTGCAGTGCGAAGAGACACAATGCGCAGCGGTGCGACGAGTTGTACGCTTCGACTAAAGTCTAGATTGTGCCCTTGCCGAGCGATTCATAGCCTTTGCCTGCGAGTATAAATCGGGGATGGAGCATGAAACGCCTTCTGATGGCGGCCGTAGCACTCACAACGATGCTGGCCGCGACGCAAGCATCCGCAACAGAACTCTGGGATCCGCATCTGCGGGGTACTGACGAAGGATTGGCTGCCGGTGCGGCCCTTCCACCCGGTGTCTATGGGGTATGGGATCAGTGGTACGATACGCTGACAGTCTACAACAGCGGCGGCCACGATACCGGTGTTCATGTCGATGCACTGGTCGAGGTTCCGATCGTGCTCTGGCAGTCCGGATACAAGTTTCTGGGGGGAGAGTACTCGGCCGGGTTTGCCCAGCCATTCGATTACACCAATACCCGCGTCGCTGGCGCGACAACCCTCGGGGACAACGGGCATTGGGGTACCTTCAACACCATCCTTATTCCAGGCCAGCTGTCTTGGGCGCTGCCCAACAACTTCCATGCCAAACTGGGTTTGACGGTCTATCTGGACGATGCCTCGTCGTCTCCGGGCGATCCGCCTCCCGGCGGTGGTGTGGGATCTGGCAATGGCTATTCCACGATCCAGCCTGATTTCGCGGTCAGCTGGCTGAAAGATGGCTGGAATGTCAGCATCAGCACCCACTATGCCGTGAACATGAAGAACACAAAGACCAACTATCAGTCCGGCGACGAGTTCATGGCCGACTACACGGTCACTAAGGACATCGGCAAATGGACCGTCGGACTTGGCGGCTATTCCGAGAACCAGCTCTCAAGCGATACTGGCCCAGGTGCAGCAGCCTGTGCCACCAATGGCGGCTGCCAGGTTGCGATCTACGGTATCGGTCCGCTGGTCGGTTATAATTTTGGTGGTGCGATCGGTATGGCTGAGTACAACGCCGCCTTCGCCAACAAAGGTGATGCGGGTGGCGATGTGTTCATGGTCCGCCTGGTAGTTCCGTTCTGATCTTGATCGCTGGGGAGCGAGAGCGCCGTCGCCGGTCTATGCCGGTGGCGGCCTCACCGTTTTGGAGTGGACGGTAGTTCGACGCCCCCCGAAGCAAACCGCCACAGTGCCTACGGCACTGTGGCGGTCATCTTGCCTCTGACTTGGGAATTATTTCTGCGCGTTCCGGACGAGGTCGTTGACCACCGCCGGGTCCGCAAGAGTCGAGGTGTCGCCAAGATTGGTGGTATCACCCTCCGCGATCTTCCGGAGCAGCCGGCGCATGATCTTGCCGGAACGTGTCTTGGGCAGCGCCGGGGCAAACTGGATGACCTCCGGTCGGGCGATGGGGGAAAGATGGGCCGACACCCATTTCTTCAGTTCGTCCGCCAGTGCAGCAGAGGGCTGCTCGCCGGCGATCAGCGTGACATAGGCGTATATGCCCTGCCCCTTGATGTCGTGGGGAAAGCCCACCACCGCAGCTTCGGCCACCTTGTGATGGGCAACGAGAGCTGACTCCACCTCAGCCGTACCGAGACGATGGCCCGAGACATTGATCACGTCGTCGACACGCCCGGTAATCCAGTAATAGCCGTCAGCATCTCTGCGGCAGCCATCGCCGGTGAAATACTTGCCGGGATAGGTCTTGAAATAGGTGTCCACGAAACGCTGGTGGTCGCCATAGACCGTGCGCATCTGCCCTGGCCAGGAGCAGGTGAGGACCAGATTGCCGGTCGCGGCGCCTTCCAGAACCTTGCCTTCGGCATCGACGAGTTGGGGGACGACACCGAACAGGGGTTTGGTGGCAGAGCCAGGCTTGAGATCCGTGGCCCCTGGCAGCGGCGAGATCAGGATGCCGCCGGTCTCGGTCTGCCACCAGGTGTCAACAATCGGGCAGCGCCCATCGCCGACGACGCGATGGTACCACAGCCAGGCTTCTGGATTGATCGGCTCGCCGACACTGCCCAGAAGGCGCAAGGAGGCGCGGCTCGTCTTCTTTACCGGGCCTTCGCCCTCGCGCATCAGGGCGCGGATGGCGGTCGGTGCCGTATAGAAGATATTGACCTTGTGCTTGTCGACCACCTCCCAGAAGCGCGAGGCGCTGGGATAATTGGGCACGCCTTCGAACATCAGCGTGACAGCGCCATTGGCCAGCGGGCCATAGACGATGTAGCTGTGGCCAGTGACCCAGCCGACATCAGCGGTGCACCAGTAGATATCACCATCGTGGTAGTCGAAAACGATCTCATGGGTAAAGGCGGCATAGAGCAGATAGCCCGCCGAGGTGTGCAGTACACCCTTGGGCTTCCCCGTCGAGCCAGAGGTGTAGAGTATGAAGAGCGGATCTTCAGCGCTCATTTCCTCAGGCGGACAGTCAGCTGGGACCTTTGCCATTTCCTCGTGCAGCCAGACATCGCGCCCCTTATGCATCAGCACCTTGGCACCGGTGCGCTTGACCACAACCACGGTCTTGACCTCTGGACACTGGGTCAAAGCGATGTCGGTGTTGGCTTTAAGCGCAATGGGCTTGCCACCACGCAGCCCTTCGTCAGAGGTAATCACCACCGTGGAGGCACAGTCGAGGATGCGCCCGGCCAGGCTGTCGGGCGAAAAGCCGGCAAACACCACCGAATGCACAGCTCCAATACGCGCGCAGGCCAGCATGGCATAGGCGGCTTCCGGGATCATCGGTAGGTAGATAGTAACGCGATCACCCTTCTTCACGCCCTTGGCCTTCAGCACATTAGCGAAGCGGCAAACCTCAGCATGAAGCTCGCGATAGGTGATGGCGCGGGAGACGGAAGGATCATCACCCTCCCAGAGGATTGCCGTCTGATCGGCCCGGGTTGCCAGATGACGGTCGATGCAGTTGGCACTGACGTTGAGCGTGCCGTCTTCAAACCATTTGATGAAGAGATTGTCCGGCTGGTAGGAGACGTTCATCACCTTGGTGAAGGGTTTGACCCAGGCCAGCCGGCGGCGGGCCTCATCTCGCCAAAACGCCTCGGGATCTGCCACCGACCGCGCATACATCTCCTCATATCGCGCCGGGTTGATCCGGGCACGCGCCCGCCATTCAGCAGAAACCGGAATCAGCTCTTCACTCATCGACACTTCCTCTGAAACGAACATGAGAAAAACAGGACAGGCAGCATATCGCAATCATGCGATCCGCCCGAATCGGGCCTGCCGGCGCACAGGCAGACCCGCGCCTAACGCGGCGGACGAGGACTGCTGCAGATCAGGCCAGGTGGGCTCGGTGCCGATGGCGCACGGGACAGGTGCATGGTTCAGGTCTCCTCCAGGCTAGGGCGGGGGTGTTATTTGCATTTTTCCGCCTGACAGGGCACCACTTTGCCCATAGGCTCCCTGCCTGCAGGGAGATTAGCAGGAGGGGTTACACCTGTTGAATTAGCCAAAAGTCGAACCCGGCCCCTGTACGCCACCAGAGGCTGCCTGAAGCAGTCCCAGCGAACGGGCCAGGGTTTCGCTGTGAGGAGGAAAACCGGGAGCAAAGAATTGGCTGCATACATCCTGACAGTCGAAGATCATCCCTTGTTTCGCACGGCGTTGACACTCGCCATTGCCGGAGCCTGTCCAGACTGTGACGTGATCGAGACCGGAAGCCTGGGCGAGGCGCGCAAGGCGTTGGCCCAGTATGGGCGGCCGCTCCTGATTTTGCTCGATATTAATCTTCCCGACAGCAAGGGATTTGCCGGCCTGATCGAGTTGCGGGCGACGCAGGACGGCGTACCGATCACCATCGTTTCGGCTGAGGAAACCGCCGAGCGCATCACCATGGCACTGCGCCTCGGCGCAGCCGGTTTCGTGCCCAAATCGGCACCGCTGGAAACCATCGTCGAGGCCATCACCCATCTCATCGCAGGCATGACCTGGTCGCCCGTCGCTCCGTCTGCCATTTGCGATGAGGACCTCGAGCGCTTCGCCAGCCTCACCCTGGCCCAGCAGCGTGTTCTGATCGGGCTGCAGAAAGGTCTGCTGAACAAGCAGATCGCCCATGATGTCGGCATCACCGAGGCCACCGTCAAAGCCCATATGACGGCGATCTTTCGTAAACTCGGGGTGCACAACCGCACCCAGGCCCTGCTGATTACCGGGCGCCTGATGAATCAGGATCAGATTGCAGCCGCGCCTTAAGCGGCCCCGCTGCCAGCCCGCATCAAGGAACTGTCGCTGGCCGGATCAGCCAACCGCCAGCAGCGCATGCAGGATCTCCGGACGGATCGGTTTGCGCACGAGTTCTACGCCCTCGGCCGAAGCACGGCGCGTGACCTCCTCTGAACTATCCGCCGTCACGATCACAAAACGGGCAACCTGGGAAGACAGCTGCTGTTGCAGGCTCAAACCGTCACCCTGATCCAGATGGTAGTCGACGAGCGCCAGATCAAAATACCCCTCAAGGGCGAGCGCCTCCTCGGCATCGCGGGCAGTAAACACTTCGGCGCCCAGCCGCTCCAGCACAGCGCGCAGCCCGCGCAGAACAGCCGGTTCATTGTCCACACACAAAATACGCAATCCCTTGCGTACCGCAGCAGTGCGTACAACCGGGCGGGACTGTTCGACTGTGATTGGATCCGCCCGTGCGATTTCAACCGAGAACACGCAGCCACCGCGCGGACGTGATCGCAAACTCACCTCTGTTCCAAGGGTGTGGGCGACCTTGCGCACGATCGCCAGGCCAAGACCGACACCACCATCTTCGGACCTGTTGGGACTGAGGCGGGTGAACTCTGCGAACACCGCCTCACGATTCTCGTCGGGAATGCCGGGACCTGTGTCCCAGACTTCCAGCATCCAGCCCTTGCGGCCAGGCCGGACACCAACCAGCACGCCGCCTTTCTGGGTATAGCGTATGGCATTACCCACCAGGTTCTGCAGCATCGAACGTACGAGATTATAGTCGGAATGAAGCGCGGCCCCTGTTTTGCAAAAGCGCAGACCAAGGCCCTTGGCCTGCGCCTGTGGCAGGAACTCGTGCTCGAGTTGCCCAAACAAGTCTGAGACCGCAAAATCCGTCAAGTGCGGCTGCACGCCACCCACCTCGAGCTTGGACAGGTTGAGCAGTGCATGAAGCAATTTGTGTGCGCTGTCGATCGAGCGGTCGGCATTGGCCACCAGTTCGCGCAGATCCTCCTCGCTGTTCACAGCTGTTTCGAGCGCCGCCAGAAACAGTCTCGCGGCGTGCAGAGGCTGTAACAGGTCGTGGCTGGCCGCAGCCAGGAAGCGCGTCTTCGACAACGTGGCCAATTCGGCCTGCGCCTTGGCAGCTTCAAGCGCTTTGGTGCGTTCGACCACACGCGTCTCCAGCTGCTCATTGGTCACCGCAAGCCGGGTCAACGCGTTGCGCAATTCGGTAATGTCGGTATAGCTCGTCAGATAACCGCCATTGGGCATCGGCGTGCCGTTGGACCTAATGATGGTGCCATCAGGGCGTTGCCGCTCATAGACGTGCAAACTGCGTCGCCTTATCCGGCTCAGCCAGTCCTCAACTATGACCTCGACATCACCTGGACCATATTCGCCGCGCAGTGCATTGCGGCGAACGACATCAGCGAGTGGACGGCCGACATAGAGATAGTCGGCTGGCAGCTCGCACATCTCGACAAAGCGTCGGTTCCAAACGATCAGGCGCAGATCGTGATCAACCACGAACACGCCCTGGCTGAGATTGTCGAGCGTGTCATGCAGCAATTCACGGTTGAACTGCACTGCCTGCGCGGCATTATCGAGGACCTGCATCATATCGCGTGGGCGCAACGCTCCTCCGGCCAGCGTGCCGGCGACCACACCGCGCGCAGCCGCCGCTCCGATCACCCCTGCGAGCAAGCGCTCGGCCGCACCCGGCAGATTATCATCGGCCCCGTCCTCGCCCAGCCGATCGCCACCACCATCCATGCGGGCCCGGGCGAGAGCCTGACGCGCCGCATCCTCCCCGACAAAGCGCGCGATCACGGCCTGCAAGCGGATCACCGCCTCATCACGCACGGCCCAGCCTTCGGCATCGACGCTGACCTTCTCGACAAAGGCACGCGCCTGAGCACGGTCAACCGCACCCGGCTTGGTCAGCCACGAAACGCCGATGAAGACCAGGGTGTTGAGACCCAGGCTGAGCAGCGCCCCACCGGTTAGTGGGTCCAGTCCGAGCTCATGGCGAAAGCCGGCTGCAACCGCCACACTAAAGCCATCGCCAGGACCCAGCAGTGCCGGAAGCGCGAGCAATACTAACCAGACGCCAAACCCACACAGGATACCGGCGAGCGCGCCCATAGAATGGGCGCGCTGCCAGGCCACCGCACCCAGAAGTGCCGGCGCCAGCTGCGCCGTGGCGACAAAACACAGAAGCCCGATTGAGGCCAGCGCTTCGCGGCGGGCGAAGCTGAGGGCGCAAAGACTGGCAACCAGCAGGATGAGCACGATGGACCAACGCCGGGCGCCAATAATGAGAGGCTTGAGGTCTTCGCTGCCGCCCTTTGCCAGGCGGTTACGCGTCAACCATGGCAATATGAACTGGTTCGACGCCATCACCGACAGTGCCACGGTCTCGACCACGACCATCGCCGTTGCCGCCGAAAATCCACCAATGAAGACGAAGTCCGTAAGCAGGTGGGCTCCGGCGGCGTGTGGCAACGCCAGCACATATAAATCCGGGTTGTAGGACGAGCCGCCCGCCAGCCTCAGGCCGGCGGTGGCAATGGGAACCACGGCGATACAGGTTAAGAGCAAATAAAGCGGGAGCATCCAGCGTGCCCAGCCCATGTCGCGCGGATCTTCAAGCTCCACAAAGCCCATGTAAAACTGACGCGGCAGACAGATGAACACGGCAGCCGACAAGAGAATCTGCGTAAGAAATGCAACGCTGGGCAACTTTGGCTGGCTCAATGGCGCCACCAGATGCAGGCCATCCGGCATCGCACGCAACACCAGCACGGCGAAGACACCTGCGGAAATCAGCGCCGTCAGCTTGACAATAGATTCGACCGCGATAGCGCGAACAAGGCCGGGATTGTGCTCCGTCAGGCCCACCCGCCTTGCACCGAACAGCATGGCGAACCCGGCCAACGCAGCGGCGAACGCGAACGTGGTGACGGCACCGGTGGCGCTGACACTTCCACCCAGCAGCTTCACGGCCATTGTGATCGAGCGAAGCTGCAAGGCGATGTAAGGCAGCGCCCCCAGAATGGCAACGGCCGCGACCACCATTCCGACCAGAGGCCTCTTGCCGTAGCGGGCCGCAAGAAAATCGGCGATCGAGCCCGCATTCTCGCGCTTGGCTGCCACGGCAATCCGCCGCCAAAGTGGAAAGAGCAGCGTCAGTACCAGAGATGGTCCGATATAAATCGGCAGATAGTCCCAGCCGGAGCGCGCTGCAGTACCCACCGCACCGAAATATGTCCACGATGTGCAATAGACAGCCAGCGACAGCCCGTAGACGAGAGCCCTGCTGTGCGGACGCCGCGTTCCCCGATTGCGCTCGGATAGCCAGGCCACGGCGAAAAGGAACGCCATATAGGCGCCGGCGAGTGTCAGGAGCTTGAGATCAATCAGATGCATGTCGCGCGCACGCCCGTAAACATCAGACACCCTGAGGCACAGGAGCACCTGGGACCACCAACGAAGATCATCACGCAGTGCAAACTCGGCTCCCCACGATCCCCACGCCAGGCCGATGGTAACAGGGTCGGAATATAGCTGGAAGTTAAGGCGGATGTCTGCCCAGGGCGATCGGGTGAAAAAGCGCGTGACATCAAGATGATGTGCTGAATCGAT
>JBMFWV010000073.1:0-16584 GCA_049964915.1 Rhizomicrobium sp.
GCCCATCTGATGCAACCAAAACGCGAAAAATCGAACCTCGCCCAGGCGCGTCGCTGACCAACTGCGGTTTTTAGGGTGAAAGACCTTCCGTCATCTATCTGACCGCCCATGACGATCGCGCAGTTGACGCTTTCGATCTGGCAGCAGTCGACTATCTGCTCAAACCGTTCAGCCGTGAACGCTTCGCGCGGGCGCTTACACGAGCGCGCAAGAGCCTCTCTGCGTCACCTGGGACCACGAGCTCTGGCCAGCTTGTGGTCAAGGATGGTTCGCGTATCGATCTCGTTCCTGTTGCCGCGATCGATTACATCGATGCAGCAGGACACTATCTGTGTCTACACGTGGGCAGCCATGTCCACCTCTTGCGCATGAGCCTGACAGATCTCCAGTCTCAGCTTGATCCCGAGCGCTTTATGCGGATCCACCGCTCGGCAATCGTGCAGCTAGACCGCATCGTTACGATCCGCAATCTGCGCAATGGCGATGGCGAGTTGACGCTCAGGGACGGTACCAGGCTGAATCTCAGTCGTACCTATGCCGATGCTCTGCGTTTGCGTCTGGGTCCTCCGGTAAGCTGAGCTGCACGGCTCAGGCCCACCTCCGCACGGGCCATGCCATAATTCGCAGAGGCGTATTGTCTCTACCGCGGTTGGCTTTCAAATAGTTGCCAGGGGCTCGGGTGGTTTCGCGTGAAGCGTGGCTGCTTAGGGCAAATCCGACGGGAGGATTGCTTGACCACGCCATCGCACAAAGAACAGCCCATATCGTTTGCCTCCAAGATGTTTGGTATCGCGCCGCTGCCAGTGCGTACGCTTGGCGGTCTTGGTTTTGTCCTCCTGGCCATCTTTGCGCCGATCGGGCACTTGAGCCAGGACCTGTTTGCAGGTGTGCTCGGTCCGCATTTCGGCGGCGAGGTCCTTTGGTGGGTGCTTACCTTGGGTCTCTTTGCCTATGTGCGGCTGGTCGAGCGACGCAGCTGGTCTTCCATCGGCCTTTGCCGCCCTACGCGCACTGATGTGGCGCTAGCGGTGATCGCCGGAGTTTTGATGGTGGCCGGCATCATGGTCATCTACAACGTCATCTTTCCGGCGCTGCATCTTGCGATCAACATGAAGCACGCCCAGGCTCTGATGCGCACCTCATTCACCTATCGTCTTTTGCTGGTGGCGCGGGCCGCAGTTGCAGAGGAAACCCTGTTCCGTGGGTATCCGATCGAACGCCTTTTAGAATCGCGCTTTGGTAGGGTTCTCGCCGGACTTATTCCCTGGGCTGCGTTTACCTACGCCCACTTGGCCGATTGGGGAGCGGCGCAGCTCATCGTCGCCGGCTATGGTGGGCTCATATTGACGGTTCTCTACCTGTGGCGTCGTAATCTCTGGATCAACATGCTGGCACACTTTATTGCCGACGGTTCGGGCTTCCTTACCTGAGGGAGAGGTGGGGCTGGTATTGCCCGCACCACGCCGGGTCATCGTCCTTTCGCATGGCGTCCCCGGTTGGTAGCAGCTTGGCGGATTTGGTGCCGCCCTTCCTCTCCACCTAGCTGCTGCGCCGATTGGCCTGATGCAAATGGATCCTGGTCTGCTAGAGTCCGTGGTGATGAGATACGGACCTCGACCATGGCTTTGAGCGAACCTCTTGTGCCCCATTTGCCCGCCCGCTGCGAGGAGGCTGTATTTGCCGCTGAGGGCCTTTTTGCGGCGGCACGTCAGTCCTTGCGCGCGCGCCTCGCGGCGTCGGGCAAGGTCGATGCCCGTACTCTTGACCAGCATCAACGCGCTGCCCATGGCCTTTCATGGCTCGCAACCTATGTCGAGGCCTTGCGGCAAATGGCCCGCTGGGCCCGTGCTCTCGAGCGTGAGCGGCGGCTTGGGACGATCGAGAAGCTGATTCTGCAGGCGGCCTTTGGCGAATATCTCGCCCAGCTTGCCGGTGGCATCACCATGAGCCAGAGCGAGATCATAAGGCTGGCTGATCTCGGGCTCTCGGCTGAGGAGACAGCCGGATTTATCCAGTCTGAGGTCGTTTGCGAGCTCATCGCCGCGGGCTGCAGCAATGACCTACGCGTCGCTATTGGCGACCATCTTGCTCATCATCGTGGGGCGATCTTCTTTGGTGATCCTGGACTTGATGACACCATGGCGATGGTACGCGAACAGTTTTTCCGTTTTGCTCAGGATAAGATCGTTCCCCATGCCCATGGCTGGCACCTAAAGGATGAGTTGATCCCCCTTGAAGTGATCGAGGACATGGCAGGGCTGGGCGTGTTCGGGCTGACGATTCCGGAAAACTACGGCGGCGCGGGACTTTCCAAGCTTGCGATGTGTGTCGTCTCCGAAGAACTATCGCGCGGTTATATCGGCGTCGGCAGTCTAGGTACCCGTTCGGAAATCGCTGCGGAGCTTATTCTCAGTGGCGGAACCGAAGAGCAGCGAAAATTCTGGCTACCGCGGATCGCGTCGGGCGAAATTCTGCCAACCGCGGTTTTTACTGAACCCAATACCGGCTCGGATCTGGGTGCCTTACGAACGAGGGCGGTGCGCGAAAAGGGCGACTACAGGATCTACGGCAACAAGACCTGGATCACCCATGCTGCGCGGGCCGATGTCATGACCCTTCTGGTGCGTACGGATCCGTCCAGCAGCGACTACCGCGGGCTTTCGATGTTGCTTGCGCAAAAGCCCCGGGGAAGCGCGACCGAGCCGTTCCCTGCGCCCGGCATGAGCGGTGGCGAAATCAAGGTTCTGGGCTATCGCGGCATGAAGGAATTTGAGATTGGCTTTGATGGCTTTGCTGTTCCGGTTGCCAATCTTCTTGGTCGTGAGGAAGGACAGGGCTTCAAGCAGCTGATGCAGACATTTGAGTCCGCGCGTATCCAAACCGCAGCGCGGGCCGTGGGCGTCGCCATGTGTGCGTTCGATCTCGGACTCGCCTACGCGCTCGATCGTCAGCAGTTCGGCACAGCGATCTTCAATTTTCCGCGGGTCCGCGACAAGCTTGTGATGATGGCGGTTGAGATCATGATCGGCCGCCAGATGACCTATTTCGCGGCGCGCGAAAAGGATGAGGGCCGGCGCTGCGATCTGGAAGCCGGCATGGCCAAGCTTCTGGCGGCCCGGATTGCGTGGGCGGCAGCTGATGGTGCGTTGCAAATTCATGGTGGAAATGGCTTTGCGCTTGAATATCCTATCAGCCGTGTGCTCTGCGATGCCCGCATTCTCAATATTTTTGAGGGAGCCGGTGAGATCCAGGCGCAGGTCATCGCCCGCCGTCTTCTGGATGCAGGAGCAAACTGATGTCGTCGATGCTGGACCAGCTTTTTGCCGAGCTCGAAACGCGCAAGGCGTCAGATCCAAAATCCTCCTACACCGCGCAACTGCTGCAGTCAGGCAGACTGAAAATCGCCAAAAAACTTGGTGAGGAAGCCGTCGAAACGGTGCTGGCGGCCGTGGGACAGGACAAGGCTGCCGTGATCTCCGAATCGGCTGATCTTCTCTACCATCTTCTGGTTTTATGGCTGGCTTGCGACGTTGTCCCTGAGGAGGTCTATGCTGCACTTGAAGCGCGCTCCGGACAATCCGGCTTGGCGGAGAAGGCAGCCCGCGGAGCGCAGCCTTAAATCTCTTTTTCCTCGTCAGCCATGGTACGCACCAGTTCGACCACTCGGCGGCGCAATTTCGTCGATCTGATTTGGGTGAAGGCCATCGCCAACTGCAAACCCTCCGAGCTCGAGAGGAATTCGGCGACCGGAGGGCTCACCGTTGCTGCTGAATTGTTGAGACGTGGCTCTGCGCCCTCATAAAAATAGTCAATCGACACGCCCAGAATCTGTGCGATCTGATAGAGGCGTCCAGCACCAATACGGTTGGTGCCCTTTTCATACTTTTGTACCTGCTGAAAAGTCAGACCGAGAAGTTCGCCCAGTCGTTCCTGACTCATGCCCAAAAGCATTCGCCGCACGCGGACGCGATTGCCAACCTGAGAATCAACGGTACTGGGCTTTTTTTGGGGCACGAGGGAAACCGTTCCAATCCTGGAACATAGGCACATTTCTGCCCTAACGGGAAGGGGTCTTTCCATTGTGGTTTCGTAGGAATACTTGCGTCAAAGTCGCCTGCGCCGCGCAGCCGAGCAAGAGCACAAAGAACAGTGTGTCGCCGAAGCGGGCATAAATCGTAGGTTGCAATGCAATCGGCAGACGGCCGTCAACCACGCCCAATTTTCCTGAGCCAAGCCGTCCGTTGATCCGGCCCAAAGGATCAATGATGGCCGAGATTCCAGTATTTGCGGCACGGGCGATGGGCAGGCCCTCTTCAATTGCCCGCGCGCGGGCAATCAGAAGATGTTGCACAGGGCCTGATGATCCCGGCGGGCCGAACCACGAATCGTCGGTTACGTTCACAAACCAGGCGGGTCGGACGGCACCTACCACCGCATTAGGAAAAATTACCTCATAGCAGATCAACGGTCCCACCGGTGGTGCGCCAGGGATGTGATAGGTGCGCGGTCCCGGGCCAGGTGTGAAATCCGACGGCGCGTCCACCAGCTTGGTCAGTCCGATCGCCGACAGAATTTTGCGCAAGGGCAAATATTCGCCGAAGGGCACGAGGTGGGCCTTGTCATAGACGCCGATCAGCTGGCCCGCATGGGCGAAGATAAGGACGCTGTTGTAGAAGCGATAGCCCTTGTTCACCGAAGCTGTAACACGCACCGCACCGGTCAGAAGCACGCGGCCACCCGTGGTAAGAGATGCGACCTGTGCCAGCGCGGCGGGGCTGCGCAGCAGCAGAAAGGGCGGCGCAGCCTCAGGCCAGATGATGTCTGTGGGGGCGATGGGCGCAGGGCGGCGCGACAGATCGATCAGCCGCTGCCAGTTGCGGTCTTGATATTGCGGCAGATATTTCTGGTTTTGCGGGACATCCGGTTGCACCAGCCGCAGTTCGACATGTGGCACGTCGCGGATTTGGGTCAGAGCAAGACGCGCGCGGCCCGAGAGCCAGAGCAGGGCAAAGCCGCCGAGCAAGGCCAGGGGAACAGTGACGTCGCGCCTTGAACGCTCGCCCAGTAGCGCCAGGGACGCACCAAAGAGCACGGTCAGAAGTGACAGGCCATAGGCACCAAGCACGCTCAGACTCTGCAGGATGCTGAGAGAGGCACCCCAGCCATAGGCCGGCAGGTTCCAGGGAAAGCCGGTCAGAATGTGCCCGCGCAAATAGAAGGCGAGGGAAAAGAACGCGGTGAAGACGAATATCCGGCTCCAGTGATGTCGCCAGAACGGGATGCAGGCCGCGGCGGCTAGACCGGGAAAGAGTGCAAGGCCAGCTGGAAGTAGGGTGACAACGAACGGAATTTCCCAGGCATGCTGGCTCGGATCGACCAGAAAGGCATAGGCAATCCAGTAAAGGCCACCCATGAACTGTCCGAAGCCGAAGCTAAAACCTGCCCAAAAGGCACCTCGCATCGGATGTGGCCGCGCCTGCGCGCCGTCAATCAGTAGTACGACGACTGCATATCCTGCGAGCAGGAGGACAAAAATCCTATACGGCGGAAACGCAGCTGATGACAGGAGGCCGACAAGATAGGCCAGAAGGAATTTCCGCCAGCCTGATTGTGCGCGCACAAACTCCGCTACGCGGGCCAGTAGGCCTCCTGCGACACCGGGGCGATCACCATCTTCTGTCTGCATGGATCATGAGCTCTTGGCAGCTGTAGTGCGCGTGATCGGGCGCAGCCTGAGGCGTTTGATGCGCCGCGGATCGGCCTCCAGCACCTCGAACTCGTAATCAGGTGGATAGGGCACGATTTCTCCACGCTGGGCCACACGGCCGAGACGGGACATCACAAGACCCCCGAGCGTATCGATATCTTCGTTCAGATCCGCAGCTGAAAGGGTAATACCGGTCTGATCGCGAAAATCCTCGAGATCGAAACGCGCATCCACATCATAGCCACCATCCGCTAGCTGCTTAAGCTGTGGAGTGTCATCGATATCATGTTCATCATCGATGTCGCCGACAATCTCTTCTACCAGATCCTCGATTGAGACCAGCCCGTCGGTCCCACCGTATTCATCGATGACCATGGCCAGGTGCATGTGGCTCGACTGCATTTTGAGCAGCAATTCATGAGCCGGCATAGACGGCGGCACGAAGAGCAGATCACGTTTGAGCCGGCTGATCGGCACCTCCGGCCAGCGCATGCTGCCATCGGCCTGCGGTTCGAGCAGTGAAAGCACATCCTTGATATGGATGAGGCCCACTGGATCATCGAGGGTCTCGCGGTAGAGCGGTAAACGCGAATGCTGCGCCTCACGAAATGCTGCCAGCAGTTCGTTCAGCGTGATGCTCTCCTCTACAGCCACGATATCTGCGCGTGGCACCATTACGTCATCGACGCGCAGTTCACCGAATTTAAGAAGGTTGGCCAGCATCTGCCGCTCCTGCGGCGAGAGCGCATCATCATCACGGCCAACCTGTTCAATCGCCTGCTCCAGGCTCTCTCGGATAGTCTTGCCAGCGGTGTCACCGCGCAACAGTTGCGCGAAACGGCGCAACAACGATCCTTTGCTGGGCTCCAAGTGCGGTAGATGACTGGTGTCGTCGTCTGCCATCAGCTCAGGACGCCTGCTCGTAAGGGGCGGGTACGCCCAAACCCTGCAGGATCAGGGTTTCCTTTGCTTCCATGAGGGCTGCCTCGCGCTCGTCTTCATGATCATAACCCAGAAGGTGCAAGGTGCCGTGCACCGAAAGATGCAGGACATGATGGGCAAAGCTCTTGCCCGCAGCCTCGGCCTCATCTGCGGCGACATCATAGGCAATGGCGATGTCGCCGAGATAGCCCTTAAGACCAGGGCCGGGCGCAAAGGAAAGCACATTGGTGGGCTTGTCCTTGCCGCGAAAGTCGCGGTTGAGCTGATGCAGCGCAGTGGCATCGGTGAGCAGGACGGTGAGCCCACCGTGCTGGCCTTCTCCAGTAAGGACGGTACCGACAGCCCTGCGGATCGCTGTGGAAAGCCGGGCCTTGCGCCAGCGCGGGTCATTGATCGCGATGACGACGGATGTGCTCATGGCTCCGCTTTGGTGCCTTTTGCGCCTTGTTCATAGGCGCGCACGATGCGCGTGACCAAGGGATGGCGCACCACATCGCGGTCTGAAAAATGCGCAATCGCGACCCCTTCGACCTCATTCAGGCGTCGCAATGCTTCCTCAAGTCCCTCGGCCCGTCCACTGGGAAGGTCACTCTGGGTGACGTCGCCACACACCACCATGCGTGAATCTTCGCCCAAGCGCGTGAGGAACATGCGCATCTGGGCGCTCGAACAGTTTTGGGCCTCGTCCAGAATCACGAAGGCCCGTCTCAAGGTCCGTCCCCGCATGAACGCAAGTGGTGCCACCTCGATGCTACCCTGTTCCATGAGCCGCGTTACCTGCTCACCAATGACGTCGAACAGGGCATCGTAAAGCGGCCTGAGATAAGGATCTATCTTCTCGCGCAAATCGCCGGGCAGAAAGCCAAGGCGCTCGCCGGCTTCCAGGGCCGGGCGCGACAGGATCAGCCGCTCGATGCGCCGCTCATAGAGCAAATGTGCGCCGAAGGCGGCGGCGAGGAAGGTCTTTCCGGTACCGGCGGGGCCAACGCCGAACACCAACGGATGCGTACGCATGAGATCGAGATAGGCCGACTGGGCAGGCGAGCGGGTGCGCGTGATACGTCCTGCCGCGGTGCGTATCTGCGGCACGCCAAATTCCTGGGCCGGCAGATCGGGATGGGCATGGCTGGCAAAGCGTATCTCGGCATCAACCTCAGCAAGACCGATATCTTCGCCGCCTTCGAGCCGGGCATATAGCGCGCGCAAAACTGTCGCAGACTGTTCGCGAAGGTCTGGCTCACCTTCAATCACCACGATGTTGCCGCGCATGTTGATGCGCACGCGCAGGCGCTGCTCAATGCGCACAAAATGTCTGGCATGGCTGCCGCAGAGCGCAGCCAAAAGTCGATTGTCCGGAAATTCGAGCGTAACCTGCTCGCGTGTTGTCTTGGCCGGTTTGGAACGCGGGCTGGTGGTCAATGGGCAACCTCGAGCACGGTCGTATCGACCAATTCGCCGCGTAAGGAGTTGGGCAGCACCTCACGGATGCGCACGTTGCGGATTTCTCCAATCAGGCTGGCCGCGCCATCGACATGAACTGGCTGCAGATAGGGACTGCGTCCAACACCCTGCTGTGACTTTTTGCCTGGCTTTTCGAACAGCACCGGAAAACTCCTGCCGCGGCAGGAGGCGTTGAAGGCATCCTGCTGTGCCGCGAGCAGGCTTTGCAGCTGTTCCAGACGGAGCTTTTTGACCTCTTCGGGAACTTGGCCAAGGGCGGCACTCGCCGGCGTGCCTGGTCGCGGTGAATATTTAAACGAATACGCCTGAGCATAGCCGACCTCGCGCACAACGGCCAGCGTTGCTTCGAAATCGGCATCCCCTTCACCTGGAAAGCCGACGATGAAGTCGGAAGACAGCGCCAGATCAGGTCGTCGCGCGCGGACGCGTGCAACGAGATCGCGATAATCGGCGACACTGTGCTTGCGATTCATGGCGCTCAGGACACGATCGGATCCAGACTGCAATGGAAGATGCAGATAGGGCATCAGCTGTGGAAGCTCACCAAATGCGGCGATCAGATCATCGCGCATATCGCGGGGGTGGGAGGTTGTAAAACGCAACCGCGCAATGCCCTCGATCTCCGCCAACCGATAAAGCAGCCGGGCCAAGGACCAGTCCGAGCCATCAGGACCCTCGCCGCAATAGGCATTGACGTTCTGGCCGAGCAAGGTGAGCTCGCGCACGCCGGAACGGGCCAGACGCCGTGCCTCATCAAGGATCTGCGTCACCGGACGTGAGAATTCGGCGCCGCGGGTATAGGGCACGACGCAGAAGGTGCAGAACTTGTCACAGCCTTCCTGCACGGTCAGGAAGGCTGCTGGCCCCGGCGCCGCACCGTCGCTGGGCAGGCTGTCGAATTTTTCCTCGGCTGGAAATTCTGTTTCGAGGACATGACCGGCCCCGCGTGTGATTTCGGCCAGCATCTGCGGCAGGCGATGATAGGATTGCGGGCCCACTACGACGTCGACAGCAGGTTGGCGGGACAGGATCTCCTCGCCTTCGGCCTGGGCAACGCAGCCCGCCACCGCAATCAGCATCCCCCGTCCTTCTGCGGCCCGTGCGAGCTTGAGCTGCTTGAGACGGCCAAGCTCGGAGTAAACCTTTTCGGCCGCTTTTTCGCGGATATGGCAGGTATTCAGGATGACCATGTCGGCATCTTCCGGTCCGTTGCCGGGGACGTAGCCGAGGGGTGCCAGAAGATCGGCCATCCTCGCCGAATCGTAGACATTCATCTGGCAGCCATAGGTCTTGATGAAGAGTTTTTTCATGACGGGTCCTTGCGCGCCGCCTTATATGGGCGATGCCACCGAAGGTGCAAATCCTGGCACCGCGTCAGGCCACTGCTTCGGTGAAGTCCGCTGCGGTCGCCTCATCATTGCTGGCATCGGTGGTGGGTACCTGGATGTGTCCGGACAGTGCCCGCGCCTGGCCCTGACGCACCACCGTTTCAGCGACGCTGCATAGGGCTTTGCGTCCACCGAGCTGGTCGATGGTCATGGGTTTATGGAATTCGACGATGACCTCGATCGGACCGGTTCTGAAGGCTTCCCAAAGGTGGGGCACCAGCTCCATGTCGCCATACCAGGCAAAAAACGGCCTGAGATCCCGACCCATCGGCAGGCCATGGACGCCGACATAGGAAACCGAGACTGGCTGCACCGGGACATGAATTGGCCGGCCGGTGACCGGATCGCGGCCGATTTCGGCATCAGCCGCGCCCATCAGGGCACTTTTGAAGGGTAGCACGCGATTGCCGTCGCTTGAGGTACCCTCTGGAAAGAGTACCAGGGCGTCGCCGTCGATCAGCCTCTGGCGAATCTGGTCACGGGCTTCGGCAGTCTGGGAGCGTCGCACGCGATCGACGAATACAGTTTCCTGAAGCCGCGCCAGCAGCGAGAAGAAGGGCCAGGTCCGGACTTCGGATTTGGCGACGAAGGAAATACGGGCTGCTGCCGACAAGGTCAGGATGTCGAGCCAGGAGCTGTGATTGGCGACTATCAAAACCCCGCGGCCCTGTACCGCGGTACCGATGACCCGCACGCGAATGCCGAACAGCCGGCACAAGAAGCGATGATAGCGTTGGGGAAACGATTTGCGTCGGGGGCGTCTGAATCTCAGCGCTGTGCTTTGCCACGGGATCAGGATCAGCGTGACCAGCACAAAGATCGAAAGTAATAGGGCTGCACGAAGTGATTGCATGGGGCTCCTCAGGCCTTGCTGCCCGAGCCGTTTTTGCTACCGACACTGCGGCCCGTTCCCGCCTTGGGAACACCATAAAGCTCCAGTCTGTGATCTACCAGTTCGAAGCCAAGCTCTTCGGCCACCCGGCGTTGCAGCGCTTCGATTTCCTCATTGCGGAACTCGACCACCTTTCCGGACTGGATGTCGATGAGATGGTCGTGATGCGACTCGGAGATTTCCTCGTAGCGGGAACGGCCGTCGCGAAAGTCATGGCGCTCCAGTATTCCGGCATCTTCGAACAGCTTGACCGTGCGATACACGGTGGCGATCGAGATGTGGGGGTCAATCGCTGCAGCGCGCCGATAAAGCTCCTCGGCATCCGGGTGGTCCAACGCGTCAGACAGTACGCGCGCGATCACCCGCCGCTGCTCGGTCATGCGCAGGCCCTTTTCGATGCAAAGATTTTCGATACGCGTCACAACCTGATCCTGTGCCTTGTTCTCCATTCGGAATTTAGCCTGTTTCGTCGGTGGGAGCGAGCGGCAGTGGCCGCTTCAAAATGAACGCATCTCCCTTCTCGCCTGGCTCGTAATAAGACCGGCGCAGACCGGCCTGCCGAAAGCCGAACCGGTCATAGAGCTGGCGTGCAGCAAAATTCACGGCCGCCACCTCGAGGATGAGGGTCTGCCCGCCCTGGAGGGTGGCAAGGCGGGCGGCGGCGCAAAGCAGGTCGCGCCCAAGGCCTTGGCGCCGCCAGAGGGGATGGACTGCAAATGTCAAAATTTCCGCCTCGTCGGCGGCTACCCGAACCAGGATAAATCCTCTGACTCCGCCCGCGTCGTCGGCCAGTAAGGCATAGGTTCCTGCACTTGCCAAGAGTTGTCCCAGCGCCAATGCTGTCCATTGTTCATCAAAACAAACACTGTGCAGAGATGCCAATGCAGGCAAATCAGCCGTCGTAGCGACACGGATCTTCACGGTCATGGCGCTTGGCCTGGCAGGCGGGCGTCCGCTGGCCGGAGGTAAAGTGGCCTTACGGGCATCGTCGAGGGCTCCATCTGGCTTGCCAGTTGGGCCACGAAGCGCGCGTCCGGCGCGCGAATGCTACTCAGATGTGCCCAATTTGCCGCCGTCCCAAGTTCGGCGAGAGCCCTTGGCGCTGCAGTTCCCGCCAGCGCAAAAGGGGTTTGCAGTCGCCGCAGCACATCCATGGCGGCCGCGAACCCGACCAGCTGGGGCTCGCTGGAGCTGTCCCCGGGCTTCTGGCTCTGAAGATAAACTTCCTCGCGGCGGGCGTCGTGCAGGGCGACGGCCTGAGCGAGGCCGGTTTCCTCGCACGCCGCTCTCGTCATCACAGCCAGTGAGCTCACACCGATCAGCGGCCGCTCCAGCGCCAGGCGCAAAGCGCGCATGAAGGCAAGTCCTACACGTTGCCCGGTAAAGGTTCCCGGCCCGACGGTAACCGCTAGCCGAGCAAGGGCAGCAAAATCCAGCTTCGCCTCGGCCATCACCGTTTCAACCATGGGCGCAAGCGCCTCCGCGTGGCCACGCTCCATGGCCTCAAAACGGTAGGCAAGAACAGCGCTACCCGCACAAATGGCTGCCGAGCAGGCGCCGAGCGCCGTGTCGACGGCCAAGATCAATCCAGACAAGAGTTAGACTGCCTCGACAGCGCTGACTTCCGGCACATAGTGGCGCAGCATGTTTTCGATGCCGTTCTTCAAGGTCAGTGTCGAAGACGGGCAGCCCGCACAGGAGCCGCGCATATGCAATGACACGACGCCGGTCTTGCCGTCATAGCCCTTGAAAATGATGTCACCGCCATCGCTGGCGACCGCCGGGCGAACGCGGGTTTCGATGAGCTCGCGAATCTGCTCCACGATCTCGGCCTCCTCACCCTCATAAGTCGGCTCGGTCTCACTCTCATAGGCTCCGGCCTCCATGAGCGGCCGGTCATGCATGAAATGCTCCATAATGGCGCCGAGAATCGTGGGCTTGAGATGAGCCCACTCGCCTTCCGTCTTGCTCACTGAAATGAAGTCGGCACCAAAGAACACCCGCGCCACATGAGGGACTTTGAAGAGCTGGGCGGCCAGAGGCGAACGCGCGGCGGCTTCAGGCGAGTCGAAATCCGCGACCTTGCCGTCACCCATCACCTCTCGTCCCGGCAGGAACTTCAGGGTTGCAGGATTGGGTGTGGATTCGGTCTGGATGAACATGGGCACTCTCCGGTGCAGCTGGCCTTGGGTCGCGGGTTGCGCGTTACATGGTCCGTTGCGGGCTACCAATCAAGGTCCTTAAAAATCCGATGCTATTCCCTTGCGCTCCCAATCGCCATAGCGGGTGGGTTCAGGTCCCTTGGGGCCGCCCAGCTCCTTGGGCAGCTGTACGGCAATCCTCTGGCGCCGGGCCTCCGCCTCGGCCAAAGCCCGCTCGCCGGCTTCGGCGATGCGTCGGGCAATGTCTTCACCCAGGTCCTTGGTCATTTGTTATACTCTCTGTTCCCGCTTGACGGCGCGGCACTGGCGCCACATGTGATGGCCTTACGTCTCGCCAGCAACCGGCGCGGCAAGGCCCCTTTCTGAACGTCAACCATGAATATACCCCACAGCGGCAGTTTAACGACCATTCTGGCCGGTCTTTTCGTCGCGGCCAGCGACGCCGTGCGCCGGATCGTGCCTCTCACTGTCCGCCCAAATATCACTCCATGGCCGTGACCAGTGCCCCCGGCTTCGCTGCCCGACAGGCTGCCATCCGCGCCCTGAGTACGGTGCTGCGTCAGCACCTGCCACTCGATGCCGCCCTCGCCGAGATCCTGCGTGCAAACCCGCTGCCACCGCGGGATGCGGGATTTGCCCGGGCCATAGCCAGTCAGACCCTGCGCCGTTTTGGTCAGCTCAATGCATTGATCGCCGCCTATGCACCCAAGCCTCTTGCGCCCCATCGCGCTGGCGCTGCCCTCGAAATCCTCCTCGCCGGGGCCTGCGAACTCCTGTTCCTGGATGTTCCCAGCCATGCCGCGGTGGATGGAGCCAATCGTCTGGCAGCGGCCGATGCCAAGGCCAGGCATTTCAAGGGACTGATCAACGCGGTGCTGCGCCGGGTCGCCCGCGAGGGCCAGCCCCTGCTTCAGGGCCAGGACGCGGCACGGCTCAACACGCCGGACTGGCTCTGGCAACGCTGGTGCGAAGCTTATGGTGAGGCGCTTACCCGAAGGATCGCCGAGCGCCATGGCTTGCCCGCGCCACTCGATATCCATGCCAAACCCCTGTTTGCCGGCTTGCCAGCGGCGACCGCGCTGCCTGGCCGGGTGTGGCGGCTTCCCGCCGGAACCAGGGTTGAAGGCCTCGAGGGATTTGCCGAGGGGTCATGGTGGGTACAGGACTTCGCTGCCACCTTGCCGGCGCGGCTCTTCGGTGAGGTCAGCGGGGCGCGGGTGCTTGATCTGTGCGCAGCGCCAGGTGGCAAGAGCGCGGAGCTGGCGGTTTGCGGTGCAGAGGTCACGGCGATCGAGCGCGATCCCACGCGTCTTGAGCGTCTCGCTGCCAATCTCGCGCGCCTCGGCCTTAAGGCCGAGCTAATCTGCGCCGACTTGCGGGACTGGGAGGGGAACGATCCCTATCCCTTCGTTTTGCTTGATGCACCATGCAGCGCTACCGGAACCATCCGCCGTCATCCCGAACTGCCCTGGATCAAGAGCGCCGCGGACGTGACCTTTTGCGCAACGCTCGCCAGCGAATTGCTCGATGCTGCGGCAGACCTCACGGCCCATTCCGGACTGCTCGTTTTTTCCGTGTGCTCACTGGAGCCAGAGGAAGGGGAGGAACAGATCGCGCGCTTCCTGGCACGGCGGCCAGATTTTCGTCGCGTTCCTGTCCGTGCCGAAGAGGTTTTCGGCCTCGACGCGCTGATCTCCGCCACGGGTGACCTGCGTACCCTGCCTTGCCATCTCTCCGATCTTGGAGGGATGGATGGCTTCTATGCTGCCCGGTTGCAGCGTTCAGGTTAGCCGTCCAAGCGCATAGGCTATAGCCAGATAGATCCTGCCAGTGTCCGCGCGCAGCAGCGATGAGGCCAGAAGACCATCGCCATCACCCGCGCGCGCGCGTTCCAGCAGACGCTCGAATTCGTCCAGATAGGTATTTGCGGCCTCGCGGAAACGATCATCGTCGCGATAAAGACCGCAGATGCGCGCCAGACTGTCGCCATCGAGGTTCTCAGCCAGGCGACGCGCAAAAACGCTGCGATCGCCCTGTACGTAGCGACGCCAATCCTCAGGACCCGCACCGTCTGCGCCAAGCAGCTGGGTCAGATCGATGGCCAGATCGGCGAGGGCAATCTCGAGCGCGCCGAGGGCCGCGGCCGCGCCAGGTCGCAGCGCACGCGTGTCCTGCGCCGAATCTACCGCTGCCAGAAGCTGTCGCATCTGCCAATGGCCGCCGTCCTTGCGTTTGGACCGCTGGGTAAATTTGCGGGCAAGCCCTCTCAGCCCGTCTTCGGCGTCCGTGCCTTTCGCGTCGTCCGGCCCTGAGGGTAGCGGCCGGGCGCCAGTATGGGCATGCATGCGCGCGAGCGCCTGTGCCGACAGATCAAGCAAGGCCTCGGTTTCGCTCGCAATGAGGGCGCGAACCTGCTCGGTTTCCTGCTGCGCCAAAGCCGGCAGGCGGACGAGGTATTGTTCGAGTTCACTGACACCGTTGGCCAGCACGGACCTGACCTCGCTCGTCCGCTCGGCAAGTTGCGCCGACGCCTGCAGCAATTGCTCGGTCTCACCCATCGCTTCGCCAACGAGGGCCCTGGCGCTGAGACGCGCCTCATTGGCTGCATCGCCGATCAGTGCCTGGGTGCCGGTGCCCGCATCCTTCAGGGCGTCGACCATATGGACCAGGGCGGCGGTGGCAAGATCCGCACTGTCTTTGAGCCGTTCGGCTTCCTGTGCAAATGCTGCAGTCAATGCATTGGTCTGGGTGCTATCTGCACGCATCAGCTCTTCCAACTGGCGATGACCGGTCATCGTCACCTCCACGAGCCCTGCCGCTTCCGCCTTGAGTGCCTGCGCAGCGGCATTGAGCGCCTGCCGCTCTTCCGCCATCTGTTGCTCGAGCCCACTGCCGTCGGCTTTCAAACGCCCGAGGGTTTGGTTCAGTGCCTCAAGATGACGCTCATGACGCTCCAGCACGAATTGCACCCGTGCCATGATGGCCTCGTGGACCGCTTCGATGCGCTGGCTTTGGTGCTCAAGCGCGCTGGCCGCGAGCTGTGGCGCCTCGACCACGGAACCTACGGCCTGACGCAGCTTGTCCGCCTCCTCGCCAAGAGCGCCGCAGGCACCCTTCAGGTCGCGCTCTGCCACCTCGATCATCGCCTGGCACTGCGCGCTCTGACGGCTGAGGTCCTGACCGGCGCGCATCGCTGTGTCGCTCAACGACGCGGCAGCCGCATCAAGGCGTTCGCGTTCCTCTCCGAGCCGGGACCTCACTGAGCCAACCTGGAGCTCCACGCGGCTGCCAGCCTCCTCGAGGGCAATGATCTGGCCCTTCAATGTACCTTCCAGCAGGCGCAGACGCTCGCCCGCACTGTCCAGCCCCTGGTTGAGAGCATCAAGTTCCCGGCGTACCGCCCGGGCAAGGCGGGCTGCGGTGCGAGCCGCAGTCTCATCAGCGGTAAAAAGCCGGTCGGTGACGTCCGCCAGGTCGGCGGCAGTCCGGCGCATGGCTTCGCCGCGTACAAAGGCCCAGCCAAGCAGCAACAGCAAGATGGGCGGCGCAATGGACGCCGTGATCATCATGACGAGCTGCTGTGCCGACAGCGCGCCAAACCCTCTGGGACCAAGCTGGCCCAGAGCATAGGCAACGGCAGCACCAAACCAGAAGGCTCCCAGCGCGCCAGCAGCGAAGAGTGGCTGAGGGCCGGGCGCCGGCCGGCGATGCGGGCGTTCGAAGATGCGCTCATTGCTGAGATTTTCGGCCGGCTGCAAAAGCACGGGCTGTCCACGTTCGGCACCACTACTTGCCATTGCACTAGCAATCCTTTTCCGGGCCGGGGGATCTTAAGCAAATCTGGAGCCGGTGGGCGAGGTGAAAGGCTAAACCCCTGTGGGCCGGAGCGACGGAAATTTTCGCCTGTACGGCAGAACTTGCCGAGGCAAAGCTGTCCTTGGCACCTGGAATCCTCGTACGAGGGGCAAAAGTCTGGGCACGCAGGTGCAGCATTCGAACGACCGTGGCGCGAGACCCCAGGATTGCCGCTGC
>JBMFWV010000074.1:0-15930 GCA_049964915.1 Rhizomicrobium sp.
CTTTACGTCGACTGCGGACAGAAGCAAGACACCGGCGATGGAGAACTGCACAACGAGGGACTTGACACCCTAAGGCCCGTTACAGAAGCCCGCTTTATCTCCGGGAATAAATGAACCACAACCCAAAAGTTCTATTACTCTGTAAAAAATGTCGCATGCGGCGATAATCCACCAGGATCACACGGCATCTCGGGTCAACTATTACAGCTGATATCGCAAAATAAAGCTAAATAATTGGAAAAATATTGTACGATAAGAAAAACTATATTCCTTCAACTCAAAGATATCGCAAATATTATTGACGGGATCTTTCTGCCTGCCGCCTGCGCAAATTCAGGCATCCCGGAGGCCATAGAGGCTGGGTATCGCCACTACTCCTGCATCATCGCCACAGGGGGGGCCAGGCGGGGCTTAAAACCAGGAAAGATTCACGACGTCCCTCGGCCGGCGTGGACGTCAGGACGATGGTGCCCCTTGTCCATCCCTGCGTGGAACGGCCCCGAGAAGAAACGCGTTCAGACTTCCGGCTTTACAACGCGGATATGCAGCTCCTTGAGCTGGCGGGCAGATACAGGCCCTGGGGCGCCCATCATAAGGTCCTGCGCCTGCTGGTTCATCGGGAACATGGTGACCTCGCGCAAATTGTCCACGCCAGCAAGTAGCATCACGATCCGATCGATGCCGGGTGCAGTGCCGCCATGGGGTGGCGCACCGTAACGGAACGCGTTCAGCATTCCCGAAAACCGGGCTTCGGTTTCCTCTCGGGCGTAGCCGGCGATCTCAAATGCCTTGAGCATAACTTCCGGATCGTGATTTCGGATGGCGCCGGAACTCAGCTCAATTCCGTTGCAGACGATATCATACTGATAGGCCTTAAGACCGAGAATGGTCTGCTTGTCCGTCGGATCAAGGGCCAGAAACGCGTCGCGTCCATATTGTGGCATCGAAAACGGGTTGTGAGAGAAATCGATGCGCTTTTCATCCTCGTTCCACTCATACATTGGAAAGTCGACGATCCAACAGAACTTGAGCTCGCCACTGGCGACAAGATCAAGCTCCTTGCCCAGCCGTATGCGCGCCGCACCGGCGAGAGCTGCAGCCTTGTCCGCCCGCGGGTCTGCGGAAAAAAACACCGCATCGCCGGCCTTAAGGGCGCAGCGCTGCAGTAATTGCGCCATGACCGGATCCGGAATGAACTTGGCGATCGGGCCCTTTCCCAGCAGCTTGCCGTTTTCCTCTTCAAAGACGATATAGCCCAGCCCCGGAGCCTTCATTTCGCTACGCGCCCAATCATTGAGGCGATCAAAAAAGCTTCGTGGCTGGTGTCCTGCTCCTGGCGCGGGAATTGCTCGCACGACCTTATCCTTGAAGGCCTTGAACGCAACACTGGTGTCAGCGAAGAGATCTGAGACGTCGCAGATCACGATCGGGTTGCGCAGATCGGGCTTATCAACACCATATTTGAGCATCGCCTCATCGAACGAGATTCGAGGAAACGGTGGTACGGACACGGTGCGACCGCGGGCGAACTCGTTGAAAACACCATGCAAGACCGGTTCAACCGCGGCGAAGACATCGTCTTGCGTGACGAAGCTCATCTCTAAATCAAGCTGGTAGAATTCGCCTGGGGAACGATCGGCTCGGGCATCTTCGTCACGAAAACATGGCGCGATTTGAAAATAGCGATCGAAGCCAGCGACCATGATCAGCTGCTTGAACTGCTGCGGCGCCTGGGGCAAGGCATAGAATTGACCCGGATGCAGCCGACTTGGAACCAGAAAATCACGCGCGCCCTCTGGCGAAGAGGCCGTCAATATCGGGGTCTGGAATTCTGTGAAACCCTGCTCGATCATTCGACGACGGATCGAGGAGATAACTTGACTGCGCAAGGTGATGTTATTGTGCAGCCGTTCGCGGCGCAGGTCGAGAAAGCGATATCTCAGCCGCGTCTCCTCGGGATAGTCGAGATCGCCAAAGATGGGCAGAGGCAATTCCTGTGCTACCGATTGAACGGTAATCTCTTCGATGCGAATTTCGACTTCTCCGGTCGGAAGATCCCGATTGACGGTATCCGCCGAGCGGGCGACGACCGGGCCACTCACGGTTACCACCCACTCCGAGCGGCAGCGATCAGCCTCGGCAAAGGCCGGGCTGTCCGGCTCGATAACGCATTGGGTAATGCCGTAATGGTCGCGTAGATCGAGAAAAACCAGGCCGCCATGATCACGACGGCGGTGCACCCAGCCACTCAACCTTACCTTTTGGCCCACCGCGTCACGGCGCAATTGTCCACAGGTATGGGTGCGATAGGCGTGCATGGGCAAGTTTCCTAGGCTTGAGAGCGCCGCTTGTCGCGTTTCTACCCGGCCTGGTCAAGTGCAAGACGTCCCCGCCCCGGCCGCCCAAAGCCCCCCAATCGGTTCCAGGAGCTTGCCGATTGCGTCCCTAGGCGGCACCGGCCCAACGATGTAGCGGCAAAAAGGCCTGCTTGTGCCCCAATGGCAGAGGTTGCGGGGGACGGGGTGCCGCGAATCCGCTATAGCGGGGGGCATGCGCATTATCCTCACGACCGATGAGCTGAATGAGCTCGTCCGCGAACTGCAGAAATCACCCTATATCGCCCTTGATACCGAGTTTATGCGGGACCAGACCTACTGGCCCAAGCTGTGCTTGGTCCAGGTTGCCGCCCCGAACGGCATCGCGGCCATCATCGACCCTTTGGCAGAGGGGCTCGACCTTACGAGCTTCTATGCCCTGCTAGGCTCCGATACCATCCTCAAAGTCCTTCACGCTGGCCGCCAGGACATTGAGATTTTCTTCCAGAAGGGCGGCATCATACCCCACCCCATCTTTGATACCCAGATCGCCGCCATGGTCTGCGGCTTTGGCGAAGCGGCAGCCTACGAGACCCTGGCACGCAAGCTTGCCAATGCCGAGATCGACAAGAGTGCCCGCTTCACCGACTGGAGCAGACGGCCCTTAAGCCCCCGACAGCTCGAATACGCCCTAGCTGACGTTACCCATCTGTGCGTCGTCTACGAACAACTCGAGGCACAGCTCAAGCGCACCGGCAGGCATCAGTGGGTCGAAGAAGAAGTCGCGGCGCTGCAGGATCCAGCACTCTATCGTCTTGAACCCAAGGATGCCTGGAAGCGGCTTAAAGCCCGCACCACCAACAAGCGGTTTCTCGCCGTGCTCGCTGCGGTGGCGGCCTGGCGGGAGCGCGAGGCCCAGACGCGAGACATCCCCCGCAGCCGCGTGCTCAAAGACGAGGCTCTGCTCGAAATCGCGGCCCATCCACCCCAGAGCCAGTCCGATCTCGAACGCTTTCGTGCTGTCCCAAAGGGGTTTGGCACCTCCCGCCTCGCCAAAGGGCTGCTTGAGGCGATTGAGGAAGGACGCCAGGGCGAACCGCCCGCGCAAGCTGCGCATGACGCCCCCCGGCGCCGGCGCGAGCCCTCGCCTTCGAGCGTCGATCTCCTGAAGACCTTGTTGCGGCTGCGCGCCGAGGCCGCCCACGTAGCGCCGCGCCTGATTGCCAATGCCGACGACATTGAGCGGCTTGCTGCCGGAGAAGACGACGGCGTCGCAGCCCTGCATGGCTGGCGCGCCAAGGTATTTGGCAATGATGCCCTCGCCTTACGGCAGGGGCGCATTGCCCTCACCCTCGATGACGGCCACGCCGTCATTGTCGAAATCGAAGACTGACACGATAATTTGTTCCCGCACCGCGATAGGCCTCACAGTTCGTGAGGATCTGCACCACCTGTCGCCAACTCTTCAGCTGCGTCCGCTTCGTACGGGTCCTCATCTGCAGCCAAGTCCTCAGAGGGGCTAGGCACATCAAATCCGCTCGGGGGCAAAGCCTCCAAAAATCCTGCTGCCTTAAGTTCATCCAGGCCGGGGAGATGGCTGACACTCTCCAGTCCAAACTGGACGAGAAAAGCCTCTGTCGTGCCATAGGTAACTGGACGGCCAGGCACGCGCCTGCGGCCGCGGATCTTGACCCAGCCGATCTCCATCAACGTATCGAGCGTACCCTTGGAAACCGCGACACCGCGGATGTCCTCGATTTCGGCGCGCGTCACCGGTTGATGATAAGCAACAATCGCAAGTGTTTCGATGGCTGCGCGCGATAGTCGACGTTGCTCGGGCTGCTCCTTGCGCAACAAAAAGGCCAAGTCTGGCGCGGTGCGGAACTGGTATTTGCCCGCCACGCAGACAAGGCGAACGCCGCGCTTTTCGTAGTCGCTCTGCAGTTCAGTCAGGATCGCAGGCACATCAGCACCATCCGGCAGCGATGCGGCCAACGCCTTGATATCAAGTGGCTCGGCGGACGCAAACAGCAACGCCTCAGCCATGCGGATATGCTCGAGCACGAGCTGCGGCTCTTCATCCCTGGATTGTGGGGGCGTGTCCGTGGTGGCAGCATGTTGCTCATCTGTGGCCATGGTCGGATCTTGCTCGCTGGTGTCCGGCTCATCGGCACTTGCGGAATCGACGGCAAGCTCTTCTGTCCGATCATCGCACACTTCCTGGGCCGAACCCTGGGCGAATTCAGCAAGTCGCACGACGGTATTCATACAGTCCCCTCCTGACCTGCGCGTAGCAACGCCCGGTCCTTCACGTAAATCTCCTCGAACGGCGTAAGCTGACGCAGCTCAATGCGGCCGTCACGACATAGCTCCAGACACGCCAGCAAGGTACTGGCCTTGGCAGAGCGCAAGCGCAAACCACTCTCCCATCCCGACGGCAGCAGGCTTGTCAGCGTACTCCAATTGCCGATTCGTCCCAGCATGCGCTCGAGACGCGCGCGCGCCTCCTCAATGAGAAGAACGGGGGCATGGCGCGGCTGGTAGGTACCTGTTTTGGCCTTGCTCAGACGCTGGGTCGCATATCCAGTCAGCAGATCATAAAGCGAATCGCTATAGGTGCGCAGTTTCACGATATTAAGTGGCTCCGGTGCACCACGGGCAAATACCTCGCGGCCCAGACGATCACGGGCCATCAATCGCGCAGCTGCCTCACGCATCGCGTCCAAGCGCTGCAGTCGCCAGCGCAACCGTGTTGCCATTTCATCGGCGCTGACCTCACCATCCTGGCTTCCTGGCGGTGCAGGTAACAGTAGCCGCGACTTGAGGTAAGCCAGCCATGCCGCCATCACGAGGTAATCAGCTGCCAGTTCAAGGTTGAGACGGCGCGCCCGCTCGACAAACTCGAGATATTGCTCAGCCAGCTTAAGGACTGAGATCTTCGCCAGATCAACCTTCTGACTGCGCGCAAGTCCCAGGAGTAGATCAAGGGGGCCCTCAAACCCGTCAACCGCTACGACCAGCGCCTCCTCAGCGCTCGCGTTGGCCGCCGCCTCGCCCATGGCTTCGAATTCGTCGACGACTTCGCTCATGCCAATACCCCCATCAATTCGCGAAGCCTGTCATGTGCGCGCTGCGCCTCGAAAAAAGAAGGAACGCGCAGCTGGGCTAGTGCCTCAGCTGCGCGTCGGGCCGAGCTTCCATCTAACGTCATAGCCTGCTTGGCTACATCGCGCATTTCCGCCATGTCACCGTTACAATGCAAGACCACATCGCATCCCGCAGACAGAGCATCAGCTGCACGCATTGCAATGGACCCCTCAAGCGCCTGCATCGACAGATCATCGCTCAGCAGCAGGCCATCAAATCCGATCTCCCCGCGGATGATCTGCGCAATCACTCTGGCACTGGTGGTGGCCGGCCGGTTCGCATCGATGTCTGTGTAGACAACATGAGCCGTCATCGCCATCGGGCAGTGGCAAAGCTTACGAAAGGTGAGAAAATCGCTCGTGCTTAACTCATCATGCGCACTAGTCACCGTTGGCAATGTCACGTGGGAGTCTGCAAGGGCCCGTCCATGGCCAGGTATGTGCTTCATCACCGGCAATACCCCACCATCCAGGAGCCCTTGAATCACCTGCTGACCCAGATCAATGATGGGAGCGGGCGCGCGTCCCAAGGCGCGGTCGCCAATAATATCGTGGGCACCGGCGATCGGCACGTCCAATACCGGCATACAGTCAACATTGATGCCAAGATCGAAAAGCTGCTGCGCAATCAGTCTGGCGTTCAGATAAGCTGCTTCGCGCCCGGCCTCGATCTGCGTCGCGTAGAGTTCGGCAAAGCGGGCAGCGGGCGCATGGACCTGCCAATAAGGCGGCTTCAAGCGAGCCACCCGCCCGCCCTCCTGGTCGATTAGGACCACCACCTGTTCGCCGTTGGCACTTGCCCGCAGTTGCTCAACCAGGGCCCGCACCTGATCGGGATCCTTTATGTTGCGGGCAAAGAGAATGAAACCGAACGGACGGGTATCGCGGAAAAAGGCTTCCTCCTCGACCGTCAAACGGAGGCCAGCGCAACCATATATGGCCCGTGTCCGTGACATCTCTCTTTGCTCATCCCTTAGCAGGAAAACACGCTGCACCATCCGCCTTCAAACGATTGCAGGCGCGGGTCGCGTCAATGCGGGTCGCGTAGGAACCAATGTGTAGACGGTACCAGACGCCTTTGGCGCCAAGATCAACCCGCAGAATGTCGTGTGCGAGTGAAGCGGCCGCGGCATGGCGGTGGGCGTAGATGCGCCACGCTGCCTCTGCCTGATCCTGGCTCTTATAGGCCCCGATCTGAAGCGCCCAGGGGCCAGCAACTTTGGCATGAGCGAGTGACGGAGCCTTGGCAAGGGACAGGGTTGCTGCATGCTGCGCGAATTTCATGCTCCTGGCGGGCAGAGAAACCGACGTCGTCTTGGCCCGAAGTTCAGCGGCGGGTTTGGCGCGGGATACGGCCGCGACTCGCTTGGTGACCGGAGGCGGGACCAACTTTGTGAGGGCTTGCGGTCTAGCCGTCGCGACACGCGAAGCAGGCAGAGAGGCGGTCGGACCAGGCGCGCTTGGCGCGGTCTGTGCCGACTGGGTACCTGCGCTGCTTCCCGAGGCGGGATGCTCGTAAATTTTAAGCCCCTCATAAGGCGTGACGCCCCCAGGATGGGCTGGTGCAGTCCTCACGGGGCCGGGTGCGGCTGCGATCAGCTGCGGCGCCCCCGAGCGGCCATTTTGCACGCCCTGTGTATAGGCAAACCAGACGACGGCGCCAAAGGCAAAAACGATGATGAGAGCGACCACCAGCAGCAAAGGCAGCCGCGAGCCTTCCTCGTCGAGGTCCTCCTCCGCGCCGTCGAACACGCGTATCTCTTCGGCAGAAGAGGGCTCGTAGAACTCCGGTTCGCGTTTGGGCATGGGCAACTCCGCCGAATCTGTCCGCTCCGACCCTAGCACCGCCGTCCCAGCGAATCACGGTTGACAGCCCGATTCATCCCCCTCAGAGCGCGATTTGGGTGTGGAATAAACGCTCAAATTCGCTCAGGGCAAAGCGATCCGTCATACCGGCGATATAGTCACGAACGATTGAAACACGCGCCGCGTCCGCTGCACCAATGCACGCCCCCGCCCAATCTGCGGGGAGCAGCGCCGGCTTCGCGTGAAAGGCGCGGAACAACTCAGAAATCACCAGCTTGGCCTGCGCCATGCTCTGCATAACCCGGGGGTGACGGTACATGTGGGCAAATAGCCAGGCCTTGAGCGCGGCAACATTCTCCGCCATCGGCGGAGAAAATGCCGCCGTCGCGGCGTCAGCGACCCGTATCTCATGCACCGAACGCGGCCCAAGCCGTTCAAGTCGGCGCCGGGTCTCCTCGAGCAGGTCCGTGATGATCGCACTCATCAGCCGCCTAACCAATTCGCCCACGAAACGGCTGAGTTCCAGGTTACCGTACTTTTTTTGCACCGCAACGACATAGCCACCGGCCAGTGGCGCGGCCGCCAGCGCCTGAATATCAAAGAGACCCGCTCGCAGACCGTCGTCGATGTCATGATTGATATAGGCAATGTCATCGGCGAGCGACGCCACTTGCGCCTCCAGTCCTGCAAAACTGTCCAATACAAGGTCAAAGCGGGCATTGAAGGAAGCGATCGGCCCTGGCACCGCACGCCCCACGAGGGGGCCATTATGTTTGACCAAGCCCTCAAGACACTCCCAGGTGAGATTGAGGCCATCAAAATCGGCATAGCGGTGCTCGAGCTGGGTGACCAGCTTGAGAGCATGGGCATTGTGGTCAAAACCACCGAACTGCGCCGTGGCGTCGGCCAGGGCCTCTTCGCCGGCGTGACCGAAGGGAGTGTGGCCAAGATCATGGGCCAAGGCCACGGCCTCGGCCAAATCCTCGTCTAAAGCGAGAACACGAGCGATGGAACGGGCGATTTGCGCAACTTCCAGGCTGTGGGTCAACCGCGTTCGGTAATAATCTCCCTCATGCTGCACAAAAACCTGGGTTTTGTGCTTCAGGCGACGAAAGGCGCTGGAGTGCAGGATGCGGTCGCGATCGCGCTGGAAAGCCGTGCGAGTGGCACTTTCTGACTCGTGATAAACCCGGCCCAGGCTACCCCCCACCTGCGTGGCGAAGGGGGCTGCTTGGCTGGGCGGAACAAACAGGGGCGGCACAAGCCGGCCCGGCCGCTGATCGGATGGCACCACTTTGCTCCCGCGCCACAAGGCACTACATAAGACAGGTAATCCAAATTGCACACTCTTGCCATGAACGACAGTCCAGTTTCCCTTTCCGCCCGCGCCGCACGCCGCATCGCCGAGATTCTGAGGGGTGAGCCGGCACCGATGAAACTTCGGGTCGCGGTCACCGGTGGCGGCTGCTCCGGCTTCCAGTACTCCTTCGCCCTGGATGATCTCCAGACCCCTGACGATCTGGTGGTCGAGCGCGATGGTGTCGAGTTGCTGGTCGATCCCGTCTCTCTCGATTTTCTCAGAGGGGCCGAAATCGATTTTTCCAACGAGCTGATCGGTGCCCACTTTAAGGTCAATAATCCGAACGCCACATCCTCCTGCGGCTGCGGTACCAGCTTTTCCGTTTGAGGATCGGCGGACCACGTGGCGCCTTCGCTCGGCCGGGACAGGAACATTCCAAAAAGAAAAGCCCTCCCCGAGCAGATTCCGCGTCAACGGGTAGCTCATTTTGATCGCGGCGGGTCAACCTTATTCGCGCTGTCCCGGACATGTGCGTGATCAGCTCGTGGCTGCAGTGCATCCTTGCCTGCATGCTTTCTACTTGTTTCTGACCGAGATGCGGTAATCCATTTGGGGCTCAATCGATCCCAGATCAACGGAGACAAGCTGTGGCGGTTACCCCAAAGCTGCCAGGCCTCGTCCATGTGGGAATAGGCGCAAGATCTCACAAGTTTTTGCAATCTGACCTTTGGCCAGCGGCTTACTTCGTGGCATCGTGTGCTGGCGTACACGCTCGGTCCTCACGAGACAGGGCTGCCAATGCGCTAAAGCTGCTGCGCCGTGCACCCCGTCCTCAGGACCCGGTTGTCCAGCGTCCGGAGACGAGATGAAACTTGCGACTTGGAATGTCAATTCGATCAAGGTCCGCCAGCCAGCCGTGGTTGCCTGGTTGAAAGAGACCGTCCCTGATGTTGTTTGCCTGCAAGAGCTCAAATGTACCGATGATGCGTTCCCCACAGTGAGTTTTGAAGAACTCGGCTATAATTGCGCCGTACACGGACAGAAAACCTATAATGGGGTGGCAATCCTCTCGCGCAGGCCGATCGAAGATGCGGCGCCACGCCTTCCCGGAGACGATGGCGATGATCATGCACGCTACCTCGAAGCTGTTATTCCATCCAGAGAGGGCACCGTGCGCGTGGCGTCGATCTATGCCCCGAATGGCAATCCGGTCGATAGTGATAAATTTTCTTACAAGCTCAAATTTCTTGACCGCCTCAAGTCCCACGCGCAGCAATTGTTGAAGCTCGAAGAGCCCACTGCGTTGCTCGGTGATTACAACGTTATACCGGGCCCGGATGACGTCTGGAATCCAGAGCTCTGGGAGAACGATGCCCTCTATCGCCCCGAATCGCGATCGGCGTTCCGTGCAATCCAGTACCTTGGCTACACCGATGCTTTCCGCGCCTGCCATGCCCAGACTCACCAATACACCTTCTGGGACTATCAGGGGGGCAGCTGGCAGAAGGACCACGGCATACGCATTGATCATATCCTGTTGTCACCACAAGCTTCCGATCGTCTCACCGCAAGCGGCATCGACAAAACAGTGCGGGCTGGGGAAAAGCCTTCCGACCACGTACCGGTCTGGTGTGAACTCGACATCTAGGAGCTAGGAGATGACAGGTGTCGACCATGTGACCTAACCGGTTGGCTACTGGGAGCGGGCACGCGATCGGTACTCCAAAACCCTGAATTTTGTTCTTGAATTTGAGCTTCCAAAACGCTGGGCGGCGCCACTGCGCGACAGCAAAGACGTCGCTGTCTTTCTTTATGATGAGAAGGCGCAGCCATGTCCCGGCATTGCCTGCAGCATTGAGGTTGAGGACGTTGAGGCCAAGTTCATGGACTTCCGCCCAAAGGGGTTGCCTTCAACCATCCGCGGATGCGGGCGTTCTGGGACCATGGAGCGGAGCTATGCGATCGGGACAACTATTGTCTGCAACTTTGGTGCTCTGTGACCATGCAGCGGCAGGGTGAGCGTTTCAGATTCTTTCCTCGGCAAAATCTCTGTCGAAGATTGCCTCCAGGCTGGTCAGATTCATGCCATGCTTGAGGTAATTGTAGGGAGTGAGGTTTACAGCTTTAATCAGAACCCGCTCGATTTTGGGTTCCAGCGCGTCGTCTTCAGCCGGCACCATGTCGAAATCCAATACATTGATGCAGCCTGTGTCCTGTTCAAACGCCGAGGTCGCACGCAGACCGGTGCCAGCCGCCCAGCTCAGAATGAGGCGATTGATCCCTTCATGAGCAACGATCAGGATCTGTCGCCAATCTGGCCGGCACAGTAAACGCTCGAGAGCGCCAATGCTGCGCGCTTGAGCGGCAGCAAAGACTTCCCCGCCCTCCATCATGGTCGCGCCTTCTTCGGCCGCGCGCGCAAATTCGAACGACATCACCGCAATAAGGTCTTGCCGATTGGAAAGAGGCAATTTTGGTAGCCCTCCACGAATTTCGACCAGATCGCTTTCCACCTCCAATCCTGGAGCCGGATCAAGGAATGACTGCACGATCTGGGCAGTTTCGCGGGTACGGGGCAATCCCGAACAAATGACCCGGTCAAGCGCCACGCCGGACAGGGCTCGTCCGGCAGCCTGGGCCTCCAACCGCCCCCGGCTGGTCAACGGGACAGCATGAATGCCGCCGCTGGCGACCACCGCGGGAGCAAGATAGTCCACATGACCGTGCCGCATGAGATAAATGCGGCGTCGGCCAGTGGTGCCGGGCAGCGTATGCATCACGAGAGTTCTCCCTTACCTGCCCACTTCGTTACAGGCGCACCCTGTCCAAGAGATCAGGGCGCAACGACGCCAGAGATCTGTCCAGTTGTGCTAAATGGCACCACTGCGTTCGAGAGTGGAAATCTCACTGTCAGTGAAGCCCCAACGCCCCAAACTGGACCGATTGTCTGCGGCCTGCGGCGGACCTTGTACCGACCCTGGGGTGCGCGAAAAACGCGGCGCGGGTCCCGGCTGGGTCACACCAGCAACCTCAACGAAGGTTTCGCGCGCGCGGTTGTGCGGGTGGTTTGGTGCTTCGGCGAGACTGAGCACAGGAGCATAACAGACATCACTGCCGAGCATGATTGCGTCCCATTCGTCGCGGGTCTTGGTTTTGAACACGACGACAAGCTTGGCTTTCAGCTTTTCCCAAGACGTGCGGTCCATTTGCGCCGCAAAATCCGGATCGTTGATGCCACAACGGCTAAGAAGTTCCTGGTAGAATTGCGGTTCTATCGAGCCAATCGCAACGAACTTGCCATCCTTCGTTTCATAGGTGTCATAAAAGTGGGCTCCCGAATCAAGGAGATTATCGCCGCGGGAATCTGACCACATCCCCATGGATTTCATACCATAAAACATAGCCATCAGCGACGCTGCGCCGTCCGTCATTGCTGCGTCCACCACCTGCCCTTTGCCCGAGCGCTGGGCCTCAATCAACGCAGCCAACATGCCCATTACGAGATAAAGAGCACCTCCACCAAAATCTCCCACAAGGTTCAGAGGGGGTACCGGTTTGCCGCCACGAAGGCCGATACTGTGCAGCGCTCCACTGAGTGCAATATAGTTGATGTCGTGTCCCGCGGCCTGGGCCAGCGATCCGTTTTGCCCCCAGCCCGTCATCCGCCCATAGACCAGCTTTGGATTGCGCTCCAGGCAGATCTGCGGGCCGACCCCTAAGCGTTCCATCACTCCGGGACGAAAGCCCTCGATCAGCCCATCGGCGCCATCGATCAGCTTTAACGCCGCTTCGACGGCTTCCGGCTTTTTCATGTCTAGGGCTACAGCGGCACGGCCACGATAGGTTATTTCGCCCCGCCCAGGAGAACGTCCGCCCTTGCGGTCAATGCGGATAATTTCCGCTCCCATATCTGACAGCAGCATGGCCGCAAAGGGGCCAGGCCCGATGCCAGCAAACTCCACGATCCTAATCCCACTGAGCGGTCCCATTCGTGTCATCCCGATAATTTTCTACCTAAGATTACCGAGCTAAAATCTGCTCGTAAACGCCAACGCTTATAGGGACTGACCATCGTCCACGCTAAAGAGTGCTCCGGTAACTGCGGCAGAGCTATCGGACGCAAGCAAAAGGAGTACCTCGTCAAGGTCCTGCTCTCGCATCAATTGACGCCGCGGAAAGCCTTTGATCTGGGCTTTGCCCGCTTCGCTCTCGAACCAGTCCTGATTGAGCTCGGTTGCGATATAGCCAGGGCAGATGGCATTGACATTAATGCCATATCTCGCCCACTCGCGGGCGAGGCACTGGGTCATCATGGCGACGCCGGCCTTTGACATGCAGTAGGCAGAAAGCCCTGCAAGGACCCGAAATGCTCCAATCGAGGCGACATTGATGATCCTGCCCCCCTCACCTCGGGAAATCATGCGTCGAGCGATTTCCGTTGCGAGCAGGAAGGGCGCACGCAAATTAGTATCCAAGATCTGATCGAGGCCGGAGGGATCCAGATCGATGGCCCGCCCCTGTATATTCATGCCTGCGTTGTTCACCAGAATGTGGACCGGTCCCAACCTGTCCTCGGCCTCATCCACAGCTTTGGCCAGGGTCGACGCTACCGTGACATCGAGCGTAACCGGAACGCAGCGCGCCCCCAGAGCCTCCAAATCCCGCTGCAAGCCCTCCAAACGTTCCCGGCGACGCCCCGCAATCGCAACCGCGCAGCCAGAACGGGCAAGAACATTTGCAAAATGCCGTCCAAGCCCGCTGCTCGCGCCCGTCACCAGCGCGGTTTTTCCTGTCAGATCAAATGGCATGGTTCTCCCCTGGCACTGGCGCAGACGATGCGCAGCCGGCGTTTTGAATGCAACCGACAAATCGGCTAGGCTCCAGACCATGACAGAGCTATCACCTATCAACGTCGCGATCGATGTCGTTTCCGACACGGTGTGCCCGTGGTGTTTTATTGGCAAAAGGCGCTTAGGCAAGGCCCTAGCCAGCAGGCCACAAATAGACTTTACCGTGCGATGGCGGGCCTATCGACTTGATCCAACCGTCCCTCGCCAAGGTCTCGAGCGCAAGGCCTACCTCAAGGCACGATTTGGCGACGATGGCCGCATACGCCAGATGGGCGAGGCCATCCGTGACGCAGGGGCAAAAGACGATATCCACTTTGCTTATGAACGCATCGCCCGCACACCCAACACACTTGATTCCCATCGCCTCATCCGCTGGGCTGCTAGCGCGGGCTGCCAGGATCAGGTCGTCGAACTCCTCTTCAGTGCGTATTTCGAAGAAGGCCAAGATATAGGCTCCCCCGCAGTCCTTTGTGACATCGCGGCAATGGCAGGGATGGACCAAGAACTGGTTTCACGCCTGCTCGCGTCAGATGCCGATGTCGAGCTGATCGAACGCGAAGACGCCTTGGCCCATCAGATGGGAATCTCTGGAGTACCAACCTTTATTTTTGCCAACCGCTATGCAACGTCCGGCGCACATGAACCAGAGGTGCTTCTAAAGGTGATTGATCAATTACTGAATGAGGCTGTCCCCGCCGTCGAAACCTAGGCTGCGGTCGCGATAACCCGGTTGCGTCCCTCGCGCTTGGCACGGTAGAGGGCCTGGTCAGCGCGACGCAGCAGGGAATCAGCCGTGTCATCTTCTCGTTGCGAACCGGCGATACCAATGCTGATCGTTACGTGCAGTTGGCCGGGCTCAGAGCCGATGTTGAACGGTTCGGATTCCACGTGCTTGCGCAAACGCTCAGCGATCGTTGTAGCAAAAGCTACGTCTGTATCGGGCATGACAACAACGAATTCTTCGCCACCATAGCGACAGGCCAAATCAATGCCACGAACATTGGCACTAATCCGGCTTGCGAACTGGCGCAAAACCTCGTCTCCCACATCATGCCCATGCCCATCATTGATCGACTTAAAATGGTCGATATCCAAGATCAGGAAAGCTAAAGGCTTGCCTGATTTTTGGGCATTGGCGATCAAAGTATCGAGGTGACGGGCCATGTAGCGACGATTATGCAGGCCTGTTAGCTGATCGGTGATAGCCATCTCCAGGGATAGCTGGACATTTTGTCTGAGACGGTCCGCATAACGTTTTTTGCGCAACTGGGTTCGCACCCGTGCAATCAGCTCATTGCGGTCGACGGGACGCGGTAGGTAGTCATTTACGCCCATCTCCAGGGCCTGCGTAAGTTTACGCCGCTCTCCATCGCTGACGACAACAAGTATTGGTACATTACGTACCTCTGGCAGCGAACGTAGCTGCGAACATAAACGCAATCCGTCAAAGCCGCGCAAACCGAGGCTGACAATGATCAAGTCATAGTCCCCGCCCCGAACCCGTACGATGGCCTCTTCGAAGGTGTCGGCTGCAGCAAGTTCATTGGCAGGCACCAGGGACTGCTCAAACCAGGCAACAGATTCCGGTCGATCTTCCACAATCAGGATGCGCCCCCCCTGCTGTGCATCGATTATCGCTCCAGCCGGATCAATCAACCCTATGGTCTCGCCAGTTTTTTCGCGCATGCGCATCTCGTCCATCATCATTTTCAGACGCACGAGACTTCTGACGCGTGCAAACAGCGCCGCGTCGTCGACAGGCTTGGTCAGAAAATCATCGGCGCCAGCATCCAGACCGGCGACGCGATCAGCCGGCTGATCGAGAGCAGTTACCATCACCACCGGAACGTGCGCCGTGCGCGGATTTTCTCGGATCCTGCGGCACACTTCAAAGCCATCCATCCCCGGCATCATCACGTCAAGCAAGACAATGTCGGGCTCGTGCTCCTCAATCAGTCGAAGTGCATCAACCCCGTTAAATGCGGTCACGACCTCGAAATATTCGGCCGAAAGTTTGGCTTCAAGAAGCTTTACGTTAGAGAGAATATCATCGACGACGAGAACTCGGGCGGTCATGACCTCACCCGATGAACTGCTTCACCGTGGCCAGAAAGCTCGTCACGGAAATCGGTTTTGAGATGTAGGCTTCGCATCCACCTTGGCGAATCACCTCCTCATCACCCTTCATGGCGAAAGCAGTAACCGCGACCACCGGGATGGCCTTCAGATTGTCGTCTTCCTTTAGCCATTTCGTGACTTCAAGGCCCGAAACCTCTGGCAGCTGGATGTCCATCAAAATCAGGTCTGGATGGTGCTCCCGGGCGATATCCAGCGCCTCCATGCCATCCTTGGTCTGCAGGATATTGTATCCATGCGCGTCAAGCAGGTCGTGGAAGAGCTTCATATTGAGCTCGTTGTCTTCCACAATGAGAACAGTTTTCGCTGCAACGTCCATGACTTGACTCTCCGAGGCCGACACGCGCCAATCCTTTCGCCGGCAGCCCAGTAGCGGC
>JBMFWV010000075.1:0-15846 GCA_049964915.1 Rhizomicrobium sp.
CGGAGTGATTGCTGATTAACCTAAGTATTGATGCGGGGAGGCTTTTGTCTGATGTGGGGTTTCTTGGTAGAGGCAAGCAGGAGGTTTTGGCGCGGGAGACTCTGGTATTTGGCCAATTTCCTGTTGGCTGATGAACTGGTGCATTGGCTCTAATCCCTTGCAGGTCCTACGCTAAAGCTGGTCGGGGTTGTCGCAGAGCCCGCGCATTCGAGGGGCCATCAGATTGAGGCTGAGGACCACTCTGGCAGGTGTGATGGTGTCGTAGCGGAAACTACGTTCGAGGTTATAGCTGTTGGTCTTGGGAATTTTGATGGTATCTCCGATTTCCCTTTAGCCGACTATGGCCAGCTCTATTAAGCATGCTGGTGGCAGCCGGCGGCTAGGTAACAGCTGCTGCGATAGGTGATGCCCGGAATCCTGTGGCAACGAAGGACAAGCTAAAGCTTGGCTAGATTTCTGCGTCGCGTGAGGTGGGCAGCCTGGGGCCGGGGCCAGACAGTCGTGGAATTTTACAGACCGCGGAGTTTGCAGACGAAGATGCTGTTGCCGCGCAGGGCCTAAACAACCATGCCTGTCGGCTGATGGGAACAAATCGCGGTCTAGAGGCGCTCGCTGCGTATAGCGCCCGTCATGACGCAAAGCCGAAGCTTGGCGTCCACAAAATCCCAGATTTGCTTATCGACACGATCCTGATGAAGAACGACAAGGAAGGGAAGGGAATAGTCCCGTCATGATCTATAATTACGAGCGTCTCAGGCAAAACGTTGTGTTGATGCTCGATCCCTCACTTAGCTCTGTGACGGGCCGTGCAGTTGGGGCAACGGACCCTGTTGGATCAATGATGGTCCGTGCGATGCACAGCAGCCCGCCTTCAGCCCTTCAAGTCCGCGTCGTTGGGCGAAACCACCAAGGTCTTCTTAACGGTACCGATATGCCGCTATGTGCAACCGAATAGTGCGCGTCAAGGCCGGAGAGCACGCATGAGATGACCCCTTGCCATGAGTAAGCAGACAGCTTGCTTGCGGCAAAACATTGCTGATCGCAGCTGAAACCTGGTCCGCAGGGCTTATGCTTTCAGGCGTTCAAGCGTGTTATCCCTATAGTGCTGAATGACGGTGTGCAGGTTGATCGAAGGTGGGCTTGCGAGCCACTGATAAACAAGGCCGAAAATGAACGCGCTGAATTCCACCGCGAAACTCTCAGGGTCGATTGTCGTGCTTACCTCATCGTTGGCGATTCCTCGCGAAATCCAGCGCGCGGTGTCCCTGCGATAGGCAATGTGGTTGGCGGCAAGACGGCGACGGACGATGGGGTAGCTTGTGATTGACTCAAACCACAGAATATACATTGCCTGCATTTGAGATGTACGGTGGAGAAGGAAGAATTCGACTGCATCAAGTGCCGCTGAAAGCGCAGCTAAACCATCGTTCGAACCTACAAATCGACGCAATTCCGCTGCCCACTTCTCGTTGAAATCCCGGACCAGATGGCTGAAGAGAATTTCCTTGGAGCCAAAACGATTGCTCGCCAGTCCACGACTGTATCCGGCCTTCTCGCCGACTTCTTTCAGCGTTACGTTATGAGTTCCGCGCTCGACGATGAGATATATCGCGGCCTCGAACATGCGGGCGTCCGAGAGAGCCGTGCGTTCGGCCTGAGTGAGGCGCAGTCTCTCGCCCGCCGGTGTCCTCGCGCTCGAAGGGTTTGTACTCAAGTCTGATCTCCGGAGCCAAAGCGCGATTCCACCAGAATATCCAGTTCACCTCCGTCGAACTTTTGTCTTAACTGCTTTTTGTCGATTTTGCCGACGCTGGTTCGTGGCAGGGTTTCGACGATGGCCCAGTACTCGGGTATCATATATCTGGCAAACTTGCCGAGCAGTCGTGCCCGCAAGACCGCAGGTTCGAGACGGGTCGTCTGATCCAAAACCACCGCGGCGAGCGGCCGTTCCTCCCAGCGCGGATCGGGTACCGCGATGACCGCTGCCTCGATCACGCCGCCAAGCGCGGCAATGCCGTTTTCTAGTTCGACCGATGAGATCCATTCACCTCCCGACTTGATCAAGTCCTTGGCTCGGTCGGTGACCTGCACGAAGCCGAGCGGGTCGATCCGTCCGACATCACCGGTCCGGAGCCATCCGTCGGCTGTCAGTGGCGAGGCATCTGGGGCTTCGCGAAAGTAGCCACCGGAAACCCATGGGCCCCTTAGCTGGAGATGCCCGGTGGTCTCGCCGTCTTCTGGCAAGGGCTGGTCGGCGTCGTCGACGATGCGTACGTGCATGCCTGGTACCGGACGCCCCGACTTTGCCCGCCACTGTACTTCGTCTGCGCCTTGAGCATCACGTGGAGGGAACGAAAGGACGCACATCGGGCTTGTCTCGGTCATGCCCCAGCCTTGGACTACGTCCACGCCCCACGCCATCTTGACTCGTTCGATCAGCGTCGGCGAAACCGCCGATCCTCCTGACACGATGGTGCGGAAGCTGCTGAGGTCGATTGGGGAGCGGGTGTGGGCCTGAAGTAGGTCATTGAGGATCGTCGGCACCGCAGCCATCAGCGTCGGGCGCTCAGCAGCGATGATGCCGGCAAGGTTCTCGGGCTGAAGAAACCGCCCGGGTAGGATCATGTCGCTTCCGGCCAGCCAGCCGGAAAACGGCATACCCCAAGCGTTGGCGTGGAACATCGGCGGAACCATAAGGATGCGGTCGCGGTTGGAGATGGCGAAACAGTCCGCCGCCATTGAGGCCAGGCTATGCAGATACACGGAGCGGTGGCTGTAGACGACGCCCTTGGGTAGTCCTGTTGTGCCCGAGGTGTAGCAAACCGCCGCCGCATCCGTCTCGCGAAGCTGAGGGAATGTGCCTATCGGTTGGTAACCGGCGATCAGCGCCTCGTAATTATGAACACTCCCGCTGAATCCGGCAATTCTGCCCGTCGAAGCACCATTGACGATGATGTGCTTTACCCCGGGCAATGCAGGAAGCACGTTTTCGAGTGCTTGGAGCAGTGGTGCGTCGACCAGGAGCACGCGGTCGTCGGCATGGCCGATCACGAATTCAAGGTGTGGTGCCGGAAGCCGCACGTTGAGCGTATGGAGCACACATCCCATAGCAGGAACAGCAAGATAGGCCTCGAGGTGCGCCTGAGAGTTCCAACAATAGGTACCGAGAACCTCGCCCATTTGCAGGCCCAACGCGGACAGCGCACGCGCCAGACGCCGTGCGCGGTCGGCGACCTGCCCATATGAATGGGCAGTCGTCTTCGTACCGTCGAAACTGATGATCCGACTGCTCCGGAAAAGGCGCTCGCCGCGTTCAAAGATCATCTGCGTCGACAGCGGATGACTCATCATGGTGCTGTCCATCAGATCCCACCTTTCTCAATGATCGCCTCGGCCTCGCGCAGCAGTGCCGGAACGTCATGTTCCAGCCCGCGCGCATAGGGGGTATTTTCCTTGCCTTGGCAGCACAGCACCCACGCCCCTTCGACGATTGCCGCCAGCCGCCAGGCCGCAAAAATCACGTAGTAGTCGATCTGCTTATGGTCGAACCCGGTTTCCTTGGACCAGGTTTCTGCCAGCGCACGTGGCGCAATGACGTCCGACCGGTTTGACAATCCTTGTACGAACGCGAATCCGAGGCCGGATGAAATATCTCTGCGCCAGAAGAACAGGCAGAGTCCAAGATCGATCAGCGGATCGCCCAGTGTCGCCATCTCCCAATCGAGTATCGCACGCAGACGTGGGCCATCGGGCGCCATCAGACAGTTGTCGAGATGGAAATCGCAATGAACTATGCAGGCGCGGTCTGAAGGTGGCAGGTTCTCGAGTAACCACTTGCCGATCTGATCGAGTAGCGGCAGGTCGCGCACACGTTCCCGCGCCCTAATGGCCAGCCAGCGTTCGACCTGGCGCCGGACGAATCCATCGGGACGCCCGAAGCCCTCGGGAAGCAACGCGTGCCAGTCGATCGCGTGCACTTGCGCAAGGCCGCGCACCATTTCATGCCCGAGTGCGTCGATGGTCTCCGCCCGGTCCGGCCAGGAGACGGGGAGCCTGTCTGAAAGAGCTACGCCCTCGATCCATTCGGTCACCGCAAAGGGCTGACCGATTACGCTGCGATCCGCGCACCAAGCCACGGGTCTTGGTACCGCCGCGCGGCCGTGAAGCGCCGAGATCGCCCGATATTCGCGCTCGATACCAGCAGCAGCCTTGTCGGAGATGACATTGACCGGCGGATGACGCAGTATCAGCCTGCCTTGGCGCGTTTCGACCAATCTGGTGACGTTCGAATTGCCGCCGGTCAGGACCGGTCCCAGTACTATATTGTCGTAACCTGTCGTATCGTGAAGCCATTCGACGAATTGGTCAGTGGCGGTCACAGGTTGCACATCAATCCCCCGTCGGTGAACACCACGGAGCCCGTCATATAGGTTGACCCCGCCACCCACCAACAGACGCCCGCGATTTCCTCTGGCGTGCCTATGCGCTGCAGCGGAATTCGATTAACGATCGCCCGCCGTGCCCGCTCGGATATGGAGGAGGTCATCTCGGTGAAGACGAATCCCGGGACCACCATGTTCACTCGCACTTGTTGTCTCGCAAGCTCTGCCGCGAGCACCTGCGTCAGGCCCGCTAGTCCCGCTTTGGATGCGCCATAGCAACTGTCTCCCGGAAATCCCCGGAAGCCAACCACCGCGCCAATGTTCACGACTGCACCGCCAGGCGGCATGAGCGGCAGTACAGCCCGGATGATGCGCATCGGTCCGGTAAGATTGGTCGCTAACGTTGCGTCCCAATCGCTATCCGAGACGCGATTAATGGTGCCACCACGGTGTAGCCCGGCGTTGTTCACCAGCACGTCAAGTCGGCCCCACTGCGCGCCTATCTGGTCGGCAAGCCGGACGAGATCGTCGCCGCTGGTGACGTCGGCTGCAATGCCTATCGCATTTTCACCCAGCTTTGCCGCAACGTTGGCAATTTCGGTATTCCGACTAACGAGGCATACCCTGTCGCCACGGCTGCAGGCGAGAGCTGCGACCGCGTGGCCGATACCACGCGATGCTCCTGTCACCAGCCAGTGGCGGATATCTGTTCCGGATGGTGCGGGAACCTGTGCCATGTCGGGTCAGCCTTTCCGCTCAGAACGTCTGTTCCATAGCCACGCTGATGTCGCGGATGGAGGCCTCCGCCACGTCGCCCGGGCACTGCTTGCTGTTAGCATCTTCCGTCCTGACCTGAGTCGCGGCCAAGGCTGATACCAAAATCGACATGGTTAGATGAACGCATACGAATTCCCCCGACATGCCCATGCTGAACTCTTCCTCTCTCACGCGCTGTTGGCGCGACCTCTATGATCGGGCAATGCCGCGTCTTCGACCCACCAGCGAGCAGCCGATGGGGGCGCGAGGAGGCTAATGACCAAATCTCAACTGAAATCGTATCAAACTTGCTATACGCTAGCAAGTTATGTAGCCTGTTTCCAGACTGCCTTTGGCCTTTGATAGAAAGGGCTGAATATGAACGGAAATATCTGGGGTGCGGGACGAATTACGCGGCGGCAGGCGCGCCGATAAGGTTTTTCGCTTGACAATGTTTTTTGCTTGTTTCGAACTAGTAAATGCATCCGCAGATCGTAGCGGAAGATCGACAATCAGGAGAAAATCCTTGGGCCAGCGAATGGCGAGCAAGGCTGACCCTATATCAGGCGGCGCGGACGGGCTGTGCGCAGTTCGGACTGCGTTCTGTGATCGGGAATTCACCGCCAGCACCTTCGACTGTGGTCATGAGGCGGGAAAGTTCTCCCAACGCTTCGATTGCGACGGGCATGGACTGCGATCCGAGAGGCATCACCCACGCTCTGTTAATTCTTACCTCAAAGGCAGCCCGCTACGTCACCGGCGCGGAATTGTCGATCGACAGTGGTTGGTACGCCGGTTGCTGAACGCCGCGGAGCATTGAATTAATGAGCTGGAATTTCTCCACAGAGCCTGAATTCGAAGAGAAACTGGAATGGATGCGGGGGTTCGTTGCTCGCGAGATCGAGCCAATGGACCTGGTGTTCCGCAAGCCGGGCGACCCGTTTGACCCGCGCTCACCGGCACGCAAGGCTATGGCGCCACTCAAGGAAGTGGTGAAGGCCAAGGGGTTGTGGGCTTGTCACCTGGGGCCCGAGCTCGGAGGGCAGGGATACGGCCAGCTTCACCTCGGGCTGATGAACGAGATCCTCGGCCGCAGCCGGTTCGCCCCCACAGTGTTCGGAACGCAGGCCCCTGATACTGGTAACGCCGAGATCCTCGCCCGCTTCGGTACCGCCGAACAAAAAAGTCGATATCTTAAGCCGCTGCTCGATGGCGAGATCGTTTCATGCTTCTCAATGACTGAACCCCAGGCAGGAGCCGATCCGGGCGAGTTCTCCTGCGCTGCACGGCTCGATGGCGACGAATGGGTGATCGAGGGCGAGAAGTGGTTCGCAAGTCACGCAGACATGGCTGAGTTCCTGATTGTCATGTGCATCACCAATCCTGAGGTCGCGGTCCATTCCGGGTCGACCACGATCATCGTGCCGCGCAATGCGCCCGGTCTTGAGATCATCCGTAACACCGCGGTCGGACCGAAGGATGAAATCGGCAGCGGCGTCCATGGTTATCTGCGATTCAACGCCTGCCGCGTACCCCGCGCCAATGCACTGGGCGAAGTGGGTGAGGGCTTCAAGGTCGTCCAATCACGCCTCGGTGGAGGCCGTATCCACCATGCGATGCGCACCGTTGGCATGCTCAACAAGGCGATGGACATGATGTGCGAGCGCGCTGTCTCGCGTGTAACTAAGGGTGAGCGACTGGCCGACAAGCAGATGGTCCAGGAACGTATCGCCGACAGCTACACTCAGATTACACAGTTCCGCCTGCACGTGCTCTACGCCGCATGGCTGATGGACCAGGACAAGGGCTATACCCACCGCGTCCGCCGCGAGATTTCGGCGATCAAGGCTGCGATGCCCGGTGTGCTCAAGGACGTAGTCTATCGCGCGCTCCATCTCCACGGTTCGCTCGGCATGTCGAACGAAACGCCGTTAATGGACATGTGGCAGTATGTCCCCGAAATGGGAATCGTTGATGGCCCGACCGAAGTACACAAGGTGTCGGTCGCCAAGGATATCCTTCGCCACGTCGCGCCCTCCACAGGTAAGTGGCCGAGCTATTTCGTGCCAGACCGCCGCGCCGCCGCATTGAAGAAGTTCGCGGCCTATCTTGGCGAGGAGATGACGCGGTGACCATCTCACTCGAACAGCGAATCGATCTGCTCGAAACCCGGTTGGCTCTGGTTGACCTGACCAGCGATTATTGTCATGGCTTCGACAAGCGCGATCTCGATCGCTTCATGGCCATCTGGTGGGAGGACGCGGTCTGGGAAATCGGCCCTCCGTTCGGCAATTTTGAAGGCCACGCCGGGATCACCCATGCGGTGATTGATATCCTCTGGCCTGCCTGGGCGATGTCCACGCACTGTACGACCAACCTGCGGATCGCGCCCGATGGAGTCGATACTGCGCACGGTGTCTGCGACGTCTATTGTATCGGCAATACCAGCGACGGACAGGCCCAGACGGTTGCCGCCACCTATTTTGATAGCTTCGCCCGCCGCGAAGGCGTGTGGAAGATCGCGCTACGCCGCGTGAAAATGCATCATTTCAGCCCGCTTATCGGGATAACGCTCGCAGCACCGCAATAGCGGGCTGCCGAAAGGGAGAGAGAGGATGGCCCGGTTCGACCTCGGCGATGGCCGATCGGTTTACTACGAGCATCATCGTGGCACGCGCACACCTGTCGCCCTCATTCACGGCTGGGCCATGTCCGGAAGGATCTGGGCGGGCACGTGCGAAGCGCTCAAGGCCGATGGCCATACAGTGCTGGTCATCGACCAGCGCGGTTGTGGCCAGTCCGATCGCGATTTTGAAGATATGTCGGTCGGAGCATTGGCGCAGGACGTCTGCCGGATCGTGCAGCGCGAGACATCCACGCCCGTCGTCCTTAACGGCTGGTCGCTTGGTGGCGCCGTCGCAGTGGAGGCCGCGCGCTTGCTGGGCGCCATGGCGGCAGGGGTAGTCCTGACCTGCGGTGCATCGCCAAGATTCATCCGCTCAGACGACTTCCCCTATGGCGGCGAACCTGGCTCGCTCGACGCGACAGCCGCCGCCCTTGCGGCGGACCGCGCAGGTTTCTTCCGGGGCCTTGCAGAGGGTGTCTGCGCACGCGAAGTCAGTCCCGCGACGATCGACTGGATGTGGAATGCGTTCATCGATAGCGGCCCGGATGTGTTCGCCTCGCTCCGCAGTCTTGGCGAGACCGACCAACGCGAGACGCTGGCGGGACTTGCCGTCCCGCTACTTTCTATCGTTGGCAGTAACGATGCGATTCTCGATCCGCAGATCGGACTGCTCGCGGCGCAAATGGCCAGGTCGGGTACCGCCGCGACCATGGCCGGATGTGGACATGCTCCCTTCATTGAAGATGCGCCCGCCTATCTCGCGGCGCTCCGCAACTTTCTTCGCCGCCTCTGACGGCTGCCCGCACACAAGGTAAGGTGATGACCCTGCTGGACCCCTTCTTCACCCCGTTTGAGTGCAAGTCCCTCAAGCTTGCCAATCGCTTCATGATGGCGCCAATGTCGCGCTACTTTGCGCCCGGCGGCGTGCTCAGCTTGGAATCGGCAAATTACTACCGCCGCCGAATCGAGGGCGGCGTTGGTGCAGTAATTACCGAGGCCGTCGCCATCGACCGGCCAGGCTCGGTCGCCGCCGATACAGTGCCGCGCTTCTTCGGGGATGAGGCGCTGGCCGCCTGGGACCGGGCTCGCGCCGGCGTCCACTCCGCAGGCGGAGCGATTATCCCGCAGTTGTGGCATGTCGGTGGCTGCACCGACTTCAATTTTCCTGATTCCCCGCATGATCCGCTTGAAAGCCCATCCGGACTGGTCGGACCGGGGATCGAGGGTGGTCGCGTCATGACTGCGAAGGACGTTGAGGCTGTGATCGCTTCGTTCGTGCGCGGTGCACGCGATGCACAGCGACTTGGCTTTGATGCCGTCGAGCTTCACGGCGCTCACGGCTACCTGTTCGATCAATTTTTTTGGGATGTGACCAACCGGCGTGATGATCGCTACGGCGGACCGGACATCGCAACCCGCGTGCGCTTCGCTGCTGACACCGTCGCCGCCATCCGCGCCGCCACCGGTCCCGATTTCGCGATCATCTTCCGCGTCTCGCAGTGGAAAACCTATCTCTATGAGGCGAAGATTGCGACGACCCCTGCCGAACTGGAACGATGGCTCACTCCCCTTGCTAATGCTGGGGTTGATATTTTTCATTGTTCCGAGCGTCGTTTCTGGGAGTCCGCATTTCCGCAGGAGGGCGATCGCAACCTTGCCGGGTGGGCAAAGCACGTGACCGGCAAACCGACGATCACTGTCGGCTCCGTCGGCCTCGACCGCGACCTGATGCAGGACTTTGTGGATGGGCAGTCGGTGCCGGCGCTTAAGTCGCTCGACGAACTGGCCCGCCGGTTTGATCGGGGTGACTTCGATCTCGTTGCGCTTGGCCGCGTCCTGTTGGCCGATCCAAACTGGCTCGCCAAGGTCCGCAGCGGCACGGTCGACCAGCTCAAGCCTTATTCGCGGGAGTGCATGAACACCCTGTACTGAGCCCGTCCGGGGCGGTGACGCTTCTGGGCCCGATTGAATTCGATTGCAACGAAGCATGACAACTGCGCCATTGGCCAGAGTTGTGAGGAAAGGACGAGCGATGAACACCACTGACACCAGAGTCGCTGAGGCGCCCGCTGTTTCCGGGCAGGTTGATTTTGATGCCATCGGCATCGGGGCGGGATTCGCAGGGATCGCGCTGATCCATTACCTGCGGGAGGCGGGGCTTTCCGTCCGCATCTTCGACCGAGCTGCCGAAGTCGGCGGGACCTGGGCGTGGAACTGCTATCCCGGTGCTGCCACCGACAGTGAGAGCTACTACTATTGCCTCGCCTTCTCGAAAGAGATTCTCCAGGAATGGTCCTGGACCAAGCGTTACCCGGGGCGAGAGGAAACCCAGAAATACCTCGAGTTCGTTGCCGACAAGTGCCACATGCGGCCGCATATTCAGCTGAATACGGAGATCGTCGAGGCCCGCTACCTCGAGGATCGTGGGATCTGGCAGGTCACCACCGAAAGCGGGGAGACCTTCACCTGCAAATATTTTATCAGCGGCATGGGCATGATCTCGGAACCCCTGATCCCGAACATTCCCGGAATGGATCGCTTCAAGGGCCCGTTATTCCACTCCTCGCGTTGGCCGCGCGAAGGTCTGGACTATGCCGGTAAGCGGGTAGGTATCATCGGCGCTGGGGCGACCACTGTTCAAATGGTGCCAGTGCTGGCGCAAACTGCAGCAAGTGTCACCGTGTTCCAGCGCACTCCCAACTACATCCTGCCTGCAATGCAGCGCGATATGACCCCGGAGTGGGAAAAGGAGATCAAAGAGAACTACGAGGCGATCATCGCCAAGTGCCGCAATCATGTGTTCGGTATGGCCTTCGACAGCCCCGTCGGCCGCAATGCGCTTGATACTCCGCCTGAGGAGCGGCAACGCGTCTTTGAAGAGAACTGGACCGGTAGCTTTCGCTGGGTGTTTGAAACCTTTGACGATCTGCTCGCCAGCCCGGAGGCGAACCGTATGGCAGCAGACTTCATAGGCGCCAAGATGAAGGAGCGGGTGCGGGATCCGCGCATCGCTGATTTGCTTACGCCAACTTTCGACGATTATCCGCTCTTCGCCAAACGTCCGCCGCTCGATCATGGCTACCTGGAAGCGTTTAACGAGAAGCACGTCCACCTCGTCGACATCAAGAATGATCAGCCCTTGGTCGAGATCACCGAGACTGGCGTGCGCACGACGAAAGAGCACTACGAGTTCGACATCATCGTGCTGGCCACCGGCTTCAAGGCCTACACTGGAGCGCTCGAAGCATTTCCAATTCGGGGAGTGGGCGGCCAGACGCTCGCCCAAAAGTGGAAGATGGTGTCCGAATGCATCATGGGTGTGTGTACTTCCGGCTTTCCGAACATGTTCATGGTGACCGGCCCGCAAGCGCCCTTCGCCAACCTGCCCACCTCGATCGAACAGAACGTCATCTGGATCACGCGTTGTATCGCGAAGATGGAGCGCGAAGGCCTCGATTTGTTCCGGCCACGCCGTGAGGCCGAAGAAGCCTGGACCGCGCAGACGGCAGACATCCATAGGCAGACCCTCATGGCGGAGGGTTACAAGGTCAACTCCTGGATGATGGGCGCTAACCGTGAGGATAAGCCACCGCGTGTGCTGATTTATTTTGGCGGCGCCAACTTCTACTATGACGCGCTCGACGCATCTGCGCAGAAGGGCTTTCCCGAATTGGAATTCGAGAAACGAGCCTAAGATCAGCTCAATGGCTGGTGAGCAGGAGTGCCTTTGCCAGCCATGTTGGCGCGCAGGATTGTCATGACTGGGACGGACAACGTCCTCCCTGGATAGGCACCAGGGCGAGGGTAACGGTTCTGATTTGTTAAAGGAGGTCCCAGAGCGTTGGCGGCTGCGCTGCCGATGACCGAGCGACCGCATTACAAAGCGTGGTCTCGGCATTCATGCTTCTGACGTGAAGCGCTCCCATGTCTTTTTGGCATGGTTCTCTAATGCCTTGATCACAGACGCTTTTTCCACCCCTTTTCCGAACCCGCAGATGCGTGAAGCCTGACGCCATCATTGTATCGTGCCGAGCCCCTCTTACATCCAGAGCCCGGCGCCTGCAGAGAGCTTTTGACCCTGCGGGGAGATTGCGCTCAAATCCGATTTGCCGCGAAGAGCTGACGCTGTGACCCTCAATTTTCGATTCGACAATAGCTATGCCCGCCTGCCCGAGCAGTTTTACGTGCGCCAGACGCCCTTTGCGGCGCCGGCGCCGAGCCTGATCGCGCTCAACCATCCGCTCGCCGGCCTCCTGGGTCTTGATGGCGAGAAGCTGGCCTCTGAGGAAGGTATTGCCGCCCTTTGTGGCAAAGTCCTCCCGCCAGACGCCGAGCCGATCGCGATGGCCTATGCCGGCCACCAGTTTGGCCATTTCGTACCCCAGCTCGGGGATGGCAGGGCCCTGCTCATCGGCGAGATCATTGGTCGCGATGGCATCAGGCGCGACCTGCAGCTGAAAGGGGCAGGGCGCACCGCGTTTTCGCGCCAGGGTGACGGACGGGCGGCGCTCGGCCCCGTCCTGCGCGAATATCTCCTCAGCGAGGCGATGGCCGCCCTGGGCGTGCCCACCACGCGGGCCCTGGCCGCATTGGCCACCGGCGATGAGATCTGGCGCGACGGACCGGTCAAGGGCGCACTCCTGGTCCGCGTCGCCCAAAGCCATGTGCGCATTGGGACCTTTCAGTATTTTGCCGCTCGCGGCGAGCAGACCGCGCTGACCCTGCTTGCTGACCATGTTATCGCCCGCAACTATCCAGAGCTTGCCACCCAGGAAAATCCCTATCTCGGCCTTCTCCACGCGGTGATCCGCCGGCAGGGCGAACTCGTCGCCAAATGGCTCCTACTGGGCTTCGTGCACGGCGTTATGAACACAGACAATATGAGCATCGCCGGGGAGACCATCGACTACGGCCCCTGTGCCTTTCTCGACAGCTACCATCCCTTTAAGGTCTTCAGCTCCATCGACAGTCAGGGGCGCTACGCCTATGGCCGTCAGCCCCAGATCGCCGCGTGGAATCTTGCCCGCCTGGCCGAGACACTGCTCTTTCTTCTCGGCCCGAACGAAGAGGTGCAGATGGCCGAAGCCAATGGCGCCCTTGCCAGCTTTGCCAGCATCTTCTCCACTGCCTATCAACGAGGTCTCTGCGCCAAGCTTGGACTTGACCCTGAAGAGGAGGCCGATGTGAGCCTCGCCCAAGACCTCCTGGCGCGCATGGCCGAAGGCAAGGCGGATTTTACCCTCGTCTTTCGCAGCCTCTGCGACGCGGCCGAAGATCCTGACTGCGACCGGCTGGTGCGCACGCTCTTCGCCGAACCCGAGCTTTACGACGAATGGGCGCGAAGCTGGCATGAGCGCTTTGAGCGGGGCAGGACGGCCGGGCGTCTTGCGAGCCTGCGCGCGGCCAATCCCCGCTACATCCCGCGCAACCATCGCGTCGAGGCGGCGCTCAAGGCAGCACAGAAGGGCGATTTCAGGGACTTTCAGACGCTCCTGCAGGTCCTTCAGGCGCCCTATGCCGAGCAGCCGGAATTTGCCGAATTCGCTACGCCCCCTCTGGTCGACGAGGAAGTCTGCCAAACCTTTTGTGGTACCTGAGCCGATGCGTGACCGGACGGTGGGAACTTTTCTGCGCGGTAATGATTTTCCCAAGGCAGCTGACCTGGGACTGAGGGGCGAGACGCCTCACACGCACCAATGAATCTAAACCTGACCGGTGCGCCTCGCCGTGCCACTTTTCCCGATGATGGACTTCAGCGCCGCTTTGCGCGGGTGCGCGCGTGTACCGAAAGACTTGCCGCGCCCCTCAGTGCCGAAGACCAGAGCCTGCAATCCATGGCCGATGCGAGTCCGACAAAATGGCATCGCGCCCACACCACCTGGTTCTTTGAAGAGTTCGTTCTCAAGGACGTGGCGTCCTATCGCCCTTTTCATCCTCACTTTGGCTTTCTCTTTAATTCCTATTACGAGGCCGTGGGCAGACGTCATCCAAGGAGCCAGCGCGGTCTTTTGAGCCGGCCTACGGCTGCCGAGATTGGCCTTTACCGCGCCCATGTCGATGAGGCGATGGCGCAGCGGCTGCGCGCCGGCGCATTTGATGGCGAACGGCTCCAGCGGATCGAGCTGGGATTGAACCATGAAGAGCAGCATCAGGAGCTGATGCTCTGTGATATCCTGCATGCCTTCGCGCAAACCCCCCTCTTTCCAGCCTATCGGGACATGCCCAAGGCTGTTCCGCAACCCTCCGTGCGCGATCTGAGCTTCCGCGACTGCGAGGGTGGCAGGGTGCACATCGGCCATCGGGCGGAAGGCTTTGCCTTCGACAATGAAGGACCCTGCCACGAGGTCGTGCTGCAACCTTTTGCCATAGCCGAGCGGCTTGTTACCAATGGGGAATGGCTCGCGTTCATGGCTGCCGGCGGCTATCGCGAACCGCGGCTGTGGCTGGCCGATGGCTGGACAATGGCTCAGGCCGAGAACTGGCAGGCTCCGCTGTACTGGCATCGCCACGAGGGCGCCTGGCACGAACTGACGCTCGGTGGGCTTGCGCCGCTCGCTCTTGATGCCCCGGTGTGCCATGTCAGCTTCTACGAGGCTGATGCCTATGCGCGCTGGTGCGCCAAGCGCCTGCCACGCGAAGCGGAGTGGGAGTTTGCCGCGCAGGCGGCAAGCAAGGATGCAGCGAATTTTCTCGAGCAGGATTACTTGCGTCCGCTGCCTGCCCAAGGTCCGCAATATTACGGCGACTGCTGGGAATGGACGCAAAGCCCCTACGTGCCCTATCCGGGCTTTGCACCCGGCCCAGGAGCCATCGGCGAGTATAATGGCAAGTTCATGGTCAATCAGATGGTGCTGCGCGGTGGCTCCTGCGTCACGCCGCAAGATCACATCCGCGCCAGCTATCGCAATTTCTTCTACCCACATCAGCGCTGGCAGTTCATGGGCGTACGCTTGGCCGCTGATTGTCCGTCTCGCCGCAGTAAGCCTGGCTCCAGCTTTCTGCTTGATGTGATCGAGGGTCTGTCGCAAGCGCAGAAGACGCTGCCGAGCAAATATCTCTACGACAGGGCAGGCTCGCACCTGTTCGAGCGCATCTGCGACCTTGAAGAGTATTATCTCACCCGCGCCGAGATCCGACTGCTCGGCGCGTCGGTTGGAGCACTCACAGAAGAGCTGCACCCAGCGACCGCGCTTGTCGAATTCGGCAGTGGTGCAAGCACCAAAACCCGCCTGCTGCTCGATGGAGTGGACGCCATCACGTTCTATGTGCCCATCGAGATCAATCGCGCCCTGCTCCTTGCTTGCGCAAAGGATCTTGCCGCCGCCTATCCTAAGCTTGCCATCTTTCCCATAGAAGCGGACTTCACCGCAGCCTTTCAGCTACCTGACGCCGTCCGGGACTGCCCATTGCTGGGATTTTTTCCCGGTTCGACGATTGGCAATCTTGAGGCGGCCGAGGCGGTGCGCTTCCTTGAAAGTGCCCGCAAGGGCCTCAGCGCTGAGGGTCAGCTCCTCATCGGCATCGATCTTGTCAAGGACCGAGAGGTTCTGGAGAAGGCCTATGACGATGCGCGCGGCATCACCGCGGCCTTCAACAAGAACCTCCTTGTACGGATCAATCGCGAGCTCGTCGGTGATTTCGAGCTCGAGGCTTTTGCCCATGAGGCGCGCTGGAATGAGACCTATGCCCGCATCGAAATGCATCTGGTGTCACGCGCCTCGCAGATTGTCACCGTCGCGGGACGGCACTTTTCTTTCGCGGCAGGTGAAACCATCCATACCGAGAACAGTCATAAATATACCCTTGCCGGCTTTGCCGAACTGGCACGCAAGGCGGGCTGGAGCCTGAAGAGATCCTGGCAGGATGATGCAGGCTATGCGCTGCTCCTCCTTGCCTAGCTCAGTCCGGGTCGCGTGCTCCTGGAAGCCGGCGTCTGGCTTCTTCCAGCGCGGCCATCACCATGCCAAGACCTTCATCATTGGCACGGGCGCGCACCTCGCTTTACCCTACCCCGTCTACACATCTTTTTTGAATTTTCCTTTGATTTCAATGGCTGCGCTTGATTCCCTTGGTTTGGGCGCG
>JBMFWV010000076.1:0-15480 GCA_049964915.1 Rhizomicrobium sp.
TTCCGCCGCCAGTTGGACTACAAGCTGGCGTGGAATGGCGGCCGGCTCGTCGCCGTGCCACCGCAGTACACGAGCCGCACCTATCCGTGCTGCGGCCACGAGTCGGCAGACAACCGCAAGACGCAAGCGCAATTCCTCTGCGTCGAATGCGGTTTCGAGGAAAACGCCGATGTCGTCGGCGCGATCAACATCCTCTCTCGCGGGAATCAGATGTTGCGAGACGAAGGGCAGGACACGAGCGACGCTTCGCTCGGGCGGAGCACCGCAGCCCGGATCGCCTGTGAAGTGAGCGGTGCAGCAATGCCGCCAGCAGCAGGAACCCGCCGAAGCGACACAGGAGCGGATCAATGCCGCGTCTGAGCGCCGTAGGTATCTCCGGCCTTCAGGCCGGGGAGGATGTCAAGTAATAAGGGCTCAAAAGGCGGTGACGCATGGGCCACCTGCGTCCTAGTTGCGCCAGACAGCGAACCCGCTACCGCGAGGGCCTGGCCATAGTCGTCATAACTTTGAACCGGCCTTTCCGGTGGCGGCTATGGCGTCAAGCAACGGCATGACCTCCATGCCACCAGCACCGGGATAGGCTTCCTGCCCCGGATAGACGAGCATCCTACGCTCTGCCTCGATGTCCGCGCAGGCCACGTGAAATCCCTTTTCTACTGATGGCGAAAGCGACTTCTTGAGCTCGAATGCCCAAAGGCGAGAGGCGGACAATTCGAGCACGAGGTCGATCTCTTGACCCGTCGCCGAGCGATAAAAATAGGCCTTCGTTCCATCTGGCGCGGCGGCGATGATCGCTTCCATCGCAAATCCCTCCCAACTCGCGCCAGCAATCGGATGACCGAGCACGTCATTGAGCGTCGGCAAATTCAGCAGCGAATGCAACAAGCCGGAATCGCGCAGATAGATTTTCGACGATTTGACGAGCCGCTTGCCGATGTTGGCCGTCCATGGCGGCAATCGCCGTACCAGCAGTAAATCGCCGAGAAGTCCGAGATAGTGCGAGACCGCGTGCCAGCCGACACCGAGGCTTTGCGCGATGCGTTGGCCATTGAACAGGCCCCCTTGTGTATGTGCCAGCATGGTCCAGAAGCGCTCAATCGTTCCCGCAGGAACGCGCACGCCGAACTGCGGGATATCGCGTTCGAGATAGGAGCGAATGAACGCGGCGCGCCAACGGCTGCTCTCGCCGTCACTCTCGGCGAGAAAGCTATCCGGAAATCCGCCGCGTAGCCAAAGTTTGTCAGCCGCTTCGACGCCTTCTACCGGGAGCACCTCTTGCGGCTGGAATGGCATCAGTTCAAGGAAGCTGATTCGACCGGCGAGGCTTTCGGATGATTGTCGCAGTAGGTCGAGCGCGGCGGAGCCAAGGATAAGGAACTGGCCTGTCTTTTCTCCCGCCCGGCGGCGCGCATCGATTTCGCTCCGCAGAACGGTAAATATCTCCGGGGCGCGGTGAATTTCGTCGAGAATGACCAGGTGACCGCGCTGAGCGCGGAGATAAGCAACGGGATCGTCAAGACGGCGCCGGTCGGCCGGATTTTCCAGGTCGAGATAAATCGCCTTGTCTCCGCGCTCCTCGGCCAATTCCAAGGCGAGAGTCGTCTTGCCCGATTGGCGCGGGCCGAGAAGCGCCACCGCCGGAAACTGTTTGAGTCGGTCTTCGAGGGTTGGCTTAAGGTGCCGTGGTATCATTTATGCAAAATCGCGCATAATTCTCGTATTTGCAAGATATTATGAATATAACAATATTATCAGTATGATACATTCTGCACGTAGCGCCGAAAGTGTTGCATTTGAGGCATTCGCAGCTGATTTTCAAGTACTGCGCCGGCCAAAGCGGCGATGGTTGTGGACAAGGCGGCACCAAGAACCGACGACACCCGCCTTCCCGCTCAGCTCAGCACCGCTCAGCACCGCCCAGCGTCCGCAACGCTTCGCGGGTGATCCGCATGGCCCATGCTTGAGTGTCCCGCCTCAAGCTTGGTGCAAGGCCGGGTGATCGGAGCCGAAAACAGATCGCCAAAGTCTACCTCGCTGAGGCGACAAATCCGAAAGTCACCTCAATTCAGCCATCACCCACGGGAGCGGACACTCCGACCCGTGCGCGAATTGCCGCGCGCTCAATGCGTCCGGCCGGCCCGGCAAAGTTTGATAAAGCCGGCAAGTGCCGCGCCATGGGGGCGTCCGGCAACCGCTGTGAGCCGAACTTCACGGCGAATGGGTGGCTCAACCACCCTTCGGGCGACAAGTGGCGCCGGCACAGCCATCCGTTCGGACAGCACCGCAATACCAAGCCCGGCGGCGACGAGATCAAGAATATGCGCGGTCCCGCCATCACAGCGGCGGGTACGGATGCCGTCCGCCCCGTCTGGTGCCAGCATCTGAACAAAGCCGCCACAACGCTCGCCATGAAGCAACACCTCGCCATGCAGGTCCTTGGCCGTGATGGTGGACGCCGCACACAGGTGATGATCGGGTGGCAGGACCGCCACCGCGCCTTCCTCGTAAAGCTTCCAGGACCTGAAGCGATCCGGCAAGGGACAGTCTGCCGGGAGTATGGCGCAGTCGAGCATGTCCGACAGCATGGCCTCAACCAGCATCGCAACCGCTGCTTCCTCAAAACGCACCATCAGTTCGGGCATGAGAAGCGCAATCTCGCGTACGGCACCCGCGATCGCTGCCGCCCCCACACCGGGCCCAAGACCGATCTTCAGGCTGGCCGCAGGCTGCTGACGGCGGGCCTCGGCAAGCGCCCGCGCCGCTTCAGCTGCGGTGAGCATCGCATCCAGATGGGGCAGCATTGCCCGTCCCAGCTCCGTCAGCTGGGTGAGGTTGCGTTCCCGAAAGACCAATGAACCACCCAACTCATCTTCCAGGCGTTGGATCGCCCGGGTCAGCGCCGGCTGGCTGACATTGCAGGCCTGCGCCGCACGTGTGAAGTTCAGCAGTCTGCTTAGCGTCACGAAATAGCGGACCTGCGTAAGCTCCATAACGTCAGCCCCGCTGCATGTCGCCAAGCCCACGCAGCGCGGCCAGGATCCGCTCAGGCGCCGCACGGCGCGTGAAATCGACATCAATAAAGCGCCAGGCTACACGACCGTCGCGCTCAAGTATGAAGGCGGCTGGTACCGGCAAAAAATCCGCTCCATTGCCATGGCGATCGCCGATATCAACGCCAGCCCGGCTTAGGAGCGCATGGTAGATGGGAGGAATGCGGAAAACGACGCCAGCCGCAAGCCCCACCCCGCAATCCACATCCGACAGCACGCTGAACGGAGCCTCGCGATCCGGCTTGGCCGAGCGCGCCCAAGGCCCAACCTCCGGGGTCAGAGCAAGAAGGCTGGCGCCAGCGTCCCTGATCTCGGGCAGAGCTTCAACCAGCGCGTTGAGCATCAGCTTGCAATAAGGACACCACATGCCACGAAAGAACTGTACGATCACCGGACCACGGGCGAGATGGTCGGCAAGCGCGACCAGGCGTCCCTCCGTGTCTGGCAGTATAAAGTCCGGAAACTGCGACTCCTCTGCCAGCACATTGGCAAGAAAGCCATTGGAGCCAAGCGTCCCCACGACTTCCTCATAGGCAACGCGCATCGCCTCGCTGGCATTACGCCGCTCGCGTTCCGCCGTCAGCAGATCATCGAGGCTCATGGCCATTGTGGTTTCCTTTCACACCCCAAAACTAACCAAGACGCCGGCCCGATCAAGGCCCGGCGCCTCGGCATTACAGAATGACAAGATCCGTTCAGGCGCCGCCATGTCCCATGGCGCTGTGGGCCATTTTGCTGTGGCCCATCTTGCTATGGCCCATGGGCGAATGTCCCATCTTGCTGTGCGCCATGGCTGATTTGGAATGTGCCATGGCCCCATGGCCCATGGCCGAGCCCGAATGGGCCATGGCCTTGGCATGTGACATCGCATTGTGGCCCATCGCGTCATGGCCCATCGCCGAGCTGCTCTGGGCCCAGGCCACACCGGAGGCGAGGCTAAGCATCAGGGCTGCGGCTCCGAGAAAACGGATCATGTTGGTCTCCTTGAGTTCGGGGCAGGCGCCCCAGGTTCGAGAGTGCCTGGGCGGCACAGTGCCGTCCGGTCAGCCACAGGATGCGTAGGGGCCGTACAGCACGCCAATACCGTTTGGTTATGGTTTCGATACCTCGATCCTATCCAGGGAATTAGGGCATGACGTGGGCTGCGTAAGACCCTCGGAGGAGCAAGACCATGCGCCGCCATCGCCCCATCCATCCATTGCCGCTCAGAATCATGCACTGGCTCAATGTGATCGCCATCGTCACACTGATCGGTAGCGGCTGGGAAATCTACAACGCCTCCCCCATTCTGCCCTTCTCCTTCCCGCAATGGGCCGTCATCGGCGAGTGGCTTGGCGGCGCCATTGCCTGGCACTTTGCCGCGATCTGGCTCTTGATGCTGAACGGGCTGGCCTATCTGATCTGGGGCACAGCGAGCGGACATTTTCGCCGCAAGCTCCTGCCCATCACCCCGCGTGCGGTATTCGACGATCTGTTGGCGGCGCTTTCCCTACGTCTGCAGCATGAGGAAGGGGTCTATAACGCGGTCCAGCGTCTTCTTTATTGGGGCGTCATCAGTCTTGGCATCCTTGCGGTGCTGTCGGGCCTTGCCGTGTGGAAGCCGGTCCAGCTCTGGTATCTCTCCGATCTCTTCGGCGGCTTCGCGTTCTCCCGCATCGTGCATTTCGCGGCCATGAGCGGGATCTGCGCCTTCCTCCTCATCCACGTCCTGCTCGTTGCCCTGGTGCCGCGCGTTCTGCCGGCGATGATCTTCGGCGGCCGCGTCCCCGAAACCACCCACGCGGAGTAAAATATGACCTCGCCCCTCGACCGACGCGCACTGCTCAGCCGCGGCCTCATCCTTGGTGCTGCCACCATGCTCTCCGGCTGCAACTACGACGATCTTCAACATCCCGACATGGCCGACCGCTTCCTGACCGGCATGTCACGCTGGAATGATCGGGTGCAGGCAGCCTTGTTCAGCGAGCACCGTCTTGCTCCCACCTATCCAGCCTCGGCGATCACCCGTCCGCCGCGCTTCAACGCCTATTACGACATCGATCAGGCGCCGCAGGTCGATCCCGCTACCTGGCGTCTTGAGCTGACCGGCCGCATCGCAGACAAGCGCCCCTGGACACTCGGGCAATTGCGCGCTCTTCCCCAGGAAAGCCAGATTACCCGTTTCATCTGTGTCGAAGGCTGGCGCGTCGTTGGTCAGTGGAGCGGTGTGCCACTCGGTCAGTTTCTTCGTCGTATCAATGCCGATACCAAGGCGCGATACGTTTCGTTCCAGTGCGCAGACGGCTATTACGAGAGCATCGACATGCTCTCAGCCCTGCATCCGCAAACCATTTTGGCGCTGGACTTCCTCGGCGAACCACTGACTGCACCGTTCGGCGCACCGGTGCGGCTGCGCATCCCAACCAAACTCGGTTACAAGAATCCAAAATCCATTGTCGCCATGGGCGTGACCAATGTGTTCCCGAGCGGCTACTGGGTGAAGCAGGGATATAACTGGTTTGGCGGCTCCTGATCGGCAAACTCTGCTACAAAACGTGAGCGGACACAGGCAATGCCGCCCCATCGCGTCCTGTGTCCTCGGCCAAAGCCTTTCAGCCTTTCATACCAAGACTTGCCAGTGTGTGCCGCGCAATCATGAGATCCTCCGCGGTCGGTATCACCCAAGCTGATACCTCGCTCCTCGAAATCAAGGGCCCGCCCTTCTGATTGGCCTGCGCATCGAGCTCAATGCCAAGCCAACGCGCCGCAGCGCAAACCTGCGCGCGTATCTGGGGGGCGTTCTCACCGATCCCCGCGGTAAATACCAAGGCATCAAGACCACCCAGAACCGCGGCAAGCCCGCCCAGTTCACGCCCGATACGATAGACAAAGAGATCGATCGCGCGCCGTGCAGAAGGCGCATCACTTGCAAGCAAATCGCGCATGTCCGCGCTGATTCCCGATACCCCCAGAAGACCGCAGTGGTGATAGAGCAGATCGCCCAGCCCCTTCGCGGTCAGTTTCTTTTCGTTCAGAAGATAGAGCAGCACGCCCGGATCGAGGGCGCCGGGCCGCGTTGCCATCATCAACCCGTCAAGGGGCGTGAAGCTCATGGTGGTGGCGATGCTGCGGCGCCCTTTGAGCGCACACATGCTGGCCCCGCTGCCCAGATGGGCAATGATGACGCGGCCTTCGGCACGCACCGGTCCCAGAACCTCCGGCAGACAGCCGGCGATGTATTCATAGGAAAGACCGTGAAAGCCGTAGCCCTGAACACCCTCATCATGAAGCGCTTGTGGGAGCGCGAAACGGGTGGCGAGGTCAGGCTGCGTGGCATGAAAGGCCGTATCAAAACAGGCAATCTGCGGTAAGGCAGGATGAAGCTGGGCCATCGCCTCCACCGCCGCCAGATTGTGGGGCTGGTGTAGTGGCGCGAGCGGGCTCAGCCTTTTCAGTTCGCCAATAACCTTGGCATCCAGACGCACCGGCCTTAAAAACTTTCGCCCGCCATGAACGATGCGATGGCCGACGGCTTTGAGCTCTGCCCCGTCAAAACGTTCCTTCAGAACAGTGAGTGCCGCGCTCAGCGCGCGATGGTGGCTAAACACGTCATCCAGATCGCGGGTGAGGAGCACCCGCCCTCGCCCGTCCTTGAGCTGAAGGCGCGAGCCTTCGCCAAACCCCAGGATCATTCCATCGCACACGGCATCCTGTGCACCAAGCGGCGTACGCAGCTCAAACAGCGTGAATTTGAGGCTCGATGAACCCGCATTTAGAATGAGGAGCATGTCCGTCATCTGCTGATCTCGGTGCATGAGAGTTACGGCATCACCCGCCCGTCAGGCGAGACTTGTGTCTGGCCACTGCCAGTTTCGGATCTCCGGCAGATCAAGGCCATGTTCGTCAATGTACTGGCGGTGCTCGATGAGCTTGTCCTTGAGCCTCTGCTTGAGGTAGACGCCGCGGGCCTTCGTCGCCGGCAGCCGGTCGATGGCATCCATCACGAGGTGAAAGCGATCCAGATCATTTAGGACCGTCATGTCGAACGGGGTCGTGATCGTGCCCTCCTCCTTGTAGCCGCGCACATGGATGTTGTGGTGATTTGTGCGCCGATAGGTCAGGCGATGAATCAGCCAGGGATAACCGTGAAAGGCAAAGATGACCGGCCGGTCCCGTGTAAATATCTCATCAAATTCACGATCGCTGAGACCATGGGGATGCTCGCTTTGAGGCTGCAACTTCATCAAATCGACGACATTGACGACGCGGATCCGAAGCTCTGGCAAATGAGTTCGCAAAATGCTCACCGCCGCGAGTGTCTCAAGCGTCGGTACATCACCGCAGCAGGCCATGACAATATCCGGCTCATCGGCTTGATCATTGCTCGCCCACGGCCAGATACCGATCCCCTGCGTGCAGTGTGTCACCGCCTGCTCCATGGTCAGCCATTGCGGTGCCGGGTGTTTGCCGGCAATGACCACGTTGACATAGTGCCGGCTCCTCAAGCAGTGGTCCATCACCGACAGCAGGCAGTTGGCATCTGGAGGCAGATAAACCCGCACTACCTCTGACTTCTTGTTCACCACATGATCGAGAAAGCCCGGATCCTGATGGGTGAAGCCGTTGTGATCCTGCCGCCAGACATGTGAGGACAGCAGATAATTGAGGGAGGCGATTTTGCGCCGCCAGGGTAATCCCGCGGTGACCTTGAGCCATTTGGCATGTTGATTGAACATCGAATCGACGATGTGGATAAACGCCTCATAGCAGTTGAACAGGCCATGCCGTCCGGTGAGCAGATAGCCCTCCAGCCAGCCTTCGCACTGATGCTCGCTGAGCATCTCGAGCACCTCGCCCTCCGTGGCCAGATGCTCGTCGCTGGCGGTCGTCTCACCTTCCCATTGCCGCGCAGTGACGTCGAACACGGCTTCAAGGCCATTGGAAATTGTTTCGTCCGGACCGAACAGGCGGAAGTTGCGCGTCTCGCGGTTCTGCCGCAGCACATCGCGCACATAGCGTCCCAGAACATGGGTGTCTCCGATGCCCGGCGTCCCAGGCGCCGGGACCTCGACGCGATAGTCGCGAAAGTCGGGCAGCCTCAGTTCCTTGAGCAGGCTGCCGCCATTGGCATGAGGATTAGCCCCCATGCGCCGCACGCCCTTGGGGGCGAGCGCGCGCAGTTCCTCTTTCAGCCTGCCATTGGCATCAAAGAGTTCCTCCGGGCGGTAGCTTCTGAGCCAGTCCTCCAGCATCTTCAGATGTTCGGGATGCTCGTCAAAGCCAAGCAATGGCACCTGGTGCGCATGAAACGTGCCCTCAATGGCGACCCCATCGACCACTTTGGGTCCGGTCCAGCCTTTGGGCGAACGCAACACAATCATCGGCCAGCTGGGTCGCGTGCTTTGGCCCTCCTTGCGCGCCCGCTCCTGGATGTGCTGGATGCTCGCGATCGCCTCATCAAGGGCGCCGGCCATCTTGCGGTGCATCGCCACGGGCTCATCACCCTCCACATAAAGCGGCGCCCAGCCATAGCCGCGCAGGAGTTGATCAAGCTCCTGTGGGCTGATGCGCGCCAGTACCGTGGGATTGGCGATCTTATACCCATTGAGGTGCAAGATGGGCAGCACGGCGCCATCCCGGCGCGGGTTGAGGAACTTGTTGGAGTGCCAGGAGGTCGCCAAAGGCCCGGTCTCCGCCTCGCCGTCACCCACCACGCAGGCGACAACAAGATCTGGATTGTCAAACGCGGCACCGAAGGCGTGGCTCAAAGAATAGCCAAGCTCGCCACCTTCATGGATCGAGCCTGGACATTCGGGTGAGGCATGGCTGGGAATGCCGCCGGGAAAGGAGAACTGGGTGAACAGGCGCCTGAGGCCATCCTCGTCCTCACTGATCTGAGGATAGATCTCGCTGTAGGTACCCTCAAGATAGGTGTTACCCACCACCGCCGGCCCGCCATGGCCGGGGCCCGAGATGTAAATCATGTTAAGGTCGTAGGTATTGATGATGCGGTTCAGATGCACATAGATGAAGTTCTGCCCCGGCGTTGTCCCCCAATGACCGAGCAGCATGTGCTTGATGTCACTACGCAGGAGCGGACGACGCAAGAGCGGATTATCACGCAGATAGATCTGCCCCACCGCAAGATAGTTGGCAGCGCGCCAGTAAGCATCCATCTGCAGGAAAAGTGTGTCGCTGTCGATTGCCATCTTGCTGCCTCGCCTTCTGATCCGATCAGGAATTCTGCGAACGGCGCGCTTGCTCAGGGCCCCTCACATTTGGACGCGGGCGCCCGGGGCTCGTGCCCCGTCATCATCGTCATCCCCAAGACCCAGCTGCGCCAATGCCGTCCGCGTCTCGGTAAAACTCTTGTGCAACAGAGCCTGTATGCCGAGCCCGCGGGCGACCTCCACGAACATCGCCGTGTTTTCGATATAGACGACCTCGGAAGGCGAAACCTGCGCCAGATCAAGAGCCAGGTGGAAAATCCCTGGATCCGGCTTCAGCCTCTGCACATAACAGGACGAGACAAAGATGTCGGTGAGCCGATCAAGCTGGAAGGTATGGATACGATGGGCGTTGAGTTCGCGTCCCTCATTGCTCACTACGACTACTTTAAGGCCCCACTTGCGCTTCAGACGCGCGACCAGATCAAGCATGTCCTGGCAAGGTGTCGACTGGGCAAACATAAACGCCTTGAGTGCCGCGCGTGAAAAAGATTGCGGACGATAAAACAGCACCCGCTCGAAATACTCATCAAGCGAACACTTGCCGAGCTGGTAGCTGTTCCAGATCTGAAGATGCCGGTTGCTGAAATCTTCGGCATCAAGGCCAAATTCGGCGATTGCCCGCTCACGCTGGCTCCGCCCCCAGCCATCGCTGAGCAGAACCCCGCCGATGTCGACAAAGAGGGTCGAGGGCCGCACTGCGGTCGGGGAGTTGGCGCTGCGCGCGCCCGCTGCTTTTTGTTCCTTGCCGGGCTTAGCCACCCGAAAGCGCCCGACTGATCATCGCCTGTGCCTCATCCTGAATCTGCTTGAGATGTTCTTTGCCCAGAAAGCTTTCGGCGTAGATCTTGTAGATATCCTCTGTGCCTGAGGGTCTTGCGGCAAACCAGCCATTCTCCGTGCTCACCTTGAGCCCTCCAATGGCGGCGTGATTGCCCGGCGCCTCCGTCAGGATCTCCCGAATGGGCTCGCCCGCAAGCTGCTTGGAAGAAATATCGCCAGCACCAAGTTTTGCGAGTCTTGGCTTCTGTTCTGCACTGGCCGGCGCATCGATGCGGGCATAGACGGGGGCGCCGAATTCATTTTCCAGAGCGCCATAAAGTTCTCCGGGATCACGCCCTGTCCTGGCCGCGATCTCCGCCGACAGAAGTGCCGGAACAATGCCGTCCTTGTCGGTGGTCCACACCGTGCCATCCTTCCGGCAGAAGCTCGCCCCAGCGCTTTCCTCACCAACAAAGCCGAGCCGGCCAGCCAGAAGTCCGTCGACAAACCATTTGAAGCCGACCGGAACCTCATAAAGCGCATGCCCCAGCCGGGTGGCCAGCCGATCGATCATCCCGCTGCTGACAACGGTTTTGCCGATGCCTGCAGCTTGCGACCAGTGCGGACGATGGTCAAAGAGATAGGCGATCATCGCACAAAGATAGTGATTGGCCGCCATCAGTCCGCGGCTTCGGGTGACGATGCCATGACGGTCGTGATCGGTGTCGCAGGCAAAGATGATGTCAAATTTTTCCTTGAGCGCGATCACTCCCTGCATGGCATAGGGTGAGGATGGATCCATACGGATCTGCCCGTCCCAGTCCACGCTCATAAAGGCAAAGGTGGGATCAACCCCCTGGTTGAGAACTTCAAGGGCCAGGCCGTAATCCTCGGCAATCCGTCCCCAATAATGGACACCCGCCCCGCCCAGAGGATCGACCGCAAGCTTGAGGCCGCATCCCTTGATTGCGTCCATGTCAAGGATATTGGCAAGATCCGCAATATAGGCGCCCTGAAAATCATGGCGACCAACCGAGGCTGTGCGCAATGCCTGCGCATAAGATATGCGCCGCACCTCGCGCAAACCGGACGCAAGATGGACATTGGCGCGCGCCTCAATCCAGCGCGTCACCTCGGTGTCGGCAGGTCCACCATTTGGCGGATTATACTTGAAGCCGCCATCATCAGGGGGATTGTGCGAGGGCGTGATGACAATGCCGTCGGCCAGGGCATCAGGCTGCGTCCGGTTGTGCACGAGGATGGCATGCGAGAGGGCTGGTGTCGGGGTGAAGGCATCGGTTTCGGACAGGCGCACCATGACCTCATTGGCGGCCAGAACCTCCACCGCACTCTGCCTTGCGGGTGCCGACAGTGCATGGGTGTCTTCGCCCAGAAACAACGGCCCGGTAATGCCGTGACTTTTGCGATAGTCGCAGATCGCCTGGGTGATGGCCCAGATATGCCAGGCATTGAAACTGCGGCGCAGCGAAGATCCGCGATGGCCGGAAGTGCCGAAGGCGACCCGCTGCCTGGGGTCGTGCGGATCAGGCGTCAGCGCCTCATAGGCTGCGAGCAAGCCTGGGACATCGACGAGAAGAGCTTCCGGCGCAGGTTTGCCGGCAAGGGGACTGATCTTGGTTTCCATATGACGCTTTTGCAATGAGCTTTCCTCTGGCGACATTGACCTAGCGCAAGACATCTGTGCTGTCAGCATCGCAATAGCTCTTTTCAGCTCGTGCACTGCGTGCGCCAAGTGGGGTTGCGCAATGCACGGACTGCGCGTCGGTCCATCGTGCGTGCAGTCAACCAATGCTCCGCGGGGGGCCGGATATGCATAACGAAGCGCATTGCGTTCTCCTCGGGAGTTGTCAGAACGCAAAAGTACCGCACCTGTTCCCGCTGTTGTGCGGCAATATCATCGCCAGGGCGCGTTATCCGTTTTCCGACACGGTGCCGCCTTCACCCCGCGCACGCCCGCGACCTGTCCGCACACCCTTGCTGCGACATCTGGATGTCGCCATCCTTGCCTTAAACTCTGCCGGGGCGCCTCGACGCGCCTGATGGGATCCTCGCCATGACCGTATCTGCTGCCCCCGAAGCGCCACAGAACACGGATTTGAACGGCCTTTCGAGCACTGAAGCGCGTGCTCGCCTTGCCCAATATGGCCCCAATGCGATCCGCGAAGAAAAGAAGTCGCTGCTCGAACGACTGATCACCTATTTCTGGGGGCCCATTCCCTGGATGATCGAAGTGGCAGCGGTGCTCTCGGCAGCGGTGCAGCACTGGGAAGACTTCAGTGTCATCACCACCATGCTGGTCATCAATGCTCTGGTCGGCTTCTTTGAGGAAAAGAATGCCGACGATGCGATCGCGGCCCTCAAAGAGAAGCTGGCGCCAAACGCGCGCGTCAAGCGCGACGGAAAGTGGTGCGATCTGCCCGCCCAGGAACTTGTGCCGGGAGATGTCATTACCGTCAAACTTGGCAATATCATTCCGGCCGATGCCACCGCCGCCGCCGGCGACTATGCCAGTGTCGATCAGTCAGCACTGACCGGTGAAAGCCTGCCTGTCGACAAGAAGATCGGCGACATACTTTATTCCGGATCGATCGTGCGCCAGGGCAGCCTGGAAGGGGTGGTTACTGCCACCGGCATGAACACCTTCTTCGGCAAGACCGCCAGATTGGTCGAAACCGCCCACACCCGTTCGCATTTCCAGCAAGCGGTGCTGCGCATCGGCAACTTCCTCATCTACATTACGCTAGGCCTCGTTGCCATCATTCTCCTGGCGGCTCTGTGGCGTGGCGATGCTCTCGTCGACACCCTCCTGTTCTGTCTCATCCTCACTGTCGCCGCCATTCCCGTCGCCCTGCCTGCGGTGATGAGTGTGACCATGGCGGTGGGTGCCTCGGCGCTCGCCCACATGAAGGCAATCGTTTCGCGCCTGGTTTCGATCGAAGAGCTCGCCGGCATGGATGTGCTCTGTTCGGACAAGACCGGAACCTTGACCAAAAATGAGCTGAGCCTGGGCGATCCGGTCCTCTTTGCCGCCACAGATGCTGCTGCTGCAATTGCGGCGGCGGCCCTGTCCTGCGACCGGGCTGAGCCCGACGCCATCGACGCCGCCATCCTCAAGACTGCCCCCACGGCGCTGTTCGATGGTGTCCAACTCGAAAAATTCACGCCGTTCGATCCGGTGCACAAGCGCGCGCTCGCCAGGATCCGCCAAGGTACTGACAGCTTCGAGGTAGCCAAAGGCGCGCCACAGGCGATATTGGAGCTCGTGGGAGGAGACAAGGCCCTGGCCACACGCGTGGATGCGGCTACCCTCGCGTTTGCCGCACATGGCTATCGCGCTCTTGGCGTAGCGAAGCGCATAGCAGACGGGCCCTGGCAGTATCTTGCCCTCTTGTCGCTCTTTGATCCGCCACGTGACGACAGTGCGAGTACCATCGCCGAAGCCGAGCGCCTCGGCCTCTCCATCCGCATGGTGACCGGAGATCACGGCGCCATCGCCAAGGAAATCGCCGGCAAGCTCAATCTCGGCACCGAGATTCTCAATGCCAGCGACGTCTTTGGCCCCGCTGGTACGGAACAGAGCAAGGTCTCTACCGAACGCATCCTGGCTGCAGACGGATTTGCCGAGGTCTTTCCCGAACACAAATTCGCGATCGTGCAGACCTTCCAGGATGCCGGCCATATCGTCGGCATGACCGGTGATGGGGTCAACGATGCTCCGGCCCTCAAGCAGGCTGATGTCGGCATCGCGGTATCCGGAGCCACCGATGCTGCCCGCGCCGCAGCAGCTCTGGTGCTGACGGCACCGGGCCTTTCGGTCATCACCAAGGCCATGGAAGAAGCGCGCCGGATCTTCGAACGCATGACCTCCTATGCCATCTACCGCATCACCGAGACCGTGCGCGTGCTTCTGTTCATGACCGTCTCGATCCTGGTGTTCAACTTCTATCCCGTAACCGCAATCATGATCGTGCTCCTCGCGATCCTGAACGATGTGCCGATCATGGCCATCGCCTACGACAATGTGCGGGTGGCAGAAAAGCCGGTGCGCTGGGACATGCATCGGGTGCTTGTCATCAGCACCGTCCTTGGCATTTTGGGCGTGATCGCCTCGTTCTCACTTTTCTTCATCGCAGAGCGCTTGTTCCACCTGCCACGGCCAACAATCCGAACGCTCATCTTCCTCAAGCTGCTGGTCGCCGGTCATTTCACCATCTATCTGACGCGCAACCAGAGCTGGTTCTGGAAACGGCCATGGCCGAGCTGGAAACTGGTCGTCGCCGGCGAATCTACCAAAATCGTAGGCACGCTCGCTGCAGTCTATGGCTGGCTCATGCCTGCCATAGGCTGGAAATATGCCGCCTTTGTCTGGGGCTACTCCATCCTCTGGTTCGTGTTGAACGACGTCGTAAAAATGGCGGTCTACCGTATGGAACGGGAAGGCCCGCACTGGCACGCACGGCGCTACGAGAGGCTCATCACCCCGACGCACTAACGCTCGTTCCATAGACCGAGCGCGCCAAGGATATAGAGATCTCTCAAGGTCCAGATGCGCCCTTGAGGATCATGCACGTCCCCACGCATGGCAATGAGGCTGTGAAGTCTCTCGGTCCCGCTCTTGATGGAACCCGCATTCCTCATCACGCTGCCGGACACGGGCGTGAGGATTGGCCTCTAACCGAGCCACCACACCCCAAAGGCCACAGTCAGGGCCGTGACCGGTACCCCGACGAGGAGATAGCGCCAGAACGAAATCTGGATACCTGCCTGACGGGCGCGCTCGACCACGATGAGATTGGCAACCGAACCGGTAATGGTGAGGTTGCCGGCCAAGGTCGAGGCCATGGCGAGGACAAGAAAGGCACGCCTCGGATCCCCCACGCCCTGGACAAAAGACTTCAGCAGAAGCACCGCCGGAACATTACTCACCAGATTGGCGAGCAGAGCGCTGACTGCCGCAAGCACCTTGGGCTGGCCCAGGTCCAGCTGCTCCATGGCGGCTAGGTGTGCAGGGGTAAAAAGCGCCATTTCAAATCCGTGCACCACGATGAAAAGACCGGCAAACATCACCAGCAGCGGCCAGTCGATTTCGGACCATAATTGTGCAGGCTTGACCCGCCTGCTGACGAGCAGAACGCTGCCGGCCACAATCGCAACTTCAGCCGGAGGCACGCCCAGAAAGAAGAAGATGATGGCCCCAAGCGTCGCCGCAAGCGACTTGGCGAGCGCGTAAGGTTTGATTTGTGCCTTCGGTAGTTGGACATCGAGACGCGCAGCAGTGACAAACTCACTGCGATACAGCAGCACCACGACCACTGCCACGATGCCCAGGCTGACGAGCGCAATGGGCGACAATGCCTTGGCGAAGCTCACATAAGACAGGTGCGAGACGCTGCCGATGACCATGTTCTGGGGGTTGCCGGTGATGGTGGCGACGCTGCCGG
>JBMFWV010000077.1:0-14367 GCA_049964915.1 Rhizomicrobium sp.
TGCCAATCCTCCATGAATCAAGCGAGTTCAAGAATAGCTGCATGGAGGCCTTCGGAAAGGTTACATGCCCAATTTCAACAACCGGATTTTGGCGAATATCCGGGGGCCATAGCCCCTCTGACAGTGCCGATCGCTTATCTTGTTCCGCGCCACCGGGTGTGATGGTGCAAATATTCAATCTGACGACACCGGCACGTAACCTCCTGAGCGAGGGTTACGCAATCCAATATGAGGATGGACGGACAGCGGCGTGTTTACGCACCCGCCCCCAAAAGCCCCTCCGGCGGCACACGCTGCGTCCGTCCATCTTCACCAATCTCATCAATTTCCTTCCAAACGAATGCGATGGTCTCCGGGTGTTCGCTGCATCGCGCACGACTTGCACAATTTGCTCAGCCAAATGGATTCCCTCGACCAAATGTTGAACGGCAAAACGTTTCTGCGTCGGCTTGCGCATGCATAGTCGCACGGGCCGCACCAATCGTCTCATCAACATCGCGTGCGGTCTCTCGTATCTCGCCAAAGCACGCGCAGTGGAGCAGTAAATGAAGATCATAGACGTATTGAACAAGAAAGAACGCGCAGTCCGCAAAGTGCCAGCCTATGAGACACTTCGAGTCGTTATCGACCAGCCGGTCCACCACCGTGTCGGATCGCTTGTTGTGACCGCGCCCGATAACACACCCATCGGCCTTATAACCGAACGATCAGTCATCGAAACCCTCGCGCGCACTGGCCGCGGTACCATCGATGGAACCGCGCGGGCAATGATGCCGTTTCCACTTCCGTCGTGCAGGCCGGACGATAACGTCCGCAACGCAATGTCGCTTATGACGTCGCAGCGAACCCGGCATCTGATCGTGGTCGACAGCGGCGAGACAATCGGGATCGTCAGCCTGGGCGATTTGGTCAAATGCAAACTTCAGGACCCCGAACTCGAGAATCTTGTCCTGAGAGAAATGGTGGGCGTCAGTGAACTTCTCTCAGGCCCTGACAGGCGAGGTTGAGAGACTTCGAGGCCGCGCAGGTGAAACGCACTCCGGCAGGCGAGGGGCCGGAGAGTCGAAATTAGACCTATAGTGAGTCCTCAAATGTGGCGGCGTCCGAGGTCGTTGAGTGCGGTCGCGATCGCTGCCTTCGCCAGTGGCCCGCCCAGCTTGCTCCGATTTGGTGCAAACGTGCCATGGGCGAGGACCACCAACATTCGCGCGGCGGCGCGAGTGTCCCTGTGGCCTCCAATTGCTCCCGAGATTTGTCCATTCGTGACAGCAGGCAAAAAACGCTTCTCGACATCTTCCAGATGGTCTCGAACTACCTTGTCGATTTGACGGTCGAACCCATTTGCGGTAACCAGCGTGTTCACGATGAGACAGCCCCAGCGCCGAATCGCAAGGGGGGCTTCCATCAGCTGCTCAAAGAAATTTCGTACCCCAATCAGCCCGTGCGGGTGATCCAGTGTCCCCAAAGGAGGCAACGCAACGCTACGGCGGTATTTTTCCAGACATCTCAGAAACAGGTGTTTCTTGTCGCCAAAAGCGCCATAAAGACTGACACGCCCCAAACCGAGGTGGCGTTCTAGATCGCTGAGCGACGTTGCATCAAACCCTTTAATCCAGAACAGCTCCATTGCCCTCCCAAGGGCGCTGTCGGGATCAAAGGTCTTTGGACGTGGCATCCCTCGCCCACAGGGGCCGACATCAGCCAAAGTGCAGTGCCAAAAGACAGGGCTGTCCGTAACCTTTTGCGCGGCATGAGCGAATGATAAGATCAAGAGGTTTTTGACCTTAGCGGACATCTCATGTCGCTTTCCATCATCATTCCAGTCCTCAACGAGGAAAACCTGATTACCCCCTGTCTCCTGCGGCAACAGTCCCTGCGCCAGGCGGGAGCAGAAATCATCGTCGTCGACGGCGGAAGCGTGGATGGCACCCCACGCCGCGCAGCGCCCCTGGCGGATCAGGTGCTCGTTTCTCAAAGCGGGCGGGCGCGTCAGATGAATGTCGGAGCCCACGCAGCCCAAGGCGCGGTACTGCTGTTTCTGCATGTCGACACCCAACTGCCACCCGGTACAGACAGGCTGATCGCGGACGCGATGGCACGAAGCGGCCGCTTCTGGGGCCGCTTCGACGTTACCATCGCGCCGACGACGCTGCTGCTTTCCGTGGTCGCAGCAATGATGAACCTGCGTTCCCGACTGTTCGGAATCGCCACCGGGGACCAGGCCATTTTCGTTCAGCGCGACCTTTTCTTTTCGGTCGGCGGCTATACGGATATCGCACTGATGGAAGATATCGAACTGTGTACACGGCTGAAGCGCCGCAGCAGACCCCTATGCCTGCGGGCACGGGTGTCAACTTCGTCACGGCGCTGGCTGAAATATGGTGTTGTCCGCACCATCTTGCTGATGTGGCGGCTTAGACTGGCTTATTTTCTGGGCGCAAACCCGCAGCAACTGGCGCAGCGCTATCAGCATGGCTGACAGGCAGCAAACCGCGATCGCCATCTTTGCCAAGGCCCCTATTGCGGGCTTTGCCAAGACCAGACTGATCCCACGCCTGGGTGCCCCTGGCGCAGCCCGCTTTCAGCACCAGATGATCGAAAAAACCCTGCATACGGCACAGGCTGCCGCAATCGGTCCGGTCAGCCTCTGGTGCACGCCGTCTGTACACGAACCGGCATTTCAGGCTCTGGCGGAACACAACGGGGTGTCACTCTGTACGCAGCCCAACACCGATCTTGGCCAGCGCATGGCGCACGCCTTCGCAGCGATAACGCCAGAGCTGCCAATACTCCTGGTCGGCACCGACTGCCCCGCGCTGACCGCGCATCATTTTGTCCTCTGCGCCAGGGCCCTGAAAAATGGAGCGGACGCCGTCTTCATTCCAGTCGAGGATGGTGGCTATATTCTCATCGGCCTTAAGCGGTCGGTACCGGCGCTGTTTCAGGATATGGCCTGGGGCAGTGCGCAGGTGATGGCCGCAACCCGTGCCCGCGCCCGCGCACTCGGCCTCAAATGGCTCGAAATGCCGCCGCTTTGGGATATCGACGTTGAAGAAGATTATGACCGCGCGCTCGCCCTCGGCCTCATTGCGCCCGATGCCGATGCCCATGCGTCGGTTTCTGAACAAGGCGGCATGGTGTCGTGAGCGGCTATCTCATCGCGCACATGCCTGCGGTCCGTCTTATCATATTCCTTGGCCTGCTGGCCGGGGTCGCAGGCTGGGAAATGATCGCGCCACGGCGCCGGCGCATGCTCTCCCGCAAACGCCGCTGGCCACATAATCTCGGGATCTCGGTCGTCAACACACTAAGTTTGCGTGTTCTGTTACCGGCGGCGGCCGTCGGCTTTGCCGCGTGGGCAGAGCAAAAGGGCTGGGGTCTTTTCAACACCATGCCTCTACCGCTGTGGCTGGTCGTTATTCTGTCGATCACACTCCTTGATCTCACAGTCTATCTCCAACACGTGATGTTCCATGCGCTGCCCTTGCTGTGGCGCGTCCACCGCGTGCATCATACCGACATGGATTTTGACGTCACCACGGCGCTGCGCTTTCATCCCGTCGAAATTATCCTGTCGATGATGGTCAAGCTCGCCGCCATAGCCATCCTCGGCGCCCCGGCCATCGCGGTTCTTTTCTTCGAGATTATTCTGAACGCCACGGCCATGTTCAATCATGCCAATGCAAGCCTGCCAGCGGCGATCGAGCCCATCGTGCGCCTCCTGGTCGTTACCCCAGACTTCCATCGCGTGCATCATTCGGTAATCCGTGCAGAAACCAACAGCAATTTTGGCTTCAATGCACCCTGGTGGGACTGGATCTTCGGGACCTATCGCGCACAGCCCAGCGCGGGCCACGCCACGATGCGCATCGGCCTTGAAGAGTTTCGCGATCCCGCACAAGAACGACTCGACCGCCTGCTCCTTCAACCCTGGCGCAAAGCGAAGCAGGACGCGCCACTGGCTGGACCATGGTCATAAAACATTGCCCGTAACAGCTGAACACTATGCTGACCCGGCGGGCGTTTACCGTGTCATGCCCAGGCACATGGCTGCTGCAGGACTGGCATGGCAGGGACCGCGCAATTGGACGAGGAACTGCATCACGGTTGGCAGCACCACAGTCAGAAGCCATCCGTATGACCGCGCAACCAGAGCGTCGCTCCGAAGTCGTCAGACCTGGCTGCGGTCATCGCAAAATCGGAAAGATGCGACGCATGCCGGGCCATAGGATGTGGCTGCTCAGATGTCTGCCGGCCGTCTGCCCAGACGCAGGCGTACGAGACGCTTTGGCCAGACGCTGAAGAGCTTAGGTGCATAGAATGCTCCGGCCGCGCGCTTGGCGATGTCGCTGCGCGTTGGATAAGGCAGGATCAGTGCGGCGACGGCCCGCAGTGTCAGCTTCTGAGCCATGGCCAGTGACCAGAGCCCGAGGAGCTCTCCCGCTTCCGCGCCAAGTATCGTGACTCCGTGTATGCGTCCCTTCGCGTCGCTGATGATCTTGATCGCCCCTGTGGTGTCAGCCTCGCACTGGGCACGGTCATTGTCCGCGAACGCGCAGCGGATCACGCGTACCCGATCCCCCCAGTGCCCACGGGCTTCGGCCTCGGTGAGCCCCACATGGGCAAGTTCGGGATCGCTATAGGTTACCCAAGGCAGCGTGCGATAGTCGGCCCGGGCAGAAAGTCCAAACAGGCCATTGCGGATGAAGAGCCCAGCCTGATAGCCGGCGGCATGGGTAAAAAGCGGGCCACCATTGCTGTCACCAAGAGCATAGACCCGCTTATTGCGCGTAGCCAGCCGTGCATCAACGTTAACGCCACGTTCCGACCAGGTGATCCCGGCCGTCTCAAGGCCAAGCCCGTCAAGCCGTGGCCGGCGCCCCGCGGCAATCAGCAGATGGGAACCCGTCAGCGTCTGCTCCCCGCCCACACGCGTCAGCGCGATGCCTTGTGCAGTTCCGGCAACCGCGGTGATCCGCGCGTTCTCATGAATGGCCAGCCCTTCCTCCACCAACCGCGCTTTCAGCAGCTCCACAAGCTCGGGCTCATCACGCGGCAACAGACGCTGTTGCTCTATGATCGTAACCTTGCTGCCCAGCCGCAGGAATGCCTGGGCCATTTCCACGCCGATCGGCCCGCCACCAATGATGAGCAGATGCCGCGGCTGTTCAGCCAGATCAAAAATCGTTTCGTTGGTCAGATAGGGCACGCTCTTGAGGCCCGCGATCGGTGGAACCACCGCCACGGACCCGGTCGCGATAACGATCCGCCTGGCCCGCACCCGCGTCGTATCGCTTTCCACCTGCAAAGGCCCGGTGAAGCGCGCCTCCTCATGGATGACTTTTACACCAAGGCCCTCAAAGCGCTCCACCGAATCATGCGGCGCGATACGTTTGATCACCGCACGCACATGCGCCATCACCGCGGCAAAGTCGACGGTCGGCTCGCCACCATCAATACCGAAGCGGGCGCTGTGACGGACCGCATGGGCCGCACGCGCTGCCGCGAGCAGCGCCTTTGAGGGGACACAGCCGGTGTTGAGACAATCCCCCCCCATCCTGTCACGTTCGAAGAGTACGGTCCGCGCACCAAGGCGTGCAGCCCCGGCGGCCGCAGACAGACCAGCCGAGCCGGCACCAATTATGCACACGTCACACGATATTTCCGTCCGCATTATGTCAGTTCCTCGGCTGGCGAAGATGGCGATAGGCAACAGGCGCGAGCGCCAGAACCGCAAGCGCGACGAGGGGCGCAAGCACCTGCGGCGTGAGCGCACTGTTCAGATCTGGCTTGCGACCCTGGGCGATGAGGGTTCCGATTCCGCTGCCGACGCTGGCATAGACGGCCGTGCCGGGGATGATTCCAACAAAGGTCGCCATGACAAAAGTGGGAAATGGCACGTCAAGGAGGGCGCAGACAAGATTGATCAGCCAGAACGGAAACAGTGGCACCAAGCGTAGGAAAAGCAGATAGGAAAAAGCGTCGTGCTGAAAGCCCGCCTTCAGCCGGTCCAGCGCCCCCATGGCGCGGCCGCGCAGGACTTCCCCGAAACTGGTTCGGGCAATCACATAAAGCACACCGGCCCCGAACGTGGCAGCAAGCACGATGATCGCAGTACCCAAGACACGTCCAAAGAGAAATCCGCCGCTCATGGTCAGCAGCGATGTGCCGGGCAACGACAATGTGGTGACCAGAACATAAACTGCAGCAAACAATACAGCCGTCAGAACGGGATGTCTGGCGACTTCCGCAAGTAGCATTACCCGATTCGCGGCCAGTGCCCCAAAGCTGACATACCGATCGACGTGGAGGAATATGACTGCGGCAAATCCAAGCGCGATGGCGACAGGAAGGGCAAGCACCCGTACCCAGCTTCTTGGCCTACCCTGATCTTGCGCATTGCTTGTCTTGGTCTTCATCACTCTCTCCCTGCTCCGGCCACTGCGTCCTGGACACGCGGCAGACCACGCCCCCAGATATACCGGAGAAAACCGCCCGTTTTGATGGGCGCACCAGGCTCTCAGCAACAGGGCACAGGCATGTCGTCACGAGACGCTGCTGCCGGCGATGGCGCGCAGTCAAAAATCCCGTAATGCAAGGTCTTCGCGCCGAATACATCAAAATGAGGTGCATATCGGCTTTGCGACAGCATGTCGGCGGTATTGCCACAGACAGCTACAATCTTGCCGGTGGCAAAATAGTGGTGATCATCTAGATCAAACCCATGCGGCAGCTCGGCGATGCTGCCCTTGTACCGTACCGCCTGCCCGTAATCCTCACAACGGTCCTCCAGGTTGAGCCTGAAGGCACGGAAGGTACGTGCACTGAAGCCCACCGATCCAAGCTTGTTGGCAAGATCAGGATTATGGATCTCAAGCGGACGGGCTTGGCACACACGGATATCGGCACAACCGGCTTGTGCCATCAGGCGCCTGAAATCCTCCCAGTACAGTGCGCCACCCAGACACTCGCCGCGTAGAACTGGATCATCGGCAATTTCCGGCGGAACGCGACGATCGGCGAAGACATCGGCAATATAGATCTCTCCGCCGGGTTTCAGGACGCGGAAGATTTCGCTAAAGACGCGCGCCTTGTCCGGAGACAGATTGAGGACACAGTTGGATACCACAAGATCCATGCTGCCATCGGCAATGCCAAGGTCAAGCAGATCCTCGATATAACCTGCCCGGAATTCGACATTGCCCAAGCCACAGCGTGCCGCATGTCCGTCAAGATGGTGCCGGGCAATCGCCAGTTGGGCTTCCGTCATATCAACGCCAATGACATGACCAAGCGGACCCACGAGCTGGGAGAGGACATAGCAGTCTCGGCCAGAGCCACAACCAAGATCCAGCACGTGTGCGCCCCAAAGTGCCGGCGGAATGGGGGACCCGCAGCCATAAAAGCGCGCCTTGATCTCATCTGGAACATTGTCGAGGGCGCGTGCAATATGGGGCGCTGGCACAGCACTCGTGCAGCAGGCCGAGGTTTTCAGATCGCCGGAACTCCCGAGAACTTCGCCGTAATAGCGCTGGATTTGTGCAAAGGTCCTTTGAAACTGCATCATAGGGAGACGTTCCTTGTTATCAAAAAGTGTAAACTGTATGGAAGGCGCAGAGCCTGGCGTCATGATCGCTACTTTGCGTTTGGGCCGGTGGCGGGCAAAGGTCGCCTGACGGTGGTGACATCGGGTGAATACGGACAGATGAGCGGGCAAAAGATCGCGGTGATGCGCGGCGGCAGGTCAGTCGCCCAGTCCCCACATCTAGGGTTTGTCGCGGCAAACGTAGATACCCGCCGGTTCGACACCGGCTTTGCGCAGCACCATTGACTCAGCCGCTGCATGATGCACCGCCCAGTACACAGAATTTTGCGCAATGGGGGTGGTTGAGCTGTACGGGCTTCATGGCCTCGGCAAGCGTGCGCCCCAGCTCAAAGCGTGAATCATACGGCAGAAGCGTGCAGGCCACCACCACAGGCGCGTCCTCACCCCGGCGCTTGACCACCATGCGCGAACTCGAACACATCAAAAGCGATGGACTGCGGTTCAGGATGGCCCAGCACTGTTCGGTTATTTCCGGAACTTCGGCGCGATCATCCATTTCGGGAAAGAGAACAAGGCGGTGAGGATCAAAGGCATCGATGGCGATGTGTGCCTGCTCGAAAAGCTTCGAAAAACCCTCGCGCAGCGTCTCTTCATCTTCCGGCCCCAGACGTCGGACTGCCGCGGCTATGTCGAAGCCATGATCGGACAGCCATTTGAGGCCCTCGATTGCCGGCGCGAAGGAATGGGGACCGCGTACGCGTTCATGACCGTCCTGGGTAAAGTGGTCGAGTGAAACCCGCAGGGAGAGACGGTCTTGCCAGCGGACGCGCAGGCTGAGGAGATGTTGGCGATGGTGCCGGAGCGGACTCATGGCGTTGGTGAGTACCAGCACGCGGAAATTCGCTGTCAGCGCGTCATCCAGCATGCCCATGATATCGGGATTCATGAAGGGTTCGCCACCGGTAAAGCCTACCTCAGTGATCGCGCGGTGGTCCTTTTGGGCTTCTTCAAGAAAGCGGCGGACCTCAGACCGCGAAATATAGGCGAGGCGATCATTGCGGGGACTTGACTCAATATAGCAACCTGCGCAGGCCAGATTGCACAGGGTCCCGGTATTGACCCAGAGCATGCGCATGACCTCAGGCACCACCTTCGCCCGGCGCTCCCCCTTCGCGGTCCAGATCGGATCCGAAAATTTCGCCGGCTCCACCAGGGGGACGCAGGCGGGGATGTCTTCGATGTCAAGCACGCAGTTTTGTCCATGCTGGCAAGGTCTATGTCCTGACGCGCCTGTCTGGGCCGCCTTACTGGTTTTCGGGGTCGCGGGCAAAAAGGTTTCATGTCGTGGACCCGATCTGACGACGTCCCGCTCCCAAGCCATACCGGCTCCTGTGAAGCCCGCCGTGACTGTCATTTTCGGACACCGTAACCTTTGCCCGCACGGCCACGAACTCGTGGTGTGAGGTTGTGCGAACCTGCCACCCCACCCAACTTTGATCGGAGATCCGTATGACCAATCGCGTTCTTAAAACTCTCGTTGTCGGCACCTTTGCGGCCACAATCGGCTCGGTTGCCGCCGTATCCGCCGGCGGAATGATGAGTGGAAACAATATGGCCAGCATGCAGAAGATGATGATGGCCAAAAGAGAAAAGACAATGCAGACGCTAAATACCGGCAAATTTCAGCGGTGTTTTGGCGTCGCGCTCAAGGGGCAAAATGACTGCTATGCCGGTCCAGGAACCACCTGCGCTGGAACCGCCACAATCAATTACCAGGGTAACGCCTTCAAGCTGGTTCCCACGGGAACCTGCACCAGCATCAAGACGCCTAATGGACACGGCAGCCTGACCCCCATCCGTTCTTGATCTGTCCACTTCTCCATCTGTTCTGAAACAGTGCCATTGACGAAAGCCACGCGCCGTCAATGGCACTGCCAGCAGCAGGTTAGGAACCATTTGAGACCGGGGTCTGACGGCCATGTCCCAACACAGCGCAACCATGCCGCCCCGAGCTGGCGTAGGGTTGAAGGCCCAGCATTATCGACAGGTTATCGAGCACGCTTGCGACATCGGCTTCTTCGAGGTTCATGCCGAGAACTACATGGGCGCAGGCGGCCCTCCGCACCGCTACCTGCAGGCAGTGCGCGAGCGCTACCCGCTGTCGTTGCATGGCGTCGGCCTTTCCATCGGAAAGGCCGGGCCCCTTGACCTGTCCCATCTTGGCCGCCTCAAGGAGCTCATCGCGCGCTACCAGCCGGATCTGTTCTCCGAGCATCTCGCCTGGTCCTCACACGGCACAGATTTCTACAACGATCTCCTACCCGTGCCCTACACCCGCCAAACTCTCGAGCATATCTGCGGCCATATCGACGAGGTCCAGGAGGCACTGGCGCGCCAGATACTTCTGGAAAATCCGTCGACCTATGTGGGCTTTGCCCAGAGCACCTATTCAGAACCGCAGTTCATTGCCGAGGTAGCCAAGCGCACCGGGTGCGGTCTTTTATTCGATGTCAATAATGTTCACGTCTCCTGTACCAACCAGAACTGGGATGTGGCACGCTACATCGCGGACTACCCTCTTGACCTGGTACAGGAAATTCATCTGGCCGGACACAAGCCAGACGCGGACGAACAGGGTCGCGACCTTCTCATCGATAGCCATGACCGCGCGGTCAGCACAACAATCTGGCAGCTCTACACAGAGATTATCGACATCACCGGTGCGCTGCCCACGCTGATCGAATGGGACAATGACGTTCCAGAATGGCAGATACTGGCCCAGGAGGCGCAGTTTGCCGAGGCCATCCTACAGGCGCCACAGGCCCGAAGAGTCCGTCATGCCGCATTGGGTTGAACAGCAAAACACCTTCGCATGTGCGCTTCTGAACCCGCAGAGCCCGCTACCCAATGGCGTCATCGCTCCTGATGGCGAGCCCAGCCTCAAACGTTTCAATGTCTATCGTAACAATGTTATCGTCAGCCTGATCGAGGCACTGGAAGCCGCCTATCCAGCTACGCGCAGGCTCGTGGGCGTGGCATTCTTTCAGGCTATGGCGCAAATTTTTGCCGTCGCGAGACCGCCGCAGAGCCCGGTGATGCTCGATTATGGCCACGGCTTTGCGGAGTTTATTTCGGGCTTTGAGCCTGCAGCCACGCTTCCCTATCTTGCAGATGTCGCGCGCATCGAACGGTCCTGGCTCGAAGCCTATCATGCAGCTGAAGCCGACAGCCTTGGAGTCGATGACTTCAGTGCCGTCACCGCGGACCTCGCCCCGCTGCTGGTGTTTCGGCTACATCCCAGCGTGCGCACGGTTCAATCACGTTATCCGGCGCTCTCCATCTGGCAGATGAATGTCACCGAGGCCTCGCCCGGGGAGCACGAGCTGGTAGACGCCGCCGAGGCGGCACTGATCGTTCGGCCTTCGGCCGAGGTTGAGGTGCATCATCTCCCACCCGGAGGCGCAGACTTCATAGATGCATTAGGCCAGGGGAAAACTCTTGGCGAGGCCGCGCAGCAGGCCCTTCTGATTGAGGGCTTTGACCTTGCTCTCACGCTCAACGGGCTGCTTGAGGCAGGCGCCGTTACCGCCTTCACCACGATCGAAAAAAGAGGTTAAAGAATAATGAGCACGATTGCTATGCACTTGGCCACGCGCGTTCAACGCATCACTGGCGACATGGCACGTTTCGCCTTGCCGGTGTCGCAACTGTTTCTTCGCGCCGCCCTTGCCGTGCCCTTCTTCACCTCCGGACTCACCAAATGGGACGGCTTCCTATCGCTCGCGCCCACAGCGCAGTTTCTGTTCGAATCAATATTCAAACTCCATCTCTTTGGCCATGCCTACGCTATGCCCTTCCCCGACACCCTCGCCTTTTTTGATGGCATCGGGGAGATCGTGCTCCCGATCCTCCTCGTCCTTGGCCTTGCTACCCGTTTCAGTGCCCTGGGCTTGCTCGTCATGACCGCGGTTATCGAGCTTGTCGTGCCCTCGGGTTGGGCGAATTTTCATCTACCCTGGGCCAGCATGGCGCTGGCCATCATAGCACTGGGCGCAGGCCCGCTCTCCCTCGATTATGTTCTGGTACGCAGCCTGCATCGGCAGGAAAAGACTGCTACCGGGGTTACGCAATGATCCTGACACAGGATCATCATGAGAGTGATCCGTCGCCAACAGGTGTAACCTTTCGCGCGGAGCGCACGAAATATCTCGTTGAGGATGGCAGTGAATTGTGTGGCATGTCCCCTCCGCATTGCCAACTGCTTTACGGTGGTCCCCTACCTGGCGAGCAGATGCATGACTGAGCCTGCCATCCTCACTTCCAAAGCGGACTTTGCCCAGGTTGCTTGACATGCTGCCGTGGAACGGCAACACGGCGCATGGCTGGTGCGTGCTCGGCGAAGACTGACCTGTGACACTCCGCCTCCAGTGGAGCAGCGATCGCGTAGCGTAGGCGCGGTGCGGTGATGCGTCAGAACGGCAAAGGCATTGTCTCTGCGGTCCACCGGGCAATCGCGTTAATCCGGCTGCCTCGGTCTTGGGGCGGCGTGCAAGGCGTTGTGTGCGTTACGACAAATCTTGCTACCGAAGGTTGTGCACGAAACCGGCTAGCCATCCGAGGACATTGTTCGAAGGTACTCATCCCATTCCCGCCAAAATCGTCATGTCGACACGGTGACAATCCTGTGCTGCAGCGGGCCATTATTGGCTCCGCCGGAAGGACAGCAGACGCTCCTAGCCTGGCCTTGTTTGACATTGCCTTGTTTGACATTGCCTTGTTTGGCATCGGTCGGTCTGATAGCATTGAGCGTCCTGATTGCATCAGGCGCAATCCGGCGAAAGCATCCCCCCAGCTGTGGCAATGCCAGCTCCCCGCTTCTGATGACGTTGCCATTTGCCAGGGGACAGGTGGAGAAAAGTGTGAAGCCCGACAGCCCGGAGGCCCGACTTGGCGCCTTGATGCGATCGGCCCAGGCGGGCGATCAGGCTGCCTATGCTCAGTTGCTCCACGAGGTGATACCGTTTATCCGGCGCATCGTCGCGCCCAAATGCGGCTACGGCGTTGAACCTGAAGACGTCGTTCAGGACGTCCTCATGGCACTGCATGCGGTGCGCCACACCTATGACGGCACCCGCCCCTTTACGCCTTGGCTCGCTGCCATTGCCCGTCATCGTCTGGTCGATGCCTACCGCAGGAAGGCCCGCGTCGCGCGGAACGAAACCGCGGTTGCAGAATTGCCTGAAACCTTTGCACCGGCGCAGCCGAATTGGGAGGGGAATGCAAAAGGAGATCCCGAGCTGCTTCGCCGCGCGATCGCTGATCTGCCTCCGGGCCAGCGCCAAGCTGTCGAACTGCTGAAGCTGCGGGAACTTTCGCTGAAGGAGGCCGAAGTGGTGAGCGGGACATCGATTGCCGCGCTCAAGGTAGCGGTTCATCGCGGTATGAAGGCATTGCGCCAGCGTCTGGTTCCCACGCAGACCTCGGCAATGAGGCCGGATGATGAGTAAGTTGCGTACCGAAGAGCTGATTGCACATCTCACACGCCAGGCAGAGCCAGTGCGCTGTCTCAGCTCGCCGCAGCGGCGCACCGCAGTGTGGCTTGCTTGGTCTTTGCCCTGGGTGGCGGCGGTGGTGTTTATCATGGGTTTGCGCCCGGATCTTACCGCTCGCCTGGCTGATCCGCGCTGGCTGCTTGAGGAAGTCGCGGCGCTGGCAACAGGCGTGATGGCGGCAATGGCCTGCTTCTGTGCCGGAGTTCCCGGCCGTCCTCACTGGGAGCATTTTCTGCCGCTGATACCGCTGGCCGTCTGGCTCGCGACGCTGGGGCATAGCTGTGTCGAGGACTGGCGGCGCCTCGGCAGCGTCGGTCTTGGTCTTACAACCGACTGGCAATGCCTGCCTGCAATCATGATGACTGGAATTGGCCCGGCTGTCGTAATAGGATGGATGATTCGCAACGCCTCGCCTATCACGCCGATGACCACAACAGCTCTGGCGGCCCTCGCCGCGGGCGGTGTGGCGGCAGCGGCGCTACGCCTCTTTCACCCCGAGGACACGAGCCTGATGGTCCTGGTGTGGCAGGCCGGGACTGTCTTTGTCCTCACGCTCATTGCAGCCCTCCTGGGCAAAACCGTGCTGCGCTGGCGTTTGCCCAGCCTGCCCTGACCTCTGTTTCTTGGGAATCCTGCGGAAAATGATCAAGCCACGTCTGAGCGTTCCTGGCATGGACCTGCCCCTAGTTGGCGGCGGCAGATTTGACCTATTTGCCGAAAATCCCGCGACCTTCACGCTGATCGCGGTCTATCGCGGCCTGCACTGTCCGATCTGTAAAAGCTATTTGCGCGAGCTCAATGACAAGAGCCAGAGCTTTGCCAAGCTGGGGGCCAACGTCGTGGCGGCAAGCTCAGATGGCCTTGAGCGCGCGGCACGGGCCCGCAGTGACTGGGGCCTTGATCGTGTGCGTCTGGCCTATGACCTGCCCATTGAACTGGGCCGCAAATGGGGCCTCTTCGTGTCGCGCGGGCTCTCCGACAAAGAGCCTGCACAATTTTTGGAACCGGGTCTTTTTCTTGTGAAGCCAGATCATACACTCTACGCAGCATCCATTCAGACCATGCCGTTCGCGCGACCGAGCTTGAACGAAATTCTAGGAGCGCTCGAGTTTATTAACCGGAATAATTATCCCGCCCGCGGCGAAGCCTGAGGGCAGGATCCCCGCCAGAAACCTATTTGAGGGTAGGACTAAGTGTCTGTCCGTGGACTTTAAGAGTCGGGAGAGTCGCTTAGGGGGTGGCGGCTTGAAAGGTAGGAATCCGGTGTGA
>JBMFWV010000078.1:0-14151 GCA_049964915.1 Rhizomicrobium sp.
CGGCACAGGTGATCTATCCAAAGTCGGCGCAGATCTCTGGCGAAGCAGGTGTGGTCGAGGTGGCGCTGCTGATTAATTCCGATGGTCAGGCGCAGACGACGTATCGGATCATCAAGTCGTCAGGTCATGGCGACCTGGACACAGCGGCCTTACAGTCGGCGATGAACTGGCATTATGTTCCCGCGCACAACGCCGCCGGTGATCCGACTTGGGGCTGGGTTTACCTCAAGATCAATTATCATCTGCCTGCCGGTAAGCCGTCCTTGCCGGCGCACTGATTGCAGGGCGCCTCCGGCTGCTCTACAAGCTGCCGCTCCTGGGACCACAGCCGGAGCCGACAGAAATAGCATGCGTGCCGAAACCGAGCGGACCATTGATGAAATCAAGCAGGCGCTGGCCCTGCTGAGGAGGCATCTTTGACTGGGATGCCGCACTACGACGCCTCGATGAACTGAACGCGAAAGCCGAAGACGCCAGCATCTGGAACGATCCGGTGTCAGCGCAGAAGCTGATGCGGGAGCGTCAGCACCTCGATGAGGCTATCACCGGGGTCAAAGGCATCGAGCGCGAACTGGCCGACAGCGAAGGTCTGATCGAGCTGGCTGAGGCGGAAGGTGACGACGCCATGGTGGCTGATGCCGAGCTCGGTTTGGGCCGGTTGCACCAGCGCGCCGAAACCCTGCGCCTGGAATCGATGCTGTCCGGCGAGGCCGATGCGAATGACAGCTACTTGGAAATCCACGCAGGAGCCGGCGGTACAGAGAGTCAGGATTGGGCGCAGATGCTGCTGCGCATGTACACGCGCTGGGCAGAACGGCGCGGGTATAAGGTAGAGTATCTGGAAGAAAGCGCCGGTGAGGGGGCGGGACTCAAATCGGCAACCATTCTAGTCCGCGGCCGCAACGCCTATGGCTGGCTGAAAACCGAGGCCGGTGTGCATCGTCTGGTACGGATTTCGCCGTTTGATGCCAATGCGCGCCGGCATACGAGTTTTACTTCGGTTACGGTTTATCCCGTCGTCGACGAAACCATCGAGATCGATATTCCCGAAAAAGAGGTCCGCATCGACACCTACCGGGCGTCTGGCGCCGGCGGACAACATGTCAACAAAACGGAAAGTGCGGTCCGCATCACGCATCTTCCGACGGGGATCGCGGTTCAGTGCCAGACGGAAAAATCCCAGCACCAAAATCGGGCGATCTGCTGGGAGATGCTGCGCTCGAAGCTTTATGAGCTCGAGCTGGAAAAGCGCCAGGCCGCGGTCGATGCGCGCATTGGAGAGAAGAAGGATATCGGCTGGGGCCACCAGATCCGCTCCTACGTGTTGCAGCCCTATCAGCTGGTGAAGGATCTGCGTACCGGCGTCGAAATCCGCGAGCCCGACCGGGTACTGGACGGAGATATCGACAGTTTTATGGCTGCGGCACTGGCCCAGGCGATTGGCGGCGATAAACCCGAGGCCGTGAGCGATATCGAGTAAGCCCTGCGCCGCGTCAGCCCAGGATATGTTTTCCTGCGGCTAGAAAGCGGCCAGGATTGATGACCTCGTTTCCGACCCAGATCTCATAATGCACGTGAGGTCCGGTGCTGCGACCAGTCGAGCCGATGCGACCGATCACCATGCCACGCGTCACGTGCTCGCCAACATGCACGAGGATCCGCGACATGTGACCGTAGCGGGTTCGTATCCCAAAGCCATCGTTGATCTCGACCATGTTGCCATAGCCACCAAACGGGCCAGCCCAGATGACTCTGCCTGGCGCTGTGGCATGGATGGGGGCACCCCAAGGGCCGGCAAAATCCAGTCCGGGATGAAATGCCATGCGGTGGGTGAAGGGGTCTATCCGGGGGCCGAAGCCGCTGCTCAAATCAAAGCGTGGTCCGTGAACCGGTGTGGTCAGGGGGACGTGGCGGACCACGGCATAGAGATCTTCCAGCTCGCTCATGTGTGCGGCGGCATCGACATAGGTCGTGGTAAAGCGGGGATCAGAAATTCCTGCCATGTGCGCCGAGGAGAGGGGGAATTCTGGTCCACCAACGCCTACGGGCACGTTTTGTGCCATCACCCGGGTGGGATGAAGTCCTACCGCCCGCAGCAGCCGATCCGCCTGCTTGATCCGGCCTTTGATCTCACGATCGGCCATGACCAGAAGAGCTGTTTCCCCCGTATCAAGTCGGGCTACGCGCGCCGTTTGCGCTGCCAGAACCCGGAATGCCGGCAGTCTGCGCGCCGGGTTTGCAGGGCGCCCCGTAGAGACAAAGAGCGCCGCAATGCCGTGCCTCAAAAGCGTGAACAGGCCGCCCATCATGCTGCCGTCTACCGGCTTGGCGATACGGGGCGCAGACGGCGGAGAGATGGGTAGCGCCTCTAGAACGGAGCCCTCTGCCAACGGGCTCGGCGTCGGCTGCGGCACCGGGGGGCGCGCTGAGGAGAAGGGATTGTCGAAACTTCTGCGTGTCCCTTCGGGCAGCGCGCGCAACGAACCCAACCTTGCCAGGGCTGTGTCGACCTGTTGCTTGTCGTGCAACAGGCGAAGGATGGCGTGCTGCTTGGCTTCAAGCTTTCCGGCCGTGGCGCGGAAACGATCCTCGGCGGTCACCAGGGCGTCGTTAACTTGGTCGTAGGAGAGCTGGATGTCGGCCAGGCGGCTCTCATAGGATGAGCGCATCTGAACGTAGCGGTGATCCTTCGCCTCGATGATGCGGTCCTTGAAGATCACATTGACCGAGGCAAATGCTACCCAGCCAAGGAAAATCACCAGGAGTCCTGCGCCGGTGACCTGAAGTGTTGGGGAGAGGCTATAAAACTGCACCCCGTCATTGCTGCGTAAATAAAGCTGGCGCTCCGGAAAGGTGGTGTGCAGCCAGGTCCATGCCCGCTCAATGAGCCGTTTCGCCAATTCGTAGCATCCCCAGCTGCGCCGACGGCGCGGTCCCTTTACGGACAGCATTTGAGACAGACTTGCCTTGAAAATTCAAGGTTTTGTCTGTCTTTTTGCAGGTAAAAACGGAAGTTGACCTGAGGCTGTCGCCGCGGCCCTATCCTAGAGGGCTTTGGCCGCGGCCAGTACATCCTCCACATGGCCGGGCACCTTCACCTTGCGCCAGACTCTGACAATTTTTCCGTCAGCGCCGACCAGGAATGTCGCCCGCTCCATTCCCATATATTTGCGCCCATAAAGGCTCTTCTCCACCCAGGTGCCAAACGCCTCGGCGGTGGCAGTTTCCGGATCGGAAGCAAGGGTAATGGTGAGCTTGTGCTTGGCCTTGAAGCGGTCATGGCTGGCGATGCTATCCTTGGACACACCGATCACCGTGATCCCCAGCGCGTCGAAGCGCTTTTTGGTACCAGAAAATCCGATGGCCTCCTTGGTGCAGCCCGAGGTGTCGTCCTTGGGGTAGAAGTAGAGGACGTAGGGCTTGCCTTTGAGACTTGCCGAACTGATCTGCCCGCCACCGTCACTGGCCATCTTGAAGGCCGGAACCCGGTCACCTGCCTTGAGTTCCTGAGCGGGGTCAGATTTGCTCATATCTCCTCCTTCAAACGGTTGGATGCGGATAGTGCACATCGTTTACTGTAGAGCCTGATTAGGCGATAAGACACCGGTGCGATGCGGCGCAAGGCTCTCGGGCCGGCGGGTCGATCGGGTGGTGCATGAGCCGCCAGGATGGTCGAAAGTCTTTCGGATTGAAACTACATAATCTTCGTCTTTCCGGTCGTTGGGCAGGCCTGACCGCCGCCGGCATTCTCGTCGCGGCCGTGTTCTTCGTTTTGGGTGCGGGGGTCCGGCTCCTGTTGGGCCCGGTTTCGCTTGGTCCGTTTTCGAGCCAGATCGCAGTGGCCATCAACGACGCGGTGCCAGGACTTGGCATCCGCTATGACAGCGCGGCGTTGGAGTGGTCGCGAGCGGAAGGACGCATCAATGTTGTCATCCTCGGTGCACGTGTTTTCGATCATCAGCAGCGTATCATCGCCCAAGCTCCCAAAGCTGAGATCGATCTGGCGGCGGCCCCTCTCCTGGCGGGGAGGATCGTGGTCAAGCGCATCGCCCTGATCGGCGTGCAGCTGACGTTGGTTCGTACCAAAGAAGGCACCTTGCATCTGGGTATCGTGGGTGATCACGGACAGGGCGATCTCTTCGCCCGTCTGCGTAAGATCCTCAGCGAGGAGCGGGGGCGCTCGCGTCTTCAGGGCTTTGCCGTGCGGCGAGCCAGGTTCGCATTTTATGACGAGCCCAGTGGCCTCTTTGTGGTGTCTCCCTCTGCACAGCTGCTGATCGCGCTGCGCAGTACCAAACCTGCCCAGGTGGTCGCCAATCTTGCCGCCCAGCTTGAGGTTTATGGGCAGCCAGCGCAGATCCGCGCGCACCTTGTCATACCGCAGGGCAACAAGGATGCGTCAGGTGATCTCGAGCTGACGGGGCTTGAGCTGTCGGCATTGGGCCGCGGCACGCCGTCTCTGTCGTTTCTCAAACCCTATGCGCTTAAGACAAGCATCCGGGCAAATTTTCGTCTCGATCGCGGGATCACCCGTCTTGAATTTGCCGATTTTGGCATTGGGGCTCAGGGCGAGGTTCGCGCCCTCCATCACAAGCTCGCGATCCGTTCATTGCATCTGGTAGGTCGCTATGATGGTCGCACCGGGCGGCTCCTGATCGACGATGCGAGTGTTTCGGGCAAAGAAGTCCTCGGGCATCTGCGCGGGTGGGGAAATCTTGGCTTTGACGCCGGTGGCACGCTTGAAACGGCGGACGTTGACCTTGATCTGGACAGGATCATGGTGCGCATGCCCGCACTCATTCCGGGTGCGAGAGTGTCGGCCCACGGCGAGTTGCGGGCCAACTACACACAGGCCCAGCATCAGATCACCATCAAGGACCTTCGCGTTGTACGCGGACCATTGTCGGCGGCCTTTGCAGGAACTGTGGTGTTCGCATCAGGCCGCTCACCGGCGATCTCAATCCAAGGGCATCTTGGCGCAATGTCGGTGACGGATCTGCTGCAGGACTGGCCACTCAACGTGGTTGGCGATGCGCGGGCATGGATCGCACACAACGTCAGTGCCGGCGAAGTTGGTCCCGCCACGATCAGAATCGAACTTCCGGCCGGAGCCCTGGATGGGCCAGTGCTCCCCGATGATGCGATCGCAATCAAGTTTCCGATCAGTGGAGCTACCATTTCCTATCTTGACGGTCTTGCCCCCTTGACCGCAGTTGCAGGAAGCGGGGTGCTGTCGGGCGATGCCTTTCATGCCAGTGTCAGCTCTGCCATCGTTACGCCGCCGAGCGGCGGGACGTTGAAGCTGAGTGCAGGCTCCGTTGCCATCAACAATCTGCATCTGCCAAGCAACGTGGTTCATGTCCATGGCCATGTCGACGGTGAGCTCGGCGATGTCCTGTCGTTGATCAATATGCCGCCGCTCCGCTATCCCAGCAGATTCCATATTGCCTTGCAGACTGCACGCGGAAACGCGAGCATCGATCTGGACGTCAAGATTCCGGCCAGACGCAACGTGGCCATGAAGGATGTTGCGATCCATGTCACGGGCAAAGTTCGCGGCCTTGCCCTCAACATGGGTCGCCATCGCATCCGCAATGGTACGGCGACGTTTACCGTGAACAACACGGCGTTGCAGGTGGCCGGACGTATCGGCTACGCCGGTGCTCTGTTAGACGCGAGCTGGGATGAAGACTTCAGTTCCAAGGATCCCATCACCACGCACATCAGCGCGCGCGGCACCCTCGACGCGGCAGCACGCGCCCGCCTCGGCTTTGACTTTGGACACTATCTGGCAGGTCCAGTTGCGATACAGGCCGAGCTTGACGGCCATCGGGGCGACATCCACTCGGCTGACATAAAGGCTGTGCTCGATCCGGCAACCGTCACCCTCAACGTCATCAATTATCATAAGCCGGCAGGCGTTCCGGCGCGGATGCAGCTTCACCTGCGACTGGATCAGGGACAGATCGCATCCGGACAGATGGTTCTGACAGGTGCCTCGTTGCACGGGCAGGGTACTGCGAACTTCAACAGCGACGGTAAGCTCGTCAAACTTGTCATGCCGCAGCTGCACGCCGGGCCGCGAAATGATTTTGCGCTGCGTGTTCTCGATAGCGGCGCAACCGGCCTGAAGATCAGCGTGTCGGGCCGTTCGGCAGATGGCACCGGCCTTGACCGCCTCAAACTGAACGCCACTCACGGGCAAAAAGCTGCGCCATCCGATCTGCCGTTTGACTTCAATGTCAATCTCGACCGCCTCGCCTTGCACAATGGTGTGGTTTTGGCGCCGTTTGCTTTTTCCGCGAGCGGAGTAGGCAACAGGCCACAGACACTGGCCCTGAGTGGTGACCTGTCAAAAACCGCCAAGGTCTCGGCCGATATCCTGGTCAGCGCCGGAAAGCGGCGTCTGCGCCTGCAAGCTACCGATGCCGGGTTGCTCCTCAATGGGCTCTTTGGCTTCAGCTCGATTCGCGGTGGTCACCTTGACCTCATGGCTACGTTGTCACCCAAGCCGACGTCACGGGAGCTCGCGTCCAAACGTGTCATCGATTATCGCGGTGTATTGCATATGACGAACTTCACCGTGATACATCAGCCATTTCTGACCCGCCTGTTCTCTGCGGGATCGCTCACGGGACTGATCAATCTCATGGGGGGGCAAGGGATCGCGGTCGATAAACTGATGGCGCCCTTCCAGATGGATGCTGGAATTCTCAATATCAGCGATGCCCGCGCCAGCGGGCCGGCGATCGGTGTCACCGCCAGCGGCTATTTTGACCGACGTAACGACACCATAGCGCTCGAAGGTGCGTTGGTCCCGATTTACGGTCTTAACTCCGTCCTTGGAGCCATTCCGCTTCTTGGCGATGTCCTGGTATCAAAAAAGGGCGAGGGTATTTTTGGCTTTTCCTATGCCGTTCGCGGCGATGCGGAAGAGCCGGAGGTGAGCGTCAATCCGCTTTCGGTGCTGGCTCCGGGGATCCTGCGGCGCATCTTCGAGGGTACCCCTACCGCTCCGTCTCCCAGGCCGCCAGCTCCAGAAAAAAAGAACGGCAAGCCGGAACCGTAGGTGTCAGCCAACCGGGCGAATCAGGACGTGCTGCTTCTTACCCTTTGAGACTTTGATGACCCCGTTGGGACCGACATCGGACAGAGACACTTCTGCTCGCGGATCGCTGACCAGTACGTCATTGAACAGCAATCCATGATTGGCGATCAGTTGACGGGCCGCGGAATTGGAAGCAGCAAGTCCGCTGGCCACGGCGAGGCTCAGAGCACCCAAGGGAAACCTGCGTGCCGGGATCTCGACCGTTGGAAGCTGTTCCCCTACCTGACCTTCTTCGAAAACACGTCGGGCAGTGTCACTGGCAGCTTCCGCAGCGCTGTAGCCATGGAGCATGGCGGTGGCTTCGTTGGCGAGACACTTCTTTGCGTCATTGAGCTCGGCGCCCTCAAGGGCTTCAAGTCGCTGAATTTCGGCTTCGGGAAGGTCCGTGAACAGTCGCAGAAAGCGACCGACGTCACGATCCTCAGTGTTCCGCCAGAATTGCCAGTATTCATAGGGTGAACACAAATCGGCATTGAGCCATACGGCGCCTGCTGCGGTTTTACCCATTTTTGCACCGGAGGCGGTGGTGATGAGCGGCGTCGTCAGACCAAAAAGCTGAACGTTCTCTACCCGTCGTCCCAGATCGATACCGGAGACGACATTACCCCACTGGTCGGAGCCGCTCGATTGCACCCGGCAGCCAAAGCGGCGGTAAAGCTCGACGAAGTCGTAGGCCTGCAAAATCGAATAATTGAACTCCAGGAACGACAAAGGCTGCTCGCGATCCAGCCGCAGCTTGACGCTTTCCAGCGTCAGCATCCGATTGACCGAAAAGTGGCGACCATAGTCGCGCAGGAAGGGAATATATTCTAGGCGATCGAGCCAGTCGGCATTATCCACCATAATGGCATCGCTGGGCCCGTCGCCAAAATGCAGCAGGTGGCGGATTCCGGAGAGAATAGACTGTTTGTTGGCTTCGATCTGTTCTGACGATAAAAGCTTGCGGGCTTCATCCTTGCCCGAGGGATCGCCGATCTTGGTGGTGCCGCCGCCCATCAGCAAAATGGGGCGGTGTCCGGCCTGCTGCAAGCGGCGCAGCGTCATCAGTTGCACGAGACTGCCGACGTGGAGGCTGGCGGCGGTGCAGTCAAAGCCGATATAGACGGTCGCAGGACCGCCAACGAAGAGCTGGTCGAGCCCCTCCGGGTCGGTGCAATCGTAAAATGCGCCGCGCGCCACGAACTGACGCAGGAATTCGGATTTGAAGCGCTTGGGACTATCGGACATCGGTCAGGCTCGGTTAAGAAAGACCGCGTCTGTAGCAGAAGGCTCGCCATGCATAAAGTGATCGGGCTGATGAGCGGAACATCGCTTGATGGTATCGATGCGGCGCTGCTGGAGACCGATGGCGTTCGCGTTGGGGTTTCGGGCGCGGCCCTGACCCAGCCTTACGGCCCAGAACTTCACGACCAGTTGCGCGCGGCGATCGGCTGTGCCGCGCAGCTGGAAGACAGAGCGCCATTGCCGCAGCTGCTGGTGGATGTGGAGCGCGCGCTCACCGATGCCCATGCGGAAGCGGTTCAGGCGCTCCTCGCACAGGCGGATCTGAAGCCCGAGGCAATTTTTCTCGTGGGATTTCATGGGCAAACCGTGCTGCACCGGCCACAGCAGCGCTGGACCCTGCAGCTCGGCGATGGCGCTCGTCTGGCCCGGTTGACGGGAATTGATGTGGTTGATGATTTCCGTACTGCGGATGTCCGCGCGGGCGGGCAGGGTGCCCCGCTGGTGCCGCTGTATCATGCGGCCCTGGTGGAAGCAGGCGAAGTTGCGCTCCCTGTGGCCGTGGTCAACATCGGCGGGGTCGCCAATGTGACCTGGGTGGGTGAGGACGGACTGTTGGCCTTTGACACGGGGCCGGGAAACGCCCCGCTGGATGACTGGGCTCTGCGTCACACCGGTCGATCGCTGGATGAGGATGCCCGCCTTGCCCGGGCGGGGCGCGTCCATGAGGCGGTGGTGGAAGAGATGCTGGAGCACGACTTTTTTGCGCGGCTGCCGCCCAAATCGCTCGACCGTATGGATTTTGGCGTGCGCAGCGTGGAGCACCTTGATGCCGCGGATGGCGCGGCGACGCTGACCGCCTTCACCGCGGCCGCGATTGCGCGAGCCCGCGAGCATTTCCCGCAGGCGGCCAGGCTTTGGGTGGTTTGCGGAGGAGGACGCCACAATCCCGCGCTGATGGCCGAACTGCGTCGTCGTCTGGAGGCCCCAGTGATAGCTGCCGAAGGTTTGGGCTGGCGTGGTGATTTTCTCGAAGCCGAAGCCTTTGCCTTCCTTGCGGCTCGGGCTGAACGTGGACTTTCCCTATCCTTGCCCAGCACCACAGGAGTGCCGGCGCCCATGAGCGGTGGCCGGTTGCACCGCTCACGCTGATAATGCTCCCGGCCCAGCCCGACGGTCAGAGCGCCCTAGCGCTCGTTTGGGTGCTCCATTGTCCTTGAGACGTAGGCTTCGACGGCCTCTAGCACTTCGCCTTCGTGCTTATCGAAGAAGTGATTTGCGCCTTCGATTTTGTCATAGGTGATCTTGATACCTTTCTGGGCCGTCAACCGGTCGACCAGCTTCTGCACGTCAGGTTCTGGTACCACTTGGTCACGGGTGCCGTGAACAATCAGTCCGGAAGCTGGACAGGGTGCAAGAAAAGCGAAGTCATACATGCTTGCAGGTGGCGCGATCGACACAAAGCCGGTGATCTCGGGCCGACGCATCAAAAGTTGCATACCGATCCAGGCACCGAAGGAAATGCCACAAACCCAGACAAAGGACGGGTTGGGGTAGAGGGTATTCATCCAGTCCAGCACCGCGGCCGCGTCCGAAAGTTCTCCCGCACCCGAATCAAAAGCGCCCTGGCTGCGCCCCACGCCCCGGAAGTTGAACCGTACAGCGGTGCATCCCAACCGGTGGAACATATGAAAAAGATCATAGACCAGCGGGTTGTTCATGGTCCCGCCGAACTGGGGATGGGGATGCAGCACCAGAGCCATAGGTGCTCCAGGGCTCTTTTGACGCTGATAGCGGGCTTCGATCCGCCCCGCGGGGCCGGGAAGAATAATGTCAGGCATGAACAGCACTCCGGCTTGTCAGGGCTGCGGGGCAAATATCTGATTGTTTCACTCTGGCTTTCCTTCCCCTTAATACACAGGTCCGTTGCGAAAAGTCCCGGGTGAGGCAGCATGTCCCGGGATTCAGGCCCTGTTTGGCGCGTTCAATTCTTGACCATGCCAGTCGGAATATCTATATCCCCTACCTCCTGCAGCGCGGCGCTGCGCCGCAACAGCGGGAGGGGGGCCGTTTCTACACCGAAGCGGCCCTGGAAAAGCAAGCACAAACACGGGCTGTTGGCCGACAGAGGATAGAGACGAGGGTCGATATGCGGTTGAGCACCAAGGGACGCTATGCGGTGATGGCGATGGCCGATCTGGCGGCACAGCAGGCGGCAAGCCGGCCGGTCTCGCTGGCGGAAATCGCCAAACGCCAGGAGATTTCGCTCTCCTATCTGGAGCAGCTGTTCGCCAAGCTGCGGCGCGGTGGCCTGGTCAAGAGCGTGCGGGGGCCAGGTGGAGGCTATCGGCTCAGCCGCTCCTCCGAAGATATCCGCATCGCCGACATTATTCTGGCCGTCGACGAGCCGATCACCGCAACACGCTGCCGTGAGGGCAGTGCCAAGGGCTGTACCGGCTCAGCTGGACGTTGCGTGACCCATGACCTGTGGGAAGAGCTCGGTAGGCACATCCACGTTTTTCTCGCCACCGTGTCGCTCGCCGATGTGGTGGAGCGTCGGGTGTTGGGGCGGGCCCATGCGCTGGCCGCCCTGCAGGCTGTGGCGGCTGAATGAGAGACGGATGATCTACCTGGATCACAATGCCACCACACCACCGCGCCGCGAGGCGCGTGCGGCGCTGCTGCGTGCTCTCAGGGCTGGCGGCAATGCCTCGAGTGTGCATCGCGCCGGCCGAAGGGCGCGCGCCCTCATCGAACAGGGACGAGCTGAGGTGGCTCGGCGCATGGGGGTAGACGCGAGTACCGTGGTGTTCACCAGCGGCGGAAGCGAAAGCTGCGCCCTGGCCCTGTGGGGCGCATTTTATGGCGCCCGAGCTGAAGGCAGGCCGATTTCCCGGATGCTGGTTTCTGCAATCGAGCACGATTGCGTTCGCGCAACGGTGCGGGCAATGGGAGAGCGCGCCCCAGAGCTGCAGATCGACCTCCTGCCTGTCACGGCCGAAGGGGTAATTGATCTCGACGTCCTGACGCGATGGCTCGCCGGTGGTCTTGGTCAGAGCCTGGTTTGTGTCATGGCCGCGAACAATGAAACTGGCGCCATCCAGCCTGTGGCACAGATTCATGACCTGTCCCGCGCGGCCGGGGCTTTGTTCGTGTGTGATGCCGTTCAAGGAGCTGGCCGGATCGCCATTACGGCAGATTATGTCGCATTCAGCGCTCACAAATTGGGAGGCCCGCAGGGAACAGGCGCCCTTATCGTGCGCTCCGATGCACCGTTTGCTGCGCAGCTCGTGGGCGGGGGGCAGGAAAAGGGACGGCGTGCGGGAAGCGAAAACGTTGCTGCTATCGCGGGCTTCGGTGCGGCGATGGCCGTGGAAACAGCCGAGGAACTGAAAAGACTCACTGCCTTGCGCGACCAGTTTGAACGCGACCTGAAGACAGCCTTTGCCGATGTCGTCATATTTTCCGAGAATGCGCCGCGTCTTGGCGGCACATCGAATTTTGCGCTGCCCGGTATTGCGGCACAAACCGCTGTGATGGCGCTCGACCTCGACGGCATCGCGATCAGTTCCGGGGCCGCATGCTCCTCCGGGAAAGTTGGTCGGTCGCATGTCTTGCGGGCGATGAATGTTCCTCCGCACCTCGCTGATGCGGCCCTGCGAGTCAGTTTCGGCTGGACCAATCATCCGACCGACGGAGCCGCCGCCATCCACTCGCTTTATAGATTAAGCCAACGCGCCAGTGGGCGCGTGGCTGCCTGAGGTAATCATGTCCGCGATCGAACAGACCCGCACACAAGTTGAAGCCCTCGGTGAGAAGTACAAGTATGGCTTTGTCACCGATATTGAAATGGAACTTGCGCCCCGAGGCCTCACTGAGGAGACCGTGGCGTTCATTTCGGGCAAGAAAGGCGAACCGGAATGGATGCTTGAATGGCGGCTTTCGGCCTATCGTCGCTGGCGGCAAATGCAGGAACCAAACTGGGCGCGGGTGAAATACCCCAAGATCGACTACGAGAATGCCTACTACTACGCGGCGCCAAAATCGACCAAAGACAAGCCGCAGAGCCTTGACGAAATCGATCCAAAACTACTTGAGACCTACAACAAGCTTGGCATACCCCTCTCCGAACAGAAGCTTCTGGCAGGAGTTGCGGTCGACGCCGTCTTTGATTCAGTTTCAGTGGCCACCACGTTCAAGGAAACCCTGAACAAGGCTGGAGTTATTTTCTGTCCGATTTCTGAGGCAATTCGCGAGCATCCAGAACTCGTGCGTAAATATCTGGGCAGTGTGGTACCGGAGACCGACAATTTTTTTGCTACGCTCAATTCCGCGGTATTTTCTGACGGCAGCTTTGTCTATGTGCCCAAGGGGGTGCGCTGCCCGATGGAGCTGTCCACATATTTCCGCATCAATGCGAGCGAAACCGGACAGTTTGAGCGTACTTTAATCATTGCCGACGAAGGCTCTTATGTGAGCTATCTCGAGGGCTGCACGGCTCCAAAGCGCGATGAAAACCAGCTACATGCGGCGGTTGTCGAACTGGTGGCGCTGGAAGGTGCGGAGATCAAATATTCGACCGTTCAGAATTGGTATCCAGGTGACGAGAACGGACTTGGTGGGATCTATAATTTCGTCACCAAGCGCGGCGATTGTCGAGGCAATAATTCCAAGATTTCCTGGACCCAGGTCGAAACCGGATCGGCGATCACCTGGAAATATCCGTCCTGCATTTTGCGGGGTGACAATTCCGTCGGAGAGTTTTATTCGATCGCGATTGCCAACCATTTTCAGCAGGCCGATACCGGGACCAAGATGATACATCTGGGACGCAATACCCGGTCACGAATCATCTCCAAGGGTATTTCGGCGGGCAAGGCTCAGAACACCTATCGTGGCCTGGTTTCCGTGCATCCTCGGGCCCAGCAGGCACGCAACTTCACGCAATGCGACTCCTTGCTGATCGGCAAGGAATGCGGGGCTCATACTGTGCCCTATATCGAAAGCCGTAATCGTACGGCTCGCATCGAGCATGAAGCGACCACGTCAAAAATTGCCGAAGAACAGCTGTTTTATTGCACCAGTCGGGGCATCCCTCCAGAGGAAGCGGTCGCCTTGATTGTCAATGGCTTTTGCCGGGAGGTTTTGCAGCAGCTGCCGATGGAATTTGCTGTTGAAGCACAGAAGCTGGTCGGAATTAGTCTGGAAGGTAGTGTAGGATAATGCTGGATATCAAAGATCTTCACGTCGCCGTCGAGGGCAAGGAAATCCTCAAAGGGCTGACGCTTCATGTTGGCGAAGGTGAAGTCCATGCTATCATGGGACCCAATGGGTCCGGTAAGTCGACGCTGTCCTATGTTCTGGCAGGGCGTGACGGCTATGACATCACCTCTGGATCGATCATCTACAAGGGGGAAGATCTGACGGTGATGCCGCCGGAGGCCCGCGCAGCGCGTGGCCTATTCCTCGCACTGCAATATCCGGTTGAGATTCCAGGTGTTACGACCATCAATTTCCTCAAGGCTGCGCTGAATGCGCAGCGCCGTGCACGCTCTGAAAGTGAATTCGACGCGATGACTGTGTTGCGCCAGGTGCGCGACAAGGCCCGTAGCCTCAACATTTCTGAAGATATGTTGCGCCGTGCACTCAATGTGGGCTTTTCCGGCGGCGAGAAGAAGCGCCTTGAGGTCCTACAGATGGCCCTGTTTGAGCCCAAGCTGGCGATTTTGGACGAAACTGACTCTGGCCTTGATATCGATGCGCTGAAACTGGTGGCTGAGGGCGTCAACCAGCTGCGCGCCCCAGCGCGCTCCATGTTGGTG
>JBMFWV010000079.1:0-14117 GCA_049964915.1 Rhizomicrobium sp.
CGCGCATGCCCTGGCGCCCGCTCAATTACTTTGAAACGCTCGATCAACTCCCGGAGACCCGATCATGACCATGTTCACCCGCAGCGATAAATCCGCGGACGAGAAGCCGCAAAACACGCCTGAAGCCGCCCGCACTCCGGCCACACCGCAGCTGCGTCCGGCAGCCACGTCGCCCGTGGCTGCACCAGTCGCGGGCACGCGCGCCCACGGCACCTCGGTCATTGGCAAGGCCGTAAAGATCACCGGCCAAATCGAAAGCACCGAAGATGTGCAGATCGAAGGTCAGGTCGATGGTGATGTCCGCGGTCAGACCGTCACCATTGGCGCCAATGCCCGGGTCAAAGGCACTGTCTATGGTGAAACCGTCGAGGTTGCTGGAACCGTCGAGGGCAAGATCGAAGCCCGCAAGGTTGTTATCACGGGCACCGGACATATGACGGGCGACGTGATTCACGCCGACATCCGCATCGAATCTGGGGCCTTCATTGAGGGCCATCTGCGGCCTGAGCACGGCAAGGAGCCCAAGCCGTCTAGCAACAAGTCTGGCACCTAAAACGCGGCAGGAACGGCGATCGGCACGATCTGGAGCGTGCCGTCGCCATAGGTACTGGGTACGGCAGTATCGCCTCGCGCAGCGATCAGGGCTTTGGCCTGCGCCGGCAGCTTGAGGGTGCGGGCCACCAGCGTGAGCATGAAGGCCCCCTTCCGAGCCATCACCAGCTTCACTTCTGTTGAGCTGCAGTTCGGCGTCAAACAGCCAATGGCTACCTCATTCTGGTGTTTCCAGCTGGCCGGAATGGCAATCGCAGTGTGTCCAACGGTGACCTCCTTGAGACCAACCTGCCCGGGTAGCCGCAATGTCAGCATGTCAGCCGAACCCTTCAAGGCTACACGGACAATGCGCACCCCGCCCTGCAACCGATTGGCAAGGATGGTTGCGCCATTTGCGGCCAAGGCAAAATGCGGCGCCGGAGCCAGAAACATGTGACGCGGATAGCTCGTGGCAACCAGCTGTGCGTGGTGAGAAAATGATACCGCACCAGCAAGTTTCCGTGGCAGCGGTGCATTCGTTTGTGCCGCCCACAGCGAATGCGTCGGCTCCTGGATGTAAAACAGGTTCACGCGCTGCGGCGCGATGGCGCTGTAGCTCGGCATCAACCCTGCAACCACTGCAGCAGTACCGGCAAGTCCTACAACCCCCACCAGCGACCACACAAACCGCCTCCGAGGCCATTGCGCACCGGCTAGCCATGGCAGCAGCGTGGCCATCCCAATGGCAGCAGGAACGGTAAAGAGGGGATGCAGGCGCAATCCCATGAGGCCCTCGCCATCTGCACAGAGCTGCAACCAGATTACGAGGGACGCCAGCCCGGGAAGAAAAAGCGCCCACTGTCCCCAGCCACGCTCAACCCCACCGACCCGCACAAACGGCAGTGCCACCGCAGCCACCCCCAGTGGCAGCAGAAAATAAGGGCTGAACCCCGGAAGTAGCGCGGCCACAGCAATACCCAAAACGCCAAACCACAACCAGACACCGACAAGCGCCGAACGTACTGAAGATGCGCGCGCAGCGAGCAGCGCCACTGCCGCAATCACAAGCGCAAGGGCAAGACGCAAGGCGGCGGGATGGGCATAAGAGGGATCAGGCATGCCCGAGACGGTTTGCGCGATCAGCACCACCAGCCAGCCACCCAGCCCCGCCCCCACTACCATACCCGGAAACACGAAAATCCCCGCGAACCATTGGCGCGCGGTCAGCCGGCCCGCACCAGCAAGCACCGCCAGCAGCACCACCAGACTGAGTATGATGGCAAGCGGCAGACTGAAACTTTGCGGCCAGCGGGGCAGCCAACGGCCAAGGATCGAGATGTAGTCTTCACTATGACCGTTAAGCGCGGCGAAGCGCACGCGTTGCAGGGCGCGCACGAGACCGAGCAGATTGTCGCCCTGGTCCTGGAGACTGCGTCGGTTCAGATGCGCCAGGGTATCGAGCGGAGTGTGATAATGGGCTACACGCCGCGTGATAGCAAAGTTGAAGCCTGTGATGTGATGGTACAAGAACACCGTCAGATCGGTGTCGTTTGGCATAAAGCGATAGATCTCGGCATAAAGTGAGCTTGTGGCGTAGCTGGGCGCCGTGCGCGCATAAAGCGCGATCAGCCGCGAGGCCTTGGGACTGGTCTGAAACAGGAGACTGGGGCCCTGATTGCCACGGGCCTCGATATTGATCGCGATGCCCACATTGCGACGCAGGATAGGGTTTTGGAGATACGCCGCCGCTCCCAACATCCCGTACTCTTCACCATTGGTGAAGAGCGCGATCACAGGGTGACGGCCCTGTTCCGGAGCTGCGCGCAACGCCCGCGCGGTTTCCAGCAGCGAGGCAACACCTGAACCATCATCCGCCGCGCCAGGCCCCGCCGGCACGGAGTCATAATGGGCGACCATGAGGATGGCCTTGCCGCGGCCTGCAAGAACGGGTGCCACGATATCGCTGACTTTGCCACAGCCGATCTGTGCCGCATGCTTGTCGGAGAAGCAGCCCATGCCACGATAGGTGTGAGCTGCAATACCCATCTGCGCCAATGTGGCGATGATGCGGGCGCGCACTGCACGATTTGCCGCCGTACCATCGGGGTGCGGTATCTGAGGCCCCAGCACGCGGCCAAGCATTGTCGCGGCGCGGATCGCCGAAAAGTCGCTGGCCACCCCACTGGCGGGCACGACGTCAGGCTCAGCCGTCCCATAGCGGGCCAGTGCCCAAAGCCCGACCGCGAGCAGGGCCGCGATCACCAGACGAACCCACCAAGACCGCATGGTCATACCCCCCAAAACAGCGCAAGGTTACCTTCATGGCAGAGCTTGTCGAGCCGCAATCGGGGCCCTGGAGCCCCCATCATGCCCTCATGCGCCCCGGGCTCACGCAGGTGGCACAAACTGCACCTAGCGGCAGCCCGCGCAAATAGACTTCTTCATACTGGCGACATGCCCGCGATCGCGCTGAAAATCGGCCTGCCCGCACCCTTTCATCGGCGTGACGCGCGACTGTTCCAACCTGGTGCCCCATGATGGTTCAGGCTCATAACAAATGTTGCTATAAGATACATTGTTGCCGACTAATCCTTGACATTGCGCGCTGCGTCCCTATGTTCGCGGCGTCAGGATACGGCTGCCATCCGGGCAGACCGTCAGGGCGCGACGGACATGCGCCCGACAAGGAGCGTATGACCGAAATCGTCACGAGTGCCGGCGCGGAAGCCGGCTCGGATGGATACATCTTAGACCATCCCCACAACGCCGACAGCCACGAAACCAGTACCGTCATCGTGCCATCGCCAGAGAGTAGAGATGGCGAGACATCGGCGCCAGAGCCTGCGAATCTCGCGGAGCCCGAGGAACCAGATCAGGGCTTCGAGCAGCTTGGACTGTCCCAGGAGGTGCTGCGCGCAGTCGCCGAAACGGGGTACCTCCGGCCGACACCAATCCAGGCTGAAGGCATCCCGCAGGTTCTGAAGGGCCGAGACATTATCGGCATTGCCCAAACCGGTACCGGCAAGACCGCATCATTCACCCTACCGATGATCGAGATCCTGGCCCGTGGCCGCGCTAAGGCGCGCATGCCGCGCTCCTTGATCCTTGAGCCCACGCGCGAACTGGCGGCGCAGGTCGCAGAAAGTTTCGAGCGCTACGGCAAGTACAACAAGCTCTCGATGGCGCTCCTCATTGGTGGCGTCTCCTTCGAAGACCAGGACAAGAAGCTTGATCGCGGCGTCGACGTGCTCATTGCCACTCCCGGCCGTCTGCTCGACCACTTCGAACGCGGCAAGCTGATGCTCACTGGAGTGCAGGTGTTGGTGGTCGACGAGGCAGACCGCATGCTCGATATGGGCTTTATTCCCGACGTCGAGCGGATCTGCAAACTTCTGCCATTTACCCGTCAGACGCTGTTCTATTCGGCGACAATGCCGCCGGAAATCACCCGGCTAACCTCGCAGTTTCTGCATAATCCAGCACGCGTCGAAGTCTCCCGTCCGGCAACGACGGCGGTTACCATCACTCAGGAAATCATCGACGTTCCAGCGAATGACTGGGCCAAACGCGAAACCCTGCGCCGTCTCATCCGCGATAATCCCGTGCAGAACGGAATCATTTTCTGTAACCGCAAACGCGACGTCGACGTCGTGGCCAAATCACTCAAGAAGCACGGCTTCTCGGCTGCGCCATTGCATGGCGATCTGGACCAGTCGGTACGCACGAAGACACTCGACGAGTTTCGTGGCGGTGACATCCAGCTGCTCGTTGCATCCGATGTCGCCGCGCGCGGCCTTGATATTCCGGCTGTCAGTCACGTGTTCAATTATGACACGCCTTTTCATGCCGATGACTACGTTCACAGAGTTGGACGCACCGGACGGGCGGGACGCAGCGGCCATGCCTTCATGCTCGTCACCTCGCGCGACGAGAAGTCGGTCGATGAGATCCAGAAGCTGATCGGCCAATCCCTGCCACGCCGCCAGATTGAAGGTGTGGAGCCACGCGAGGATCGTTCTGGAGGACGGGACCGCGACCGCCGGAGCTCCGGCCGCCGCGACCATCGACGCGATCGGCGCGAGCGGCCAGTCCCGGATCATGGGCAGCGCGCCGCCATCGAGCCCGCACGGCCAGCTCAGAAACCAGTTCCGGCGCAAGATGCTGCACCGCTGACAGCAGAGACGGACTCCGCAACCGCGCTGCCAGAGTGGATGAAGGCGGCGACGCCTGACGCTTGCCAGCTCCCCATGGCACTGCTGCGTCCGGTCAAACTGCCCCCGCCACGCGAGGAGACCGCAGAGAACGAGGATCTTGAGGATCTTGAGGATCTTGAGGATCTCGAGGTTGAAGGCGAGCTGACCGCCGCAAATCCCGAGGTGGCCAAGGCCGACTTAGAGCCCCTGGTCACAACGGCAGAGGATGAAGAACCGCGCGCCGATACCAACGCGGTTGCACAATCTGAGCCGACTGATGCCCCGGTGCCCGATGATGCAGGACCTGTGCTAAGCGGCCCGCAGGCGGACAGCACAGACAGCGCCCTGATTGAGGCAGAGCCGAAGGTGCGCCGACGCGTGCGCGCCAGTCGCAAGCCCGGCGAGGCACCTAAGCCCCGTCGTAGCCGCAAAAAGACGCCCAAGAACGAGGCGGGCGAGCCGGCCGCGGCCGAGGACGCCTCGTCCGCGGCAGAGCTTGAGGGCTGAGCCGTTCGGCCAGCCCTAGCGCTTGATTTGGCCGGCTACCAGTTTGTGGATCTTGGCACCGTAGGGTGGGCGGAGCATCGCCGTGATGTCACGTTTGGATTGGCTGAACACGGCCTTGGTGTGACTGAAGGCACGAAAGCCATCCAAACCATGATAGGAGCCCATTCCCGACGGTCCAATCCCGCCAAAGGGTAAATCTTCCATCATCACGTGGGAGATCACATCGTTCACCGAAACCCCGCCCGAAGTGGTCCGCGTCAGCACCTTGTCCTGCTCCGGGCCATGATCGCCAAAATAATAGAGCCCGAGCGGCCGCGCGTGATCATTGACGTAGGCGATCGCCTCGTCGATCGCGCCATAGGTCTTGACCGGCAGGAGCGGACCAAAAATCTCGTCCTGCATGATTTTCATGTCATCGGTCGCGTCAAACACGAGGGTCGGAGGAATCTTGTGATGTGGCTGCTGCCGAAAATCTTCCTTGGCCGGGTTGATTTCGTATAGGCGCGCACCCTTTTCCTCAGCATCTTTGAGATAGCCCATGAGACGATCATAGTGACGCTGGTTGATGACCGAAGTGTAGTCGGGATTGTCTTTCAAGGTCGGAAACATCGCACTGACAGCAGCTGTCGCGGCGCTCGCGAACTGATCCTGCTTGCCCTCCGGCACCATGACATAATCCGGGGCAAGACAGATCTGCCCGGCGTTCAAGGTCTTGCCAAACATGACTCGTTTGGCCGTCAGCGCCATATCCGCCGTGTTGCTGACGATGACCGGTGATTTGCCTCCCAGCTCCAGCGTGGTCGGTACCAGATGTTCAGCCGCCGCCCGCATCACGTGATAGGCGATCGTCGTTGCCCCGGTGAAGAGCAGGTGGTCGAAAGGCAAACCGGCGAACGCCTGCCCCACATCCGGCCCGCCAGTAAACACCGCACATTCGGCTTCCGAATAAGCTGACCGGATCATTCGTGCCATGAGGTCGCTGGTGCGCGGAGTGAATTCACTCGGCTTGATCATCGCGCGATTGCCCGCCGCAAACACGCCTGCGAGAGGGGCAAAGGTCAAATTGACCGGGAAATTCCACGGGCTAATGATCCCAACGACACCCTTGGGCTGATATTCAACACGGGCTCTGGCCCCAAACAGTCCAAGAAGCGCAGGCTGAACTGCCCGCTTTTCACCACGCATCCAGCTTTTGAGATGAGCCTTGGCATGCTTCAGCGGTGCAATCGAGCCGGAGACATCGGTCAGCAGCGAGGCATGAACCGAGCGGTGGCCAAAATCCTCACGCAGACTGTCGGCAATCTGCTGACTGTTATCGACTAGAAGCCCTATTGCCCGGTCAATCCACTCGATCCGCCGTTCGGCACTGGGCGCCCCCTCCTTGATGTGGGTCTGCCGCTGCACCTCGAGCACCCGCATCATCTCGGTGGCCGCACTTTGTCTATCGTCGCTCATGGGCTCCTCCGCCTATTTCCCTTGGGACTACTAGAGCAGTCTCGCGCACCGCCTTCAATCCCGGACCCGCGGCCAGGGCGAGTGCCGCCCGGGGATCGGCGGTGTTTAACCAACAGATTTAACGCTTTTTTTCCAGGATCCGGATCAAAGTCAGTCAGCCTTGGAGGACCTGTGCAAGCGACCAAGGTGTTGGGGATGATTGTGAACCGCTACGAACATGTGCAGGCCTTGGCAAAGACTGCCGTCGGCTTGATGGCCGAACGCTCGGTGGCGCCGACTCCAGAAAACTATGAGCTGTTCTATAGCTATGTATCGGGTCAGAACCCGACCCTGGCAAAGATATTGGGCGACCTCATCGCAAGCCGCAAGCCGTTCACCCCGGCGATGCTCGAGGACTTGCGCAACCGCTTCTTTCCACGCCCGAAGCTGGAAGACGAAATGGTGTCCTTGGGCAACAATGTGTCCGAGACCCTTACGTCCATGCTGGTCAAACTCGAAAAGGCCGGACGAGACACCGAGGATTATGGTCGCAAATTGTCCGCGGTCAGCGGGGAACTGGGAAGCCAGCCTTCCGCGGGCGGGCTGCACAAGATCGTCGAGGGCTTGCGTACGGCCACCAGCGCCATGGAGGCGCGCACCCACGCCCTCGAGAGCGAACTGCAGAAATCGTCGCACGAAGTGGACGAGCTGAGGCGCAAACTTGAAGATGTCCGAAAGGAAAGCCTGACGGATCCCCTCACCGGCATAGCCAACCGCAAGGCCTTCGATCTCGACCTGCGCAAGGCTATCATGCAGGCCCGCGAGCACGATGAAGCCCTGTCCCTGCTCATCTGCGACATCGACCGCTTTAAGCAGTTCAACGACACATTTGGTCACCAGACGGGCGATCAGGTGCTACGGCTTGTGGCCAACTGTTTGAACGAGAGCGTGAAGGGCCGTGACACCGCCGCGCGTTATGGTGGTGAAGAGTTCGCAGTCATCGTCAGGGGGGCCGCGCTCAGGGCGGCTGGCCTTCTGGCCGACCAGATTCGTCAGGTGGTCCAGGCCAAGAAGCTGGTGAAAAAATCTACCGGCGACGTTCTAGGCACCATCACGATCTCGATCGGTGTTGCCCAGTTGCTGGCCGGCGAGGACGAGACCAGCCTGATCCACCGCGCAGATGCAGGGCTCTATGCGGCCAAAGCCGCGGGACGCAACTGTGTGCGCAGCGTCAGCTCCGCACACGCTCCGGATGTTGCTGCCTGAAGCTGACCCAACGGCACACTTTCAAGCCAAGGTCCACCCGCCTATGCTGGCACCGATCAACATCGGGAGGCGCGCATGCGGACCAATTTCGAGCGAGTTTATGTCACGGCACATGATGACGTCGCAGTCCTCACCTTGAACCACCCTGAGGTAATGAATGCGGCCTCACTCGAACTCGTCGAAGGCATGGGCAAGGCACTCAGTCACATCGAAGAAAATTCAGGCTTTCGGGCGATTGTTCTCACCGGTGAAGGTCGAGGCTTTTGCTCGGGCGCCAATCTTTCGGGCCCGAGCATGGGATCGGGGTCGGGATCGCGAGATGCCGGGTCGGTGCTCGAAACCCATTTCCATCCCCTGCTGCGCCGCCTGCGCGATCTCAATATTCCCCTAGTCACGGCCGTAAATGGTGCAGCGGCGGGCGTGGGCATGAGCCTCGCACTCATGGGTGACATCATCCTTGCTGCGCGCTCCGCATACTTCCTTCAGGCTTTCGCGCGCATTGGACTGGTGCCGGATGGAGGCTCGACCTGGCTACTTCCGCGCCTGATCGGCCTCGCACGGGCCCGCGAACTGTCGATGCTGGCCGAGAAACTGCCGGCTGAACAGGCTCTGCAATGGGGCCTGATAAACCGCGTCTGTGATGATGCAAATCTCATGGACGATGCTTTGGCCATGGCCCACCGTCTCGCCCAAGGCCCGACAAGCCTTGCCCTCATCCGTCGGCTTTATTGGCAGAGCCCGGAAAATTCCTACGAGGCACAGATAAACGAAGAGAGACAGGCACAACGTCGGGCTGGACGTTCGCGCGACTTCTTCGAAGGCGTGCAGGCATTCCTGCAGAAGCGGCCGGCGAAATTTACCGGACAATAGCGATCCATGGCATGATTTTGCGGGGGCGCGCCGTGCCGGCATAACCCCAAAGCTCGCCCCCGCAAGTTGGAACTCTTATACGGCGCCTCCACCCACCCGGGAGCCAGAGTGAAGCGTGCCACCCCACCTCCGGGGCCAGGCTTGAGCGCCTCGACCTCCTCGCATGGCTCTGCCTCTTCCCGCGGTCCCGCACGCGGTGATGATTTCGAATAACACCAATTGCAACGGCTGCATCGTCGGTCTATGCCGTCGGCGTTCGCAGACCTTCAACCTTTAACCCAGCAGTTAAGCGCAGATGTCGTCAGACGCCGATGTCCGACGGGTGCCGACCATTGAGATGGCCGCAGCGTGCGGCATCGCAGTGGCCAACATCTACTACAACCAACCGCTGCTCGGCCTGATTGCTGCGCGCTTTGGGCACTCCCCAATCGCAGCCTCGATACCCACCGCAACTCAGCTCGGCTATGCGCTTGGACTGTTCTTGCTGGTGCCCCTTGGTGATCTACTGGAGCGCCGCCGCCTGATCGTAGCGCAGTTTCTGGTACTGGCGCTGACACTGGTTGCTGCCGCCGCTGCGCCATCGGCGCTGACCCTCGCGCTCGCTTCTCTGTTCGTCGGACTGGCATCCGCCGTAGCGCAGCAAATTGTACCCTTCGCCGCCAGCCTCGCCCCTCAAGCGCGTCGCGGTGCCGTGATCGGTATGGTGATGAGCGGGCTCTTGGCTGGGATACTCCTCAGCAGAACCCTGTCCGGCTTCGTCGGTGCCGCGGCAGGCTGGCGCGCAGTATTTTGGATCGGAGTTCCGCTTGCGATTGCCGCCGCAGGCCTAATGCGCTGGCGGCTACCGCCGAGCCCGGCAACGGTCCACCTGCCCTATCACTACGCCTTGGCATCACTGCTCAACCTGTGGCGAAGCCAACCGGTGCTGCGGGAAGCAACCTATATCCAGGCCGGCCTGTTCGGTTCATTTTCGGTATTCTGGACAGTTCTGGCGCTGCGCTTGCAAGAACCCGTCTTCGGCCTTGGTCCCGCTGCCGCGGGCCTTTTTGGTCTGGTCGGGGTCGCTGGCATCCTGGCGGCACCACTTGCGGGACGCGTCGCTGACCGCAGAGGCGCGCGCGCCGTCGCCACCATCGGATGCTCCCTCGCCCTCATCAGCTGGATGTTTTTCGGGCTTGTTACATCCCTGCTAGCGATGATCGTGGGCATCTTTCTTTTCGACGCAGGTGTTCAGGCAACGATTGTCGCCAATCAGCACCGCATTTACGCTCTCGACCCTCAGGCCCGCAATCGCCTGAACACCGTGTTCATGACCGGAATGTTCCTCGGAGGCGCCATCGGATCTGCTGGGGCAGCCGCCATTTATCTGCGCTTCGGCTGGAACATACTATGCGTGTTTGGCGCAGCTCTCGCACTGCTCGCAGGACTGCCACTCTACTGGCGGCGCGGCCAATTTACGCCACGTTCTGGTTCACCGGGGTGATGGCAACACTTTCGCCACAGCCACAGGCGCTCGTCTGATTGGGGTTATTGAAGACAAACCTGGCGCCAAATTTTTCCTGAACAAAGTCCATCTCCGTGCCAAGCAGAAACAGCACCGCCTTGGCATCGATGAAAATCTTGACCCCGTTATCCTCAACCACCTCATCATAGGTCCCCGGGGCTTCGGCATAATCCATAGTGTAGCTCATGCCGGCACAGCCACCATTTGTGACACCGACACGAACACCCAGATAGCGCCCATCAGCCTCCGCGATGATTTCTCGAATGCGCGCAGCGGCCGCTTCGGTCAAACGCACCGCCTTGGGCCGCGCACGCCGGGAACGGGTAGTTGTAGTGGATACTTCGCTCATCGTTCTACCTTCAGAACATGTTGAGTTCCAGCCTTGCGGCCTCACTCATACGATCCGGCGTCCATGGTGGATCGAAAACCATGTTGATTTTGACCTTGCCAATACCCTCGACGGTCTCGAGCGCATTCTCAACCATCACCGGCATTTCACCTGCAACCGGACAGCCAGGTGCCGTGAGGGTCATGTCGACTTCGACATCCCGCTCGTCAGAGACATCTACCTTGTAAATGAGTCCAAGTTCATAGATGTCGACCGGAATCTCCGGATCATACACCGTCTTCATTGCTGCTATCAGCTTGGCAGTGAAGTCCTCCAGATCCGCGGTGGAAATGCGAGGTGTTTCATTCTGCTTGATCTGTTCGCCGGAACTGCTCATTCGGACTTTACGGCTGCACCGCCCTCCAGCGCTGAATTCATGGTATGCCACGCCAACGTCGCGCATTTGACCCGCATGGGAAATGCCGACACCCCTGCCATCACATCAAGATGCTCGCGGTCTTCCGGTTTTAGCGTCTCTCCAACCTCTTCACCTTTGACCAGATGCAGAAAGCCAACCATCAGATGCTTGGCTTCGTCCAAGCTCCGACCTTGCACAATATCGGTCATTAACGACGCCGAAGCCTGGCTGATGGCACACCCCTTGCCTTCGAAGCGGATATCCTCGATCGCGCCATCCGGACCAAGTTTGAGGTAGATTTTCACCCGATCGCCACAGAGTGGATTATGCCCTTCGGCAACATGGGTTGCCTCCTCCATCGCCCCGAAATGACGCGGGTGCCGCGAGTGATCGAGAATTACTTCCTGATAGAGTTCGCGAAGCGTATCGTCCATCGCCCTACCCTAAAACCTCTCGTGCCTTGGCCAGAGCTCCCACCAGCGCCTCGACGTCGGCCATTGTGTTGTAAAATGCAAACGATGCTCGGGTTGTGGACACCGTACCGAAGCGATCCATCAGAACCTGTGCGCAATGATGCCCTGCCCGCACCGCCACACCCTGGCGATCCAGAATGGTGGCAACGTCATGCGCGTGCATGCCATCACATTCGAAACTCAGAATCGCCCCTTTTTGCGGAGCATCGCCGATGACCCTCAGCCAGTTGAATTCCCGCACGGCCTCGCGGGCTTGCGTGTAAAGCGCTCGCTCGTGCTCATGTGCCGCTTTAAGGTCGAGCGTGGATAAATATTCCAGGGCGCGGGCAAGTCCTACCGCCTCGATGATGGGAGGAGTTCCGGCCTCAAAGCGCGCAGGCGGGTCGGCATAGGTCACCTTGTCACGGGTGACTTCCCTGATCATTTCTCCGCCCCCCTGATAGGGACGCATACGTTCAAGGTGAGCGGCTTTGGCGTAGAGCGCACCGATCCCGGTGGGGCCATAGAGTTTGTGGCCCGTGATGACATAAAAGTCGATGTCCCAGGCCTGAACGTCGACCCACTCGTGCACCGCGCCCTGGCAGCCGTCGGCCAACACCGGCACACCTTTGGCATGTGCACGCTTCACAATCTCTTCCAGCGGCGTAATCGTCCCGAGCACATTGGACATCTGTGTTATGGCAAGCAGCCGCGTGCGCGGCCCGATGGCTGCGTCTAGGGCATCCAGATCGAGGCTCCCGTCGTCACCCACATCAACCCACTTGAGCACAGCCCCATGACGCTCGCGCAACAGATGCCATGGCACGATGTTGGAATGGTGTTCCATCACCGTAAGTACGATTTCGTCACCAGGCTTAAGATTTGGCGCGATAAAGCTCGCGGCAACCAGATTGATGGCTTCAGTGCCCCCCTTCGTAAAAACGATTTCAGCACTGTCACCAGCATTGAGAAATGTCCGAACGCAAGCACGCGCGCCCTCATAGGCATCGGTTGCCAGTGCCGACAGAAAGTGAACCCCGCGATGAACGTTGGCGAACTCCCGGCTCGCAAACGAGGTCATGCGCTCAAGCACAACCAAAGGCTTCTGGGCTGAGGCGGCGTTGTCCAGATAGACCAGAGGCTTGCCATAGACTTCGCGCGCAAGGATGGGAAAATCCTGCCGGATCCGGTCCACCTCAAATTTCGTTTGGCACTTACTCATGATGCCGCTCCGAGTTCGGCCAGCGCTTCGTCAACCGCCATCCACAGGCACGATTTAACCGCATCACTGGACAGCGTCCCGATCACGTCTTCAAGAAACGCCCGCAGCACCAGCGACCGGGCTTCCAATTCATCAAGCCCGCGCGCACGCAGATAAAAGAGCGCCTCGGCATCCAGATCGCCAATGGCGGCTCCATGGGCGCATTGGACATCATCGGCGAAAATCAGCAACTCGGGTTTCAGATCGGCCTCGGCGCTGGCATCCAGCAAAACCGCCTTCGCCGACTGGCGGCTGTCAGTGCCATCGGCACCTTTAGCCACCGTGATTCTGCCCTGATAGGCCGCACGCGCCTTGGCCCCAACAACCTGCTTGAACACTTGGGCGCTGGCGGTGCGTTCTGCCTTATGATTGAGCCGAATGGTCATGTCAGAATGCCGGCCAGGGAGCAGAACCTGTAGTCCGCGCAGTTCGGTCTGAGTTGCGACGCCATCAAGGTCGAGCTGCAGTTCCAGTCGCGACAACCGCGCCCCAAAATCAGCAAAGTGCGACTGATAGCAAGATCCTTTAGCCTGCCGCATGCCAATGGTCTCAACCAAAGCGGCATCACCTGCCGATTGTGCCAACCTCACGTGACGCAGGCTTGCACCCTCTTCCACAATGATTTCGATGCCGATATTGGCAAGCCGGCCCTGATGGGCGTGGTGCTCCAAAAGTGCCACCTCGGCTCCGTCCTCAACCACGAGCAGAACGCGGACATGATGGCTGTTATGCGAACGGAAAAAGAGCCCGATAGGCTCCTCCAGGATCACGCCCGAGGGAACCCTCAAGGCGACGCCGCCGGTCATCAGCGCAAGAGCCGCCCCACACAACCCGTCATGCACCAGAGTTCCAAGTTGACGCTCAACCCAAGGCGGTGGCGCAGTGCTGCCACTTAGATCAACCATCTCGACAGCGGCCGGCAGCTTCGCAGACGCTGTCGCGAGAACTCCGTCAACGATCTCAAGACTCGCGCCGCCCAACGCGGCGAAGGGATTATGCAGTTCCCTGCCAGCTCGAGTTCCCCCGGCTGCATTTAATACCCCGCGCAGGTCGCTGTATTTCCAGTCTTCGATACGCCGATGCGGCAAACCCTGACTACGCAGCAGCTCAAGCGCTCCTGCGCCACGCTGGGCGATCCAGGACGCCGGCGGCTTGCTTGTGTGAAGTAGGTCTTCCACCGTGCTCATGCGGCATCCTTGACGATGTGACCATAGCCCCTGGCTTCGAGCTCCAATGCCAGCTCTTTGCCGCCTTCCGCCACGATCCGTCCCCCCGCAAGCACATGGACACGATCCGGGACGATATAGTTGAGCAGACGCTGATAGTGGGTGATCACCAACATGGAGCGCCCTG
>JBMFWV010000080.1:0-14111 GCA_049964915.1 Rhizomicrobium sp.
CTCTACGTCCGGCGGGAGACTACACGGCGCGGGTGATCCCTCAGCGCTCGGGGGTGGCGGTTCCGTTGGAAGACGCTCGAATCCTGTGGCAACGATGATGAAAGAACCTACAGAACGAATGGCGTCGGGCAGCCCGATAAAGGGGCGCTATTCAGGCGGCTAAATCATGGGGGTAACCGACATGAGAAGAAACAACTCTTTTGCAGCATTGATCTTCATCGTCATTCTCGGCCTTGGCGGAGTATTGGCATTTGCCACGAACCGAGCCAACGCGGAAAACGTGTGGTTGGGAGTCATTATCTTTTTTATCGCCATCGTTGTTTTTCTCGCAATCAGAGTCGCGGACCAGTGGGAAAGGGTGGTGATATTGCGGTTAGGCAAGTTCCGTTGCCTCAAGGGACCGGGAATATTTTTCATTATCCCGATCATCGACACGATCCCGTACTGGATCGACACCCGTGTGATCACCGCTTCTTTCCAGGCGGAAAAGACTCTCACCAAAGATACGGTGCCGGTGGATGTTGTCGCAGTGCTGTTTTGGAAAGTTGTGGACCCAAAGAAGGCGGCCCTGGATGTCGCCGACTATCAAAGCGCTATTAATTGGGCCTCCCAAACGGCCCTGCGCGATGTGATCGGCAAGACCATGCTTTCGGACATGCTGGAAGGCAGGGACAGGATCAGTAACGACCTGCAGAGGATCATCGATGAGCGCACCGAGCCATGGGGCATTAATGTTATTTCGGTGGAAGTTAAGGACGTGCTTATTCCCCCGGCCCTGGAGGACGCTATGTCGATGCAGGCCCAGGCGGAAAGAGAGCGTCAGGCGCGGGTGATTCTGGGAGATTCGGAGCGACAGGTGGCGGAAAAGTTTGAAGAAGCGGCCAGGACCTATACCAATAATCCCGTCGCTCTTCATTTGAGGGCCATGAACATGCTCTATGAGGGTTTGAAGGACAATGCCACGCTCGTAATCGTACCCAGTACGGCCGTGGAAACCATGCAACTGGGGGGGCTTGCCGGGCTGACGGCTTTGACCATGGGCTTGGGCCAGGAGCGCGCAAACAAGGAGAAGGAAAGTACGATCGCAGAAGAAAAATGACGCCGCTGAACGATTCATGTTGTCCAGACTCGATAGCACTTTGCCGTTCGATGGGAAAAAGATGATGAAGAGAGCTAGTCCAATCACCTGCATGTTTTTGGATATAGGCGGTGTCCTGCTCACCGACGGGTGGGACCATCATGCCCGCAAACGGGCGGCGACCAACTTCGAGCTGGAGTTTTCCGAGATGGAGGATCGGCATCACTTGAACTTCTACACCTATGAGGAGGGCAAGCTCACGCTGGAGGAGTATTTAAGCCGGGTGGTCTTCTATCAGGAGCGATCGTTCACCCGGGCTCAGTTTCGGCGCTTCATGTTCGCCCAATCCAAACCTTTTGCGTTGGACTTTGCCCGGACGCCGGCCGGCCAGATCGTCTATATCGAAAACACTCCGATGTTTGTGCAAATCGCGGAAGGTTTGGGAATTCGAAGCATTCTGCACACGGATTACATGTCTACGCGCGCGAAACTGGCTTCGTTCGGATTGCACAATGACGAAGGAGTCATACATGAAACCTGCTAGCCCACGCATCCTGACGATCAATGGAGGCTCATCGAGCATCAAGTTTGCGCTGTTCGAGGCCGCCGACTCACTCAGGCGGATCATGGAAGGCGCGATTGAGCGCATTGGACTGCCGGATCCCATCTTGCGGGTAAAAGGCTTCAACCAGGCGGACAACCTTTCGCGGTCGGTTACCGCGCCGGATCACACGGTGGCGGTGGGCGCTCTGATGGATTGGATCGAGGAACGCGGGGGGCGTGACACATTGACCGCTGTCGGGCACCGTGTGGTGCATGGCGGGCCCAAGTACGGCAAGCCTCAGCGTATCACCGCGGAAATGGTTGAGGAGCTGCGACTGCTAAGCCCATTCGATCCCGAGCATCTGCCGGAAGAGATCCTGTTGACCGAGGCCTTTCATCGCCGATTTCCCGACCTGCCCCAGGTGGCTTGTTTCGACACAGCTTTTCACCATGAGCTGCCGCGCTTGGCCCGGTTGTTGCCGATCCCGCGCCGCTATGAAGCGCAGGGGGTGCGGCGGTACGGGTTCCATGGGTTATCGTATGCGTTCCTGATGGGGGAGTTGGCCCGCCTGGCCGGAGCGCAAGCGGCGCAGGGTCGGGTAATTCTCGCCCACCTTGGCAATGGCGCCAGCCTGGCGGCGGTGCATGAGGGCAACCCCATGGATACAAGCATGAGTTTCACGCCGACAGCCGGGGTGGTGATGAGCACCCGCTCAGGCGACCTCGATCCCGGACTGATTTGGTATCTGGCGCGCACTGAAGGCCTCAGTGCAAAACAATTCAATAAGATGGTCAATTTTGAGTCCGGGCTGCTCGGCGTGTCGGAGACCAGTTCCGACATGCACGACTTGCTTGAGAACGAGGTCGGCGATGTGCGTGCGGCCGAGGCGGTCACGCTGTTTTGCTACCAGGTCAAGAAATGGATCGGCGCATTCGCAGCGGCGTTAGGCGGATTGGACACGTTGGTGTTCGCCGGCGGCATCGGAGAGAATGCACCCTCGATCCGGGCCCGGATTTGCCATGGGCTGGGTTTCCTTGGAATCGAACTCGAAGAAAAACAAAATATGGCCAATGCGGGGGTGATTTCCACTGCGGCCGGCCGGGTTGCGGTCCGCGTCATTCATACGGACGAGGAATGGATGATCGCGAACATGGTCTGCCGCGTTCTCGGTTTTGGGATGGGCCAGTGAAAAAGGAACTCCGAAAATGACGCTGCTGTCTGGGCTCACCTTCCTGTTTGTCCGGTGGTGGGGGCCGGTCGGAGCGCAACGAAGGGGACTCTATGATGAACCGGACAGGAGAGAAAACCTATGCTGATCAAATTATCCACCGATAAAACCGTGAGTGAGACCGCGGCTGCTTTGCAGGCTGCCGTCCAGGCCAATCACTTTGGCGTCATGCAGGTGCACAATCTCAAAGAGACCATGGCGAAGAAGGGTGTGGAGTTCCCCCGCGAATGCCTGATCTTCGAGGTCTGTCAGCCGCAACAGGCCAAGAAAGTTCTCGAGCAAAACATGAGCATTTCCACCGCCCTGCCATGCCGTATCTCCATTTACGAGGAGGGCGACAAGACAATTCTGGCCACTTTGAAGCCAACCAATCTTCTGGCGATGTTCAACGCGCCGCAACTGGAAGGGGTGGCGCGTGAAGTGGAGGACACGATCGTTAAAATCATGAAGGAGGCGGTATCAACATGAAGGAAAAAGCTCTTTCCCCGGAATCGCTCAGCAAGATGGATGCCTACTGGCGCGCGGCGAACTACCTGTCGGTCGGCCAGATTTATCTCTACGACAATCCGCTGCTGAAGCGACCTCTCACGCTCGCGGATGTCAAACACATGCTGCTTGGACATTGGGGCACGACCCCGGGGCAGAACTTCATCTATGTGCACCTGAACCGGGTCATAAAAAAATACGACCTCGACATGATTTACGTCTCCGGCCCGGGACACGGCGGCCCGGCCGTCGTGGGCAACACTTATCTTGAAGGTACTTACAGCGAAATCTATCCCAACATCAGCCAGGATGAAGCCGGGCTTCGGAAGCTCTTTGTGCAGTTTTCGTTTCCGGGAGGAATTCCAAGCCATGCCTCACCGGAGTGTCCGGGCTCGATCCACGAGGGTGGCGAGCTTGGCTATTCGCTAAGTCATTCGTTCGGGGCGGTGTTCGACAATCCCAATCTTGTAGTCGCTTGCGTGGTCGGAGACGGCGAGGCGGAGACGGGGCCGCTGGCGACCGCATGGCATTCGAACAAGTTCCTCGATCCGGTAACCGACGGCGCGGTGCTGCCGATCCTGCACCTCAACGGCTATAAGATTTCCAACCCGACCATCCTGGCTCGCATCACCCGTGAGGAACTAGAGCAGTTACTGCGCGGCTACGGATGGGCGCCCTATTTCGTCGAGGGCCACGAACCGGCGCTTATGCATGAGGCCATGGCCGCGACGCTCGACACGGCGGTGGAGCAGATCAAAAAGATCCAGCAGGACGCTCGCCTCCACGGCAGCTTCGAGCGCCCGCGCTGGCCGATGATCGTCCTCAATTCCCCCAAGGGTTGGACGGGGCCGAAGGTGGTCGACGGCCTCCAAATTGAGGGTACGTTTCGAGCGCACCAGGTGCCGCTCTCCGACCCTGCCGCCCATCCCGAACACCTCAAGCTGTTGGAAGACTGGCTGAGGAGCTACCGGCCGGAGGAACTCTTCGATGAACAGGGACGGCTCATAGCGGACCTGGCCGAACTTGCCCCCAAGGGCGAACGGCGCATGGGCGCAAATCCCCACGCCAACGGCGGCATGCTGCTGCGGGACTTGCGGATGCCGGATTTTCGCGACTACGCCGAGGACGTGCCTTCCCCCGGGGTGCCCGGTATCGGCGACACGCATGTGCTCGGGCGTTTCCTTCGCGATGTGGCGAAGCTCAACAGCGAGCAGCGGAATTTCCGGGTCTTCGGTCCCGACGAGACGCTCTCAAACGGTCTGGAAGCCCTCTTTGAAGTGACCAAACGCCAATGGGACGCCGCGACCGTGGCGAACGACGAATTTCTCGCGCCCGCCGGGCGCGTGATGGAAATGCTAAGCGAGCACCAATGCGAGGGCTGGCTCGAAGGCTATCTGCTCACCGGACGCCATGGGCTCTTCAACTGTTACGAGGCGTTCATCCACATAGTCGATTCGATGTTCAACCAGCATGCCAAATGGCTCAAAGTAACCTCGCGCCTGCCCTGGCGGCGGAAGATCGCCTCGTTAAATTACCTGCTGGCTTCACATGTCTGGCGCCAGGACCACAACGGCTTTACACACCAGGACCCCGGGTTCATAGACCACGTTGTGAACAAGAAGGCCGAGGTCGTGCGTATTTACCTCCCGCCGGATGCAAACTGCCTGCTGTCGGTGATGGACCACTGCCTGCGCAGCCGCCATTACGTAAACGTCGTGATCGCGGGGAAACACCCGGCGCCCCAATGGCTGACGATGGACGCCGCCGTCAAGCACTGCACCGAAGGGGTGGGCATCTGGCAATGGGCCGGCAACGACCAGGGCGTCGCACCCGATGTGGTCATGGCCTGCTGTGGCGACGTGCCAACGCTTGAGACTCTCGCCGCGGTCTCCATTATGCGCGAGCAGCTGCCAGACCTGAAAATCCGGGTGGTCAACGTCGTCGACCTCATGAAGCTCGAACCGCAAACCGAGCATCCGCACGGATTGAGCGACATCGATTTCGACGAGATCTTCACCCGGGATAAGCCGGTCATCTTCGCCTTCCACGCCTACCCGTGGTTGATCCACCGGCTGACCTACCGGCGCGCCAACCACGACAACATCCACGTCCGCGGCTACAAAGAAGAGGGCACCATAACTACGCCCTTCGACATGACGGTGTTAAACGATCTGGACCGTTTCCACCTCGTGATGGACACCATCGACCGCCTGCCGCAGACCGGCGACAAGGGCGTCTACCTGAAGCAGCAGCTCCAGGACAAACTCATCGAGCACAAGCACTACATCGACAAGCACGGCCAAGACATGCCGGAGATTCGCAACTGGAAGTGGAAGGGATTGCCCCGCGATGGCGCTGCGCTTGATTGAGACGGTGTTGCAGGAGAAGGCCGGCGCGGATGTCCGCGAACTTCTCAAGGAGCACAAAGTGCTCGAACACCGGCAGATTCGATTGCCGGACGGGGAAGTGCTGGTGCGGATTTTGTTAGACGCCGAACAGAGCGAGGCCGTGCTGGATTTATTGGAAAAACGATACGCAGGAGGAGCGGCCAACCGGGTGGTGATTCTGCCTGTCGAGGCGACATTGCCCCGCGCCGAGCCGGAGCCGGCCGCCACGCCGGAACAACCGCTGCCGGAGGAGAAAACGCCAGAGCGGATAAGCCGGGAGGAATTGTACGAGGACATCAAGGATGCGGCGCACTGTTCGCGGGTTTATCTGGCGATGGTGTTGTTGTCCACCATCGTGGCGGCCATCGGGCTATATTACAACAGCGTGGCAATCATAATCGGAGCGATGGTGATTGCGCCTCTGCTCGGGCCGAACATGGCGTTTGCGCTCGGCACGGCCCTGGGAGACTTCCCGCTGTTGCGGCGCGCGCTCCTGACGGGCCTGGTCGGGATCGGGACGGTGATCGCGTTGTCGGTGATCCTCGGTGTGCTGCTGCAGGTGAACCCAACAGCCCCGGAAATGGTGTCGCGCGAGCAGGTGGGGCTGGGCGACATCGTGGTTGCTTTGGCGTCGGGCACGGCGGGCGCGCTGGCGTTCACGACAGGTGTGTCGGCGGCCTTGATCGGCGTGATGGTGGCGGTGGCTTTATTGCCGCCGCTGGTGACGTTCGGGCTGCTGATGGGCAACTGGCAGCCGGCGTTGGCCACGGGCGCGTTGTCGTTGTTTCTGATGAACCTGATTTGCGTGAACCTGGCCGGAGTGACGACGTTTCTGGTGCAGGGCATTCGCCCGGCGAGCTGGTGGGAGAAAGATCGCGCCAAGAAGGCTACGCGCATCGCCATCGGGCTGTGGGTGACGCTGTTGGCGGCATTGTTAGGCATGATCCTGCTGTTGAGAAAGGGCTGAATATGAATGCGCAAGACCTTATGGACACTGCAAAGACGCTGGTCGCCGGCGATAAGGGCCTGCTGGCGATGGATGAAAGCAATCCAACCTGCAACAAACGATTTGCCAGGTTGGGTATTGCGCAGACAGAAGAGGCCCGGCGCGCCTGGCGTGAGTTGATTGTGACCACGCCCGGTCTGTGTGAATCCATTAGCGGCGCGATCCTCTACGACGAGACGATCCGCCAGAAGAAAAAAGACTCCACCCCCTTTGTTAAAGCTCTCACCGATGCCGGAATCATTCCCGGCATCAAGGTTGACACCGGCGCAAAGGACATGGCAGGTCATCCCGGAGAGAAAATAACCGAAGGACTGGACGGATTGCGCGAGCGCCTGGCTGAATACTCAGAAATGGGCGCCCGTTTTGCCAAGTGGCGTGCGGTGATTACAGTCTCCAGAGGCATTCCCAGCCGGGGCTGCATCGAGGCCAATGCGCATGCGTTGGCCCTTTACGCCGCGTTGTGCCAGGAAGCCGGACTGGTCCCCATCGTCGAGCCGGAAGTGCTCATGGACGGCGATCACACCCTGGAGCGGTGCCGCGTGGTAACCGAAGAAGTCCTGCGAACGGTTTTCAACCAGCTTTACACGCAACGGGTGATGCTGGAGGGTATGATCCTTAAGCCCAACATGGTGCTCCCGGGATTGACCTGCCCCCGGCAGGAAGGGGTGGACGAGGTGGCCGACGCCACGGTGAGGAGTCTATTGTGGACCGTCCCCGCTGCCGTTCCCGGGATTGCGTTCCTGTCGGGCGGCCAATCGGCTGAACTGGCCTCGGCCCGCTTGAATGCCATGAATGTCCGATTTAAGTCGCGCCTGCCTTGGGCATTGGCATTTTCGTTTGCCCGGGCCATTCAGCAACCGGCTTTGGAGATTTGGCAAGGCGAGGAGACCCACGTGTCGGCGGCGCAGAAGGCTCTGTATCATCGAGCCAGGTGCAACAGCGCTGCACGGCGTGGCGAATACAGTGCCGCGCTGGAAAGGCTTTGAGCCTGTCATCGGAGTGACAGACTGTGCAACTTCAGACAATTTTGCTTCTGTTGTTTTCGGTTGTGGCGGCGGTGGCGATTGCGGTGCGGCGATTGCACATGCCGTACACGGTGGGGCTGGTGCTAACCGGGTTGGCGCTCGGCATCATGAACCTGTTCACGCCGCCGCATTTGACGAAGGGATTGCTCTTTTCGGTTTTCCTGCCGGGCTTGTTGTTTGAAGCCGCGTTTCACATCGAATTCCGGGAATTCTGGCGCAACCGCCTGGCCATCGCGTCGCTGGCCGTGCCTGGCGTGGCGGCGGCGGTGGCGTTGACGGCCGCGATCTTGACGCCCGCCGTCAGCGCGCTGCATCTGGAGCAGGATTTTACGTGGCAGTATGCGTTGGTGTTTGGGGCGTTGATCGCGGCGACCGACCCGATCGCGGTGGTGGCGGTGTTTCGAAGTCTCGGCGCCCCGCGGCGGTTGTCGGTATTGCTGGACGGCGAGAGTCTGCTCAATGACGGCACGGCAATCGTGTTTTTCACACTCAGTCTATCGCTGGTGACCGGGGCGAGCGTCACTGGTTGGCAACTGACGACGGACTTCCTCAAGATTGTCGGTTTCGGCGGACTGATCGGCGCTGCGGTCAGCCTGGCAGTCTCGCAAGTTATTAGACAGATTGATGATGCGAAGATCGAGATCACGTTGACGACCATTGCGGCGTATGGCTCGTTTGTGACAGCCGAACGCTTTCACTTTTCCGGCGTGATCGCAGTTGTGGTGGCCGGCGTGCTCTGCGGCAATTACGGCGCGCGTACCGGCATGACGCCGTCCACGCGGGTCGCGGTGGAAAGCTTCTGGGAGTACGTGGCCTTCGCGCTGAACTCGATCGTGTTCCTGCTCATCGGGCTCGAAGTGCATCTCAACACGCTGTTCAGTTCGTGGGAGGTGATTCTCGTCGCGTATCTGGTCGTGACCGTGGGCCGGGGACTGGTGATCTTCGTCGTGTCCGGGTTGCTGCGCAAGACCCGCGAGAAAATTCCGTGGCCGTGGAGCGTCGTCCTGACGTGGGGCGGGTTGCGCGGCGGCTTGCCGATGGTGCTGGTGCTCAGTCTGGCGAAGGATTTTCCGCATCGTGATCTCTTGGTGGCGATGACATTCGGGGTGGTGATGATGTCGATTCTGGTGCACGGCATGACCGTCTCGCCCCTGCTGCGACGGTTGGGCATCGTCAAAGGGCGCGAGCACCGGGAAGCCTACGAGTTCGCCCGCGGCAAATTGCAGGCGGCCGGCGCGGCGCTCGAAGAGCTGGAGCGCATGTCGCACGTCTATTTCTCCGGCGACGACGTGCGCGCCCCGCTCAAGGATGGATACGAAAAGATAATTAAGGGGGAGCAAGACCGGATCAGTGAGTTAGAACTCGACCGCGCGGCTATTGCGGCCCAGGAATCGCAGTGGGCGCGGCGGCATCTGTTGCTGACAGAGAAGAACCATATGATCGATTCCTTCCGGCAAGGTCTTCTCAGTCAGGAGATTTATGAGAAGTTGTTGACCGACATCGACGCCCGCCTGTTGCGGCTTGAATCGGGCGAAGAGGAGAAAACCACCGAGGAGCCGGACTCCAATAAGAAAGAAGGTGAACCCCGATGAACATTCCGAGGAAAACGCGGACGATGGCGCAAGAGTATCTCTTGACTCAAGAAACCTGTGCCTTGGCAGTAATTGGAGGGTACCCGTTATGAAACCCAAAGCCGACCAGCCCAAGGCTCCCGAATCGAAGCCCGATGCGAAGGACGATCTTAAATCCCTTCCCATGCCGGAACTGCAGGCAAAATTGGAGTCGTCACCGGACGGCCTCAGCCAGGCAGAAGCGCAGAAACGGCTGACCCAATACGGGCCTAACGAGATTGAAGAAAAGAAATCCAATCCGTTTCTGAAATTTCTCACCTATTTTTGGGGACCTATCCCGTGGATGATCGAAGCGGCCGTGATCCTTTCGGCGGTAGCCCGGCATTGGCCGGACTTTGGCATCATCCTCCTGCTGCTTGTGACCAACGCCGTGGTCGGGTTCTGGGAAGAACACCAGGCGGGCAACGCCATCGACGCCCTCAAGGCCAGGCTGGCGATCAAAGCGCAGGTGAAACGTGACGGGAAGTGGACCACCCCGGAGGCGCGCGAGCTTGTACCGGGCGACGTCATACGCTTGCGCCTGGGCGACATCGTGCCGGCGGATGCGCGCTTGTTGGACGGCGATTCGGTGGAAGTGGATCAGTCCGCGCTGACTGGAGAGTCGTTGCCTGCCACGCGAAAACCCGGCGAGGCGGTGTTTTCCGGTTCGATCATTCGTCAGGGTGAAATCGGCGCACTGGTCTATGCCACGGGCCAGAACACCTACTTCGGCAAGACGGCGCAACTGGTGCAGGAGGCGCACACCGTCAGCCACTTTCAAAAGGCGGTTTTGAAGATCGGCGATTACCTGATCATTCTCGCTGTGGCTATGGTGGCGGTGATTATTACCGTAGCCCTTTTCCGCGGCGACCCGATCCTCACCACGATCCAGTTCGCCCTGGTGCTGACGGTGGCCGCTATTCCCGTGGCGATGCCCACTGTGTTGTCCGTGACGATGTCGGTCGGCGCGCGCCTGCTGGCCAAAAAAGAGGCGATTGTGAGCCGGTTGGTGGCCATCGAGGAATTGGCGGGCGTGGACGTGCTTTGCGCGGACAAGACCGGCACCCTGACCCAGAACAAGCTGACGCTGGGTGATCCGTTCGGCGTGAACGATGTCTCTTCCGATCAAGTCATCCTCAACGCCGCGCTGGCATCGCGCGCGGAAGATAACGACGTAATTGATCAGGCCGTTCTGGGCGGCCTGAAAAACGATCAGGTCTTGAAAGGCTACCAGGTGGTTCATTTCCAGCCGTTCGACCCCGTGCATAAACGCACCGAAGCCACCGTCAAGGGCACGGACGGAAAGGAGTTCAAGGTCAGCAAGGGCGCGCCGCAGGTGATCTTGGAGTTGTCGGCCAATGCCGGGCAGGTGAAGCCCGCCATCGACAAGGCGGTCAACGAATTCGCGGCGCGCGGCTTTCGATCCCTGGGCGTGGCGCGTGCCGAGGAAGAAGGCCAATGGCGGTTTCTGGGTGTTTTGCCCCTTTTCGATCCGCCACGGGAAGATGCCCGGGCAACCATCGCGACGGCCCTGCAGATGGGCGTGAAGATCAAGATGGTTACGGGCGACGCATTGGCCATCGCCAGGGAAACCGCCGGAAAATTGGGGCTGGGCGCAAATATCCTCGATGCCGGCGGATTGGGCGATGTAAAGCATCACGAGACCGCACAGATGGCCGAGTCCATCGAGAAGGCCGACGGTTTCGCCCAAGTGTTCCCCGAGCACAAGTTCCACATTATAGACGTCTTGCAACAACGCGGCCACTTCGTAGGGATGACGGGCGACGGGGTGAACGACGCCCCCGCGCTCAAGAAGGCCGACTGCGGCATCGCCGTTTCGGGAGCTACGGACGCGGCGCGAGCGGCGGCGTCCATAGTGCTGACGACGCCCGGCCTCTCGGTGATCATAGACGCGATCAAGGAGAGCCGGAAAATCGTCCAGCGGATGAACAGCTACGCGATCTACCGCATCTCCGAGACGCTGCGCGTCCTGGTGTTCATGACGCTTTCGATCCTGATCTTTAACTTTTATCCGTTGACGGCGGTGATGATCGTGATGCTGGCGCTGCTAAACGACGGCGCCATCCTGTCCATTGCCTACGACAATGTCATTTACAAGAATCAGCCCGAGACCTGGAACATGCGCCTGGTGCTGGGGATATCCTCGGTGCTGGGACTCATTGGCCCCGTGGCGGCGTTCGGACTTTTTTACCTTGGCGACCGTGTCTATCACCTCGACCACAAACAGCTCCAGCCGATGATGTACCTGATGCTGTCGGTGGCCGGAACTATGACGATCTACCTCACCCGCACGCGCGGCCCGTTCTGGTCCATACGCCCCGCGCGGGTTCTATGGATCGCCGTGCTCGGCGCGCAAACCGTGGCGACGTTGATAGCGGTTTATGGGCTGTTTATGGCGCCCCTCGGCTGGGGCTGGGCCGGGTTTGTATGGGGGTATGCGCTGCTATGGGCGCTTTTGAGCGACCGCGTGAAGCTGCTCGCGTATCGGATTTTCGATCCGACTGCCGCCCCCCTGTTGGCCAAAGCGTCGGTCGATGTGACCCCACAGATCGCTAAACGCGCCTACGAACTCTACGAACAGCGAGACCGCCGCGATGGCCAGGCCGATCGAGACTGGCTTCAGGCGGAACGGGAGGTCCGCAAAGACGAACCCCCCAAAGGAACCGATGCGAACCGGGCCGGACACCGATCGGGTGGTGAACGACCTCAGGAACCCTCTTGAGCGCGAGTTCGGAGCCGAGACCAGGGCCCCCCGCTTCGCAAACTCATGTGTGGGAATAATCTGTTTCATGAGGTTAAACTTTCTTGTATCATGCCTCTGTTGGATGTCGATGAGGGATCAGGATGAAAACAAAGGAGTTGAATATGCAAACGCGATCCGGAAGCGAGATCACGGGTAACTCATTCCCTATCGTCGCTCTTGGGGCTTCCGCAGGCGGGCTCGAAGCGCTGCAGATTTTTTTCGATAACATGCCGTCCGACTCGGGTATGGCCTTTGTGATCATCCAGCACTTGAATCCTAAAGGCAAGAGCATGCTGGGGGCCCTCCTGCAAAATCACACGCAAATGGAGGTGCTGAATGCCGACGACGACGTAGAGGTCGAGCCCAATCGCGTTTATCTCAATCCTGCGGGACAGGACGTCGGTATCTTCAACAGGATTTTTCAATTGACGGATCCTGTCAAAACGCGAGGGATCAGCCTGCCCATCGATCACTTCCTGCGCTCCCTGGCTCAGGACCAGGGGGCGAAAGCTCTTTGCGTCATTCTCTCGGGTACCGGCAGCGACGGCGCCCTGGGCCTCAAGGCAATCAAAGAATCCGGGGGGATGGCCATCGTCCAGGATCCGGAAAGCGCAAAATACGACGGAATGCCAAGGAGCGCCATACAAGACGGTCTTGCCGACCACATTCTGCGGGTCGATAAAATCCCACAGGAATTGCTGGGCTATGTTCAACAACCCTACCTCAAATCTGCCGGAAAACTTCAAACAGAAGAAAAGCAATTCGCCGGGTACGTGCAGAAGATCCTTATGCTTATTCGTTCCGTTACCGGCAGGGATTTCACGGGATACAAACAGAGCACCATCCATCGGCGGATAAAACGCCGCATGGCCGTTCACAAGATCGAACTGGTGGTGGACTATCACCGGTATCTCCAGGAGAACCATGCCGAAATATACAGGCTCTTTAAAGAGTTGCTAATTCTGGTGACGAGCTTCTTTAGAGACCCGTTTGCGTTTGAAGTTCTGGCCGCCAAAGTGATTCCCCAGATCCTTGCCAACCATCGGGACGGATCACCGATACGAGTATGGGCGCCGGGGTGCGCCTCGGGCGAAGAAGCCATCTCGCTTACCATGCTCTTTGAGGAAGCGATGGATAAACGGGACAGGCACGTCCCCCTTCAGGTTTTTGCAACCGACGTGGATCCTGAGGCTATTCAGCGCGCCCGGGTTGCCGAATATCCCGCAACAATCGCTTCGGAGGTTTCTCCGGAACGGTTGGAGCGATTCTTCCTTAGAAAGGAGGGCGGCTACGGCCTCAAGAAAAACATTCGCGATTCGATCGTATTTGCGGTCCAGGACCTCGTTGCCGACCCTCCTTTCTCCAGGCTGGACCTGGTTAGTTGCAGGAATGTCCTGATCTACATGGACACGCCTCTGCAAAAGAGGATAATGAATCTTTTCCATTTTACCTTGAGTGCGAACGGCTATCTTTTTCTTGGAACATCGGAGTCGATCGGGGAATTTTCCGACCTTTTCTCCGCTGTGGATGCAAAAGCCAAAATCTTCAGGTCAAAGAAGCTTCTCACCCGGCAAGCCGCTCCTGCTTTGTCCTCGGGGGAGCCTGTTCGCGCCGGTCGTGCGAACCGGGAACAGCAATTCCCGGAACTGAGCATGAAGAAAGCTCACCTACTGGCACGAGTGGTTTTTCCCGAGGCTCCGTGCCCGTAATGAGTCACATCACGGTGCTGTGATGTGCTCGAGTTCCCAATCCAGCGACAAAAGTCCACAAAACTGCGGAAAAAAGGCAATAGCGACCTGCTGCCTTCATTTTGGGGCATCGGAGCAGGACCGGTCGCGGATTTATTGAGTCAACATTCGCCATCAGGAAGTGTCCGACCCGATGATTGGTTCGAGTTTGGAGAACCCGTGCAATAGCGACCTGTAGAGCATTTCCATCGATTCGAGCTTTAAGCAGCGGAAGAGTGACCGCGTATCTTCCCAC